>CAZYCI010000053.1:0-9025 GCA_964645955.1 uncultured Thermotogae bacterium
TAGGCCCCGAGGAAATAGACGACGCCGTTATTTCGTCGGTAGTTCCTTACCTCAACAGGAGTCTAAATAGGGGACTGGAACGCTACCTGGAAGTCTCTCCGACCTTCCTGCGGCCGATGGATAACGGAATGGTGGAACTTGACGTCGACGAACCGGAAAAAGTTGGGCCGGACAGGGTGGCGACCATAATAGCCAGCCGCGAACTCTACGGCGGTCCCGGCCTGATAATCGACTTCGGTACGGCAACAAGTTTCGAGCTCTATTCCGAAGAGGGTCACTTTCTCGGTGGGGCAATCGCGCCGGAGATGGAAACGGCGCTGGAGGCCCTGGTTGATAGGGCGGCACTGCTACCGGAAATAGAGCTAAAGCTACCGGAGGGACCGGTAGGGAAGACTTCCGCCGGCAATATCAATTCGGGGTTCGTCCTCGGTTTTATAAGCATGATAGAGGGGATGATAAACCGCTTCCAGGAAAGTTACAGTGGCGAAAATCTTGAAATAATCGCTACCGGGGGAAAAGGCAGGCTATTTTCGCGGGAGATAGATGCGATTCAGCACTACGAAAAGGACCTGGTTCTGGAAGGTCTAAATTTGTGGCGGGAGAGGACCCAATCCTAAAATAATTAACCCTCCCGTTTTACCGGGAGGGCATGGTAATTAGTCTTCTAACTTAGCAGCTCCAAAGTTACTTGTCTTCCGCTTCCTTCTCCTTCATTTTCTCGGTTACTCCTTCCGAAAGAAGCGTCATGTACTGAGAATCCGGCGTTACGAGTATCGTCGACTTGCCACCCGGGAAGGATTCCCTGTAGGAGGAAAGCTTGCGCCAGAACTCGTAGAACTCCACGTCCTGACTGTAGGCATCCGAGTAAATCTGTAGTGCCTTTGCTTCACCTTCCCCTCGAATTGATTCTGCCTTGTTCCTGGCTTCGGCAACTATTACGCTGCTTTTTCTATCCGCTTCCGACCTTATTTCCTGAGCCTGCTCGTCACCTTCGGCTCTCAACTGAGCTGCTCGTCTCTCTCTTTCGGATATCATTCGGTCAAAGACCGCCTGCTCATTTGCCTCGGGTAGATCAGCGCGTTTGATCTTGGCGTCAATGAGGTTTATCCCGTATTCGCTGAGCTTCTTAGCGCTATTGCTCGTTATGGAGGCCAGCATATTTTCGCGTTCGCCGGAAGCTATCTGGTTAAACTCGTAATTTGCCAGTACGTTTCTCAGGTCCGAATAAAGTATATCGTCTATTCTGGTTTGTGCCGTATCCAGACGAGCATTGAAGGACTCCTTGAACTGCTGCGGATCCTCTATCCTCCAGATTGCGTAGTTATTCACCAGCAGTCGCCGCTGGTCGGCAGTAATCAGTTTCCTGGGTTCTATGTCGTAGGAGAGCAACCGTCCCTCCATCTTCTGAACCCGTTGAATAAACGGAATTTTGAAGTGGAGACCGGCCTCGGTTGCCACCTGCTTTATGTCACCGTACTGGATAACTATCGCCTGTTTGGTCTCGTCAACGGTAAAGGTAAACAGGTTAAAAACTATTATTATCGCTATTACGATACCGGCAAACCAGGCTAATTTTTTCATTTGCTATCACCATCCAGGTTCTCGCTGCTCAGGTCGGAAAGGTTCAATAGCTTCAGTACGGACGACCCTTCCGTCGATTGAGTCAGCAATACCTTGTTCATTTCGGGCAGGATTTTTTCCATGGTTTCCATGTAGAGGCGTCTTCTTGTGACCTCCTGGCTTCCCTGGTTGTATTCCTCGAGCACCTGGAGGAACTTGCTTACTCCACCTTCAGCTTCGTTTATTCTCTCCGCTTTTGTAGCTTCGGCCTGGTTGGTTATTTTGGCTGCTTGACCCCTTGCCTTCGGAATGACGTCGTTCCTGTAAGCCTGAGCCTGGTTTATCTTCGTCTGTTTGTCCTCCTTGGCGCTCGTAACGTCGTCAAAGGCGGGAATTACCGGCTCCGGAGGCTTGGCGTCCTGTATTTTGATCGTCTCGATATTTATACCTGCCTCGTAAGAATCCAGAAGTTTTTGCAACGCTTCCTGAGCGTTTGCAGCTATTTCCGCACGTTGCGTCGTCAGAGCCTGCTCTACAGAGTGTTTGACCACTTCCTGTCTTATCACTGCCTCACCGGCTTCTTTGACGAGAGCATGCGGATCTATTATGTTGAAGGCCAGTTGTTCGGCGTCCCTCACCGTAAATTGAACGGCGAGTTCCATATGAACTATATTGTCGTCCCCCGTAAGCATCAGCGCCTCTTCCTTATCAATTCGGTACTGCGGGTTGGGAGGCGGTGATATCGTCTCGTAACCGATCTCGATCTTGCGGACCGATCGGACGTCGACCTTCTGCACCGTCTCTATCGGGGGAGGTAAATGATAATTTAAACCGGAATTTACCGTCCTTACGTGCTTTCCAAAACGCTTAACCAATCCAACTTCGGCCGGGTCGATCTGATAGATGCCCTGAAGCAGGTAGATGGCAATTACTACGGCTATAATGATCCAGCCGGTCTTGCCACCGAACCGCTTCAGTGTCCGTTTGAACCTTTCCCAGTCAGTTCCGCCGCGGCCTCCTCCTTGATCGAAGTCAAAGTTCTCTGGCATAATTCACCCCTCTTTGAGGGAATATTGCTAAAGTATAAAGTATCCGTTAGCCTTGTACAACTGAGTAAGAATCAATGGATTGGGAGGTTGAGTTGAGCACCAGTCGCAAAACGACCACCATCATCTCCGTAATATTCGGAGCAGCAGTTCTCGGAGCAATTTTAAGCTTTATCGGACCAAACAAGGTTTTTACCCAGTTCTCCGCTCTTGGCTGGGACGGGTTTTCATCCATGATCGGGGCCATTTTGCTCCAATTTTTCTTCTGGACGGTGGCATGGATAGTTCTGATGAAGGGTTACGGGGTAGAGGCCCCGTACGCTCTCAGTTTCTGGGCCCGGATCGGCAGCTTCTCCGTCAGTTTCCTGACTCCTTCTCTCCACTTTGGCGGCGAACCGGTCAGGGCTCTCGTGATCGAGCGCGAAACGGATACTTCATACAGCCGGGTATTTGCTACGATAGTCGCGGAGCGAATTACTATGATGGCCGCGCTAGTTTCCGCAATACTTATCGGAGCGATGCTCGCTGTCTATAGTCAGATACCAACGGACATGATGCTTTACCTGGTTTTGATTTCCCTTTTATTTTTGAGCCTGCTGTCCTTGCTCATTCTGAATTTCTACAGGAAGCTCTTCATTTTTTCCAGGTTTGTGGCGTTTCTGAAGCGCAAACTGCCGTGGACCGAAATCCTCCAGAAGGCGGAAGACACGATCCGACACCTGGAAAAAGAAATCAGCATGGCATTCGGTAAACACATCAAGCACACGGGGGTCGCGTTTTTACTCGACCTCGTCGCAACGTTTTTCATGTTCATCCGACCGCAGATATACTTTTACTTCACCCAGGGCCGGCTATTCACTCTGGTTGAAATAACGATGCTGTTTGCGATGATATCCGTTCTTTCCTCGTTCTTCTGGGTGACCCCAGGAGGGATCGGAATTTCCGAGGGGGGTCTGATCGGTATATACGCCTTGTTCGGGGTAAGCGGCAGCGAAGCCGTAGCTTACTCCTTTTCGGTCAAGGCAATAGAATCCGTACTGGTTGCAATCGGGCTCAGCCTGCTGGCCCACTACGGCATAATGAATATGCTGTTTGAAAAGCGTAAGGAAAGAGCAGAAGCGGCAGAGGAGGAACTCAAGGAGGAATGAAACTCCGCAAGGAGCTCGGACGTTCCGGAGGAGAACCGTCGGGATCGAAATCTGCCCTTCTGATGCTATTGGTCGGAACACTCCTTCTATTTTTATCATATCCCGGATACGGGGTCGAAAACGCCCTGTCCTTGAGCACCAGCGGGCCTGCGCTACTCGCGGTCGGCAAGTTAAATGACCACGGCCTGGGGGTCACCAGAAATCGGGACGGGGAATACGGACTGGGTTTTTCGCTGAGCCAGTCGCTCGTGCCCGCTCCGGACAACTGGGACTATCAACCTTTTTTGACCGGACTCCTCTCCCCCGAAAACGAGCCCGGCTGGGACGGGTTTAGCGCCGGTCTCATGGCCTCCTACTTCGACTACAGGATCGGCGGCTGGGCAATCTCTTCCGACTCGATCGCCTGGGTCCGGCGGTCAGATTACGGCTTGAACAGTACGGGATCATTTACGATTGGCAATGTTGGCTTAAGTTACGAGATGGATTTTTCCGGTTCGGGCGATGGAGCTAACTTCTGGTTTCCTCTGAAGAAGAAAACGGAATTCTCCCAGCTTTACCGGGATAGTCCCGTCGGGATAAGTAATAGCCGGAGCAGCTACATTTTATTCAGCGGCAGCAAGGGCTTATCCTTGGGGGAGGAAAGGCTCACCTGGAGTCAGGGAATCGGCCTGGATTTCCGCGAGGCTAGTTCCGGACTGGACCTGGTCACGGATCTAAATTACCGGGGGAACTCGGCTTCTTTCCTGTTGAGCGATCTGAGGCTGGAGCGCTGGTCACTTCAGGTGAAAATCGGTAAACTTGTCCTGGGATATATTTCCCCTTTTAGCTCCCTATCCGGGCACGGCTTACGGATCGGCTACCGGAACGATTTGGAAATCGACCTCGAACTGGTTACGAGGGATCCCGAAAAGGACAGAGTTTTTAACGTTGCTTTAAGGTGGTAAAAAATGACCATGGAACCGGAAGTTCTAATCGTCGGCGGCGGCCCCGCCGGTTCGATTTCCGGAAGGGTTGCTGCGGAAGGCGGAGCTAAAACACTATTAATCGACAAGAAATCCGACCTCGAAAACTCGAGCGCCTGCGGGGGTCTCGTCAGCCTGGAGACCTGGGATAGGTTGAATACATCGGACGAAGCGATCGTAAACGAAATAAAAGGCGTAGTCGTCCACCCGCCGAAAGGCGAGAACTACCGTCTTTCCTCGCCGGAAGTCAAAGCCTACGTCGTGGATAGGGATCAATTAAACGCCAATTTGCTTGCCACTGCCGCGGAAAGCGGCGTATCCGTCAGGCCAGGAACCGGTATTTACGGTAGAGACGGGTCGACAGTAACTCTACGATCCGTGGACGGGGAAAAAGAGGAAGTTCTTGAGCCGAAAATAGTAGTCGGCGCCGACGGTCCGAGAAGCGACGTCAGGCGGTTGTTCGGTCTGGATCGCCCCTCGGAGCTGCTTTACGCAATTCAAAAGGAAATGGAGTTCCGTGTCGAACGTAGTGACCACGTCGAGGTATTCTTCGGCAGAGATATCGCACCCGGTTTCTTCGGCTGGATCATCCCTGTATCGGAAACCCGGGCAAGAATTGGTCTTGCTACGGCACGGGGAGAGGAACTGTTGAATTTCTTCGAGAGGTTAACGGACGAAATCGGGGCAGAAACGCCCGACGACTTCCGCACGGGCGTCATCCCGATCGGAGTCCCTGATAATTCCTGTGAGAACGGTGTACTTACTGTAGGGGACGCGGCAGGACAGGTAAAACCGACTTCGGGTGGCGGCCTCTACCCTCTATCAATCACCGCCAGGATCGCAGGGGAAGTAGCCCTGAAGGCACTGGATGGCCTCGAGGATCCCGCGAAACTGTACTACAGGAGATGGATGAACGAAGTAGGAAAAAACCTCAAGCGAGAGATGTTGCTTCACCGGATTCTCGATAGAGTCTCGGACGAAAAGCTATCCAATCTCCTGGAATTGCTAAAGCGTCAAGAGATATCTGATTGGATAGCGGAACACGGCAACATCGACCATCTCTATCCACTTGCAAAGAGGATGATCAGGAACCCTTCAGTAGTCGGAACCATCCTGAAAACGCTTCCCGGCGAACTCGGTTCCAAACTGATGGACGAGCTGCGCTGACTGAACTAGCAGTAAACGCTACCTTACCACTTTACTTGACCTGGCACGATCCGCGTCAGTGAGGATCAGAATTGGACTCCGTGCGCAACCCGACTAAGCCCGGCTCAATCCTTAACTAAGAAGGAGACGTTTAGAACGGGATCTCCTCGTCGTCATCGCTCGAACTTCCCGACGGCCCCTGGTTCGGTTTTTCGGGTGGTGGCTTCTGACCTCCCTGCTTGGACTCTGATTCCCTATCCCCGCCGAAGCCGAGGAACTGGACGTTGTTCGCGACCACGCTGGTCCACTTGCGGTTGTTCCCGTCGTCGTCCTCGTAGCTATCTATGCTCAACCTACCCGTAACTGCAACTGGCCTTCCCTTGCTGAGATAAGTAGCACAGTTTTCCGCCTGGTTGCGCCAGGTGGTTATTGGTACAAAAGTGGTTTCTTCCTGTAATTCGTCGTTGCTATCCCTGTACTGCCTGTTTACGGCTATCGTAAAGCTTGTTCTTGCTACTCCGGACTGGGTATACTGGAGTTCCGGATCCTCCGTCAAGTTTCCAATTAAAATAACCTGGTTAAGACTTGCAGCCATCTCGTTCCACCTCAGTTTTTTGTTAAATCTATGATACTAATTGGAGATGGTTAACTCAACCAGAGCAGTCAAACTGCCTTGACCTCTTTGATTTCAGGAATATTTGATTCAAGGACCTTCTCGACACCCTGTTTCAGCGTCATCGTGGACATGGGACAACCAACACAAGCACCAACCAGCTGGACCTTGACGACGTTGTCCTCGGTAATTTCGTCAAGAATTACGTCTCCACCGTCGGCCTGTATAGAAGGCCTGACCTCTTCAAGAGCGTCTTCGACTTCTTCTTCGGATATCATAGTTTTCACCTTCCTTGTATATTAACTAGCTTTAACAAATGTCGATATAAATACTCAAGATTTCAATTAGAGGTTAATCAACGCGGGCCTTCCTTACAAGCCTGACCAAGGTATTATTCGAGTTTCAGTTCCTGTTTTACCCCGTTACTCGGCCGGACGAAGAACACCGCCGGTTCGATTCCGAATTCCCGGCGGTACTCCCGCTTTATCTCAGAATGGTAGGAATCCGAACGGGCAGCCGGAACTATATGAACCGAAGCACCGCCAAATCCCCCTCCGGTCATCCTGGCTCCGGGTATACCCCAGTCGCTAGCAAATTCTACTAGGAAGTCCAGTTCACGACAGCTGACTTCGTAGAGGTCCCTGAGGCTTCGGTGGGAGGCAAAGAACAGTTTTCCCGCCTCCTTTACCCTTCCTTTCTCCAGGTATTCTGCTGCCCTTTTGACCCGCTCGTTTTCCTCGACGACGTGCCTGGTTCTATTGGCCAGGGTCCCGGTCAGCCTCGATACTGCTTCCTCCAGCCTTTCGGGGTCGATCTCGCTGAGAGAACCCAGCTCTTTACTGTTACTCTTTTGGTTCAACTCCCGTAGTGCTTCCTCACATTCCCTCCGACGTTCGTTGTACTCGTTGCCCCCGTGCGTGTGGGAAACCATCGTATCAACCACCAGAAGCTCGTACCCGGAAAGGTCCAGCTCCACGTAGCGGTGCGACGGTTCGGAAGTGTCGATCAAAACCCCTGCTCCCTCCTTACCGTAGTAGGAAACGTACTGGTCCATAATCCCGGTATTTGCCCCGACGAACTCGTTCTCGGACCTCTGACAGATCCTGATCAGGTCGAGTTCCGGGACGTTCAAGGAAAATTCTTCGTTCAGGCCAGCTGCAACAGCCATTTCCAGCGCGGCCGAGCTCGAAAGTCCTCTACCAACCGGAACGTCGGAAGCAAGGTAAAGGTCAAACCCGGGCAGTTCTTTTCCAGTTACCTGTTTAAGGCCGGAGATTATCCCGCGGATGTAGTCGGTCCAGCCCCCGACGCTTTCCATATCTTCCTTGATTCTTATCTCGGCTTCCTCATCCAAACTGGAGGAGAAAACCCGGGCAAATTCGGTCCCGTTTTCCGAGATTGCGGCCCGGGTCGAGAGGTCAACCGCTATCGGCAGCACCAGGCCTCCATTATAGTCGGTATGTTCGCCTATGAGGTTGACCCTGCCCGGTGCACGGTAAATTCCCGGCTCGGAACCGGCTCCGTACTTCTCCGCGAAATCCTTTTTTAATTGCTCAGCCTTCATTGATTTCACCATCGCACCTTTCCGTGTCTGCTTCCTTCAGGTCCGCGGCCATCTTCTCCGGCGAGATCGAAGAAATAAACGTGGAAGTGCCGGTTTCGACTCCCGCACGGTACTTTATCTTGTCCTCCGCCCGCTGGAGGGAGTAAAACTCGAGGTGAAAGTGATAGTAGGAGTAATCCTCGCCATCGACCGGCGCCTGATGAAAGCTCATGATGTAGGGAAAATCATCGATCGGGAACAAGTTCATGTACCTGTTCAGGACCGTCTTTATCCCTTCGGCCAGGGCTCTTTCCTCCCCTCTTTTCAGGTCGAGCATCGTCGGGAAGTGGCGCTTCGGGTAAAGGTGGACTTCATAGGGAAACCGGGCGTAAAAGGGGACGAAGGCGAGGAAGTCCTCGTTTTCCCAGATTATCCTGTCCGCAAATTCCTTCTCCTTGTCAATTATTCGACAAAAGAGGCAGCTATCCTCTTTCTCAAAGTGTTCCCTGGCGCTCTTTACTGAACGCCGGATCAGAGGTGGAACGAAGGGAAAGGCGTAGAGCTGGCCGTGCGGATGGTCCAGGGTAACTCCGATCTCCCTGCCCCTGTTTTCAAAGATGTAGACGTAATCGATAAAGCCTTCTTCCGAGAGATCCCGGAACCTGTCGGTCCAAACTGTCACGAGGTCCTCCATCCGATCGAGGCTCAGGTCGGCCGGTGGCACCTCGTGGTCAGAAGAGTATAAAATGACCTCGCAGACTCCACGGTTTTCGCGCACCCTGTAGAAGGAATCGCCGTCCAAATTTGGCTCCTCCGGATCGCGTTCCAGGGAGGGAAACCTGTTTTCGAAGGTTACTATGTAGTAATCGTCCTGCGGCACCTCCAGAACCCCCGGACAGAGCGGACAGCTATCCTCGGGCAACACCGGTCGGTCCTGCCGCTTATCGGATATTATGTTCCAGCGTTTCAGTACCGGGTTCCAGCGCAGTTCCGGCATCAGTTATCCT
>CAZYCI010000054.1:0-9021 GCA_964645955.1 uncultured Thermotogae bacterium
CCGGGGAGCTAATTTAGCTCATATCCTTTTAAAGTTCAGATCAAGTTTTTCCTCAATTTTTTCCCTGACTTCCGGCACCACTTCCCTGTCGCCGCGAAGGACGAGTTCATCGTTTTCGTAGTACACCAGCCTGAAGTCACCCAGGGCCGTTTCAAAATCCAGACTGAGGTCAATATAGTCCTCCATCACGTCAGGATCGTTGAGAACTATCCGTGGATCCTCGAAATCTTCCTTGGCCCAGGACTTCAGCGATTTTAGTACTTCTTCGTATCCCTCAACGTTTTCAACGCGGTAAAATACGTCATGGTTATTTTTAGAAGGCGAAACGTCCTCTTCCAGATCGTCCGAGGGGGATTGAAACCAGAACACGCCCTTTAAGGAATGGAAAAAGCTTTTCAGACCCATATTAAGGATAAATCCTGTTTATCTGCCTGGGGAACGGTATCGTCTCTCTTACGTGCTCGGAATTACAGATCCAGGCTATCGTTCTTTCCACGCCCAGACCGAAACCCGAATGGGGGACCGAACCATATCTGCGAAGGTCAAGGTACCACTGGTACGGTTCTTTTGGCAAACCTTCTTCTTCGAACCGTCTTTCCAGCAAACCCAGATCGTCAATACGCTGACTGCCCCCGATTATTTCCCCGTATCCGTCCGGAGCAATGAGATCGGCGGCGTAGACCCGCTTGCCGTCGGGCATGGGCTCCATATAAAACGGTTTTAGCTCCATTGGAAAAGCTTCGATGAAGACTGGTTTTTCAAAATGATCGCCCAGCGCGGTTTCGGCTGGCGCCCCGAAGTCCTGGCCTTCCTCCATCTCGATACCTGCATCGTTGACTATTTCAACGGCTTCCGAATAGGTAATCCGCGGGAAGGGTTTTTCTACTTTTTCGACCAGGGCATCGGGATCGACGTCGAGGCTTTCCAGTTCTTCCCGCCTGTTTTCAGCAACGCGGGTAACGACGGAATTTACCATCTCCTCCTGAAAATCGAGGTTCTTCTCGTGTTCCACCCAGCTCAACTCCGCTTCCGCCATCCAGAACTCAGTTAGATGCTTCCGGGTTTTGGACTTCTCCGCCCGGAACACTGGTCCGATCCAGTAAACCTCGCCCAGCGCCGCGGCCGTTGCTTCAAGGTAGAGCTGTGAACTTTGAGTTAAGTAGGCGTCCTCGCCAAAGTAATCAGTTTCAAACAGCGTGGTTGTTCCTTCCACCGAGACTCCGGTCAAAATCGGTCCCTCCGTGGCGATCAAACCGGCACGGTCGAAGAAATCCCTCGTTGCCTGAAGGAACTCGTGCCTGATTCTGAGCACCGGTGCTGCCCCTTTGGCTCGAATCCAGAGGTGTCGGTTATCCATTAAGAATCCCGGACCGTGTTCCTTTGGGGCAATTGGGAAGTCCTTCTCTACGGAATGCTCGACCTCCAGGTCGGAGACCTCGAGCTCGTAACCGATCGGCGCTCTATCATCCTGTTTGACGGTACCCGTAACTTTTACGGAAGACTCCCGTTTAAGGTCGGAAACCGCTTCGAACAATTCGTCATCGACGGCCCCTTCCTTCAGTACCCCCTGAATGATACCCGTCCCATCACGGATCTGAATAAATTTGATTCCCCCGCTGGACCGCATATTGTAAAGCCAACCCTTGAGCAGGACTTCCTCGTCCTCGTACCCATCGACTTCCCTTATCGAAATAGAGTTCATTCTATAACCCCTAGTTTTCTAACCTCTTAAGAAGTTCGCCGTGAATTTCCCCATTGGAGGCAACTATACCTTCGGAATCGTAGAGGTCGTGCTCATTTCCGGAAAAATCAGTAACCACGCCACCGGCCTCTCTGATTATCAAAGTTCCAGCCGCGACGTCCCAGGGTGACAGACCAAGTTCCCAGAAGCCGTCAAACCTTCCCATCGCTGTAAAGGATAGATCCAGAGCTGCTGCGCCGTCCCGCCTGATTCCCCGGGCCTCTCTGACCATTCGAGAAAAAGTTTTTATCGCGGCCGGCACCTTGCTCTCGTCGTAGGGAAAACCGGTTGATAGCAATGATCGCGAAAAATCGACCCTGTCCGACACGGAAACTTCATCTCCGTTCAACCAGGCTCCCCGAGACCTAACTGCCGTAAAAGTTTCTTCTAAAAACGGTATGTGAACTACGCCGGCTTCAAGTGTACCACCTTTTTCAACGGCAATGGAGACACAGAACAGGGGGTAGTTATAGACGTAGTTCGTGGTTCCATCCAGAGGATCGACGATCCACTTTATCGAATCCCCTTCAACTGTAAATTCCTCTTCAGCGAGTATTGAATGATCTGGGTATTCGTCCTGGATACGCTCTGCAATCAGGTCCTGGGCGGCGTGATCGTACTGGGTAACTAGATCAGTTCTTCCCGTTTTTTCGGAGATTTCTCGCGATTTTCCCAGACCTTCTAATAATAACTCCCCAGCTTCTTTAGCCGCTTTAACCCCGAGGTCCAAATATTCCTCTGACATGGAAACTAAATCTTCTCGTTCATGATGTCCACTATCCCTTCGGACTTCTCCATTGCCCTGGAGCTTAAGTCATTTCTCTTATCCGTCTTCTCGCTGACGAAAGCCTCGTCCGAAATGGAAGATAGATTTATGTCAACGTTCAGCAGCGAAGTCCTCACGGTAGCTTCCGCCAGAATAGCCGAAGCGCCAGCATCTGTTACCGCGTGCGAATTTCCGGAAACCGCACACTTCCGGGCCAGATCCATGACTTCCAGAGCTAACTCGGCCATCTTGAACGGCGGCTCGGTCGCCCCTTTCAGAGCTTTCTGTATGGCCTTTTTGCGCTCCTCTTTTTCTTCCGGAGTCTCACTGGGAGCACCATAGGCATCCATTACCCTGTTATAGGCCCGAATATCCTCGCTGATGGTCTTCAGAAACTCCTGCCTCAAAACGTTTGCGTCCTCGAGGATTTCCCTAAACTCCTCCTCAACGTCTTCGTACCTCTCTTTTCCTATCGTCAAGCTGGCAACCATGGAAGACAAAGCAGCTGCCAGTCCTCCGGCCACGGCGGCTGCCGAACCGCCTCCAGGTGCCGGTTTACTCGACGCCAGGTCCTCGAGAAATTCTTCGATTTTTTGATCGCTTGGTTCTACGTCACTTCCTTCAGCCATTTAATACTAATCCTCCCTTGACCAGTAAACTCTAACAAGCCTGCCTTTGTCACCGGATTTTATATCCAGACTACCATCGTGTGCCCTCGCAACAGCCTTGCCGATTCTCCTGGCAAGGTGTTCGTTGGTTGTAGCCAATTCCAGATTCTCCGAATCTTCCTCGACCCACATAATTTGCTGGAGCGGCCTTTCTTCCTTCGCCCGTTTTTCGCTGTTCTTGGCGATATGCAGAATTTCTTCCCGGTGTTCGTCAAAATACCCCCCGGAGAGGTAAACCAATCCTTCGGGGTTCCTGTCCCTTTTTCTTCTGCAGGCTGGACACAGGGCTTCGTGGGCATCTTTCTTATCCGACATGGATTGATCCACCCATCGCCCCTGCCTGTAAACCAGGCCACAGTTCGAACAGAAAGTAGGTTCTTTGTACTTTTTACCTTCGTAATAAGGATTTTTCGATTCGTGCCCTACGTCACCCCTTCTTTCTTCCCCCATAAACATCACCTCGGTGCCTTGAAACGGACGTAATATCCCCGCTAGACCGGGAATATATCGTAATTACATCGGCAAAATAACAGGCAAAATGAAACAATTTAACTACTCTAATTCCGAGCTAATCTTCAAAAAATTATACTATAGGGCGAAACAACTATCCTATTGACTCTTTCTTGTTCAACCTTCTTCTTCCAGCAAGTCTTCCAGGTAATCTATGGACTCGCCGACCGTAGTCAGGTCCTCGGCGTCCTCGTCTGGGATCTCTATTCCAAATTCGTCCTCGAATTCCATTATCATTTCAACGGTGTCGAGAGAATCGGCCCCCAGGTCTTCAACGTAAGAAGCATCCAGGGTCAGTTCCTCTTCGTCCACCATTAACTGCCGACTAATTATCTCTTTTACTTGTGATTCGAGGTCCTCCATGAAAATACCTCCTAGTATATTATATGGTCAAGTTTAACGATGAAAAGTCTAGCCAAATGACAAACCACCGTCAACCCTGAGAACGGTTCCAGTAATATAACTGGCCCTGTCACTCAACAGGTAAAGTACGGGGTCCGCTATCTCCTCCGGATCCGCAAATCTTTCCAAAATAACGTTTTTTAAGTAAGATACACGCTTATCCTCCGGGATGTCTTCGGTCAAAGCAGTATCGACAAAACCGGGAGCTACAACGTTTGCCCTAAGGTTTCGGGAGCCGTACTCCTGGGCAAGTGATTTCGTAAACCCGACTATCCCGGCCTTGGAGGCGGCGTAATTCGCCTGACCGGGGTTGCCAAGGATCCCCGAGACAGAGGAAATATTAACGATACTGCCACCGTCCCCCTTCATCATGTACCTTAAAGCGGATTTAGTACAATTAAATACTCCGTTCAAATTGACGTCAATGACCTTTTCCCAATCTTCGGGAGACATACGAACCAGCAAGTTGTCGCTGGTGTAACCGGCGTTGTTTACAAGGTAGTCAATTCGCCCGTGTTCTTCTACGGTTCTTTCGACGGAATCCTTGACCGCTTCGGCGTCAGTAACGTCAGTTTGAAAGAAATCGCAATTATCTCCGAGACGCCTGGCAGTATCCTCGCCTCTGGAACGGGAAAAGATCTTGGTATTTACTCCGTGCTCCACCAGTCCCTTGGTTACCTCTTCCCCAATGCCGCTACCTCCCCCGGTTACGATTGCAACCTCTCCGGAAAATTCCAAATTAAATCACCTCGTCAAATTTCAACCTTTCGATGTCCGGATTTATCCTGCCCGTTAGCCTGGAAAGGGTCCCGTCGGGTCCTACCTCAATTGTCCTTTCGACACCGGAATTACCGAGGAGATTCACGTAGTCAACCCAGCGAACGGAACTTGTCATTTGCCGGCCCAGAAGATCTTTCAAATGATTTCCATCATCTTCGAAAGAACCGGATACGCTGGATAAAACTGGTACCTCAGGATCGTCAAAAACAAATTGGTCGATGTAATTCTTTAACTCCTTCTCCGGACCCTTCATGTACGCAGAGTGAAATGGTCCGGTAACGTCCAGCTTTATACACTTTGCCCTTTCCTCACGCAGTTTTTCACAGCTTTTATCGAGGGGCTCCTTTTTGCCGGAAATAACCACCTGACTTGGCGAATTATGATTGGCTACCGTAACCGAATCTCCGGCTTCCTCTATTATCCCCTCGACCACGGAATAATCAACTCCCATAACGGCCACCATCGAACCTTCTACGTCCACTTCGCTCGTAAGTTCCCCGCGTTTCCTCACGATTTTAAGCCCATCTTCAAAGGTAAGGCAACCTGCAGCAGTGAGCGCAGAAAACTCTCCCAGGCTATGCCCCAACAGGTAATCAGGAGATATTCCTTGGTCCCGCAGGATTCTGTAGCGCGCAATGCCATCTATAAAGATTGCCGGCTGTGCGTTCCTCGTTCGATTGAGTTCCTCTTCCGGTCCATTCAGCATGAGGTCATGAAAATCGGACTCCATGATTTCATCCGCAGTTTCGTAAATGCCATTTACTCTACTATCATTGACGAGATTTTCACCCATACCAACGGTCTGAGACCCCTGACCCGGAAAGAGAAATGCCGTATAACCCATGCTGGTCACCACTCGATAAGCGTAGAACCGTAGGCAGCTCCGGCACCAAAAGCCGTCAGTAGCACTAAATCGCCGGGTTGTACCTCCCCTTCCTCCAGGTATTCCTTAAAGGCAAGCGGTATGGTCGCTGTGGAAGTATTTGCGTATTTCTCGAGGTTCACGGCCACCTTCTCCATCCCGACCCCCAGGCTTTTCGCAAGTTGTTTTATGATACGGATATTGGCCTGATGCGGGACGATTAAGTCGATATCGGAAAGCTCAACGCCGGCTTCACGGAGTACGTCCAGGGAAGATTGCTTCATCATGTTTACGGCGCTCTTGAATACGCCTTTACCTTCCATGGCAATGTAATATTTATCGTCGTCGGAATCACCATCAGCCGGGGGATACCTCGTGCCTCCCCCTTCAAGGTTAATTAATTTGGCTTTTGACGGATCTCCGTATATGGACGAGGCCAGCACGCTCCCACTGGAACCGGAAGAGCTAACCACTGCGGCCCCCGCACCATCGCCAAACAGGACACAGGTACTCCTGTCTTCCCAGTTTACTATCCGGGAGAGTGCTTCTAGCCCAACGACAAGGATGTTATCGTAATTATTTCCTAGCATATTTGACGCCACATCCAGGCCATAAAGAAAGCCGCTACAACCTGCTTTTAAATCAAAAAAAGGGATATCTTCCGATATTCCCAATCCTTCCGTGATAAAAGGGGAAGAACCCGGTATCGGCATGTCGGAGACGTTGGTAGCAGCTACCACGAGATCGATCTCATCTCCACTAAATGGTGAATTATCAATCGCTTCTTCCGCTGCAGCTATCCCCAGTTCCGAGGGGTCTTCTCCCTCCTCCAGTACGTGACGCGTCTTTATCCCAGTGCGGCTAGTAATCCATTCGTCGGACGTGTCAACCATTTCTTCCAGATCCTGGTTTGTTACAACCTTTTCAGGCACTTTCGCACCCAGCCCTGTAATCTTCGCTATATATTCTAGTTCTTTTTTATCACTCAATAAAATCAACCCTCTCTATTTCTGATTCTATTTTACCTGGTAGATCCCAGCGGGATGCTTCCCCGGCGTTAATTATGGCGTTTTTTATTGCCCGTTCTCCCGACCTTCCGTGCGCCACGTATACCACTCCGTTGACTCCTAACAGGGGTACTGCTCCAAACTGGGAATAACTCAGCTGATTTTTCAACTTCTTCAGCGTCGGTCGTAGCACCAGTCCGCCGAACTTGGATCTCAAATCGGAAGAAATCGCTTCCCGGAAGAACCCCATGGTTCCATCGACCGCACCTTCAAAGGCCTTGATTAATATGTTACCGACGAAGCCCTCACAGATTACTACATCCGCCGGAGGTTCGGTCAAAAGCAGGTGAGGTTCCACGTTTCCGGCGTACTTTAAATCGCTTTCCTTCATTAAGGAAACTGCTTGCTTAGTCAGCTTGTTCCCCTTCGTCTGTTCTTCGCCTATATTTAAGACGCCGACGTTGGGGTCTTCCTTGTCAGCAACGATCTCGGCAAGGACCTTCCCCATAACGCCGAATTGAGCCAGGTTCTTCGGACTGGCATCAGTGGTGGCCCCGATATCAATTAAGACCACGTTACCACTTTTAACGGTAGGAATAACGCCCGCCAGTCCGGGCCTCTCCACGCCGGTAATCCTACCAAGATTGAACAGTGCAGCAGCAACAACGGCGCCGGTATTCCCGGAAGAAACAAATATTTCCGAATCCCCTTTTAATGCTTTAATCCCCTTTACAAGAGAGGAATCGGGGTTATTCCTGGCTGCTTTTGCGGGTGTATCCTCCATGGAAATGGTACTTGAGGCGTGGAGGTAGGATATTCTATCCGGATCAGTGCCCGGCTGTAGCTCTTCCACCAATTCCCGATTCAATTCCTCTTTACCAACCAGAGTTATGCTCAGTTGGTCGTCGCCGGTCTCACTAAGGGCCTGAACCGCTCCTTTGATTATTTCTCCGGGCGGTACGTCCCCACTCATCGTATCCAGCAAGACTTTCATGTTGGTAAGAATATTCCCTATAAAAGAATTGGTGCCGAGGGCGGGACTTGAACCCGCACGGACGATAAAATGTCCACATGGCCCTCAACCATGCGCGTCTGCCAATTCCGCCACCTCGGCCCGTTTGATCAAGCTTCAGTTCCACTATGTAAGAGTCCAACTGTGTAAACGAATAATAAAGAAAAATCAAATTGATTGCAACTGAGTAGTTTCAGGCGATCACAGGTCCGCCATACTGATAAGTCCGATCCTGTCGGGCCTGGCCAATCTAGTAATCTGGTTGCTCAATCGGTAACACGGGGATTATTCGGCAGTTGCCAGAGCCCCCGAGATAGCTCGGAGATAGAGTAACCCTATCTTTTCATGCTACCAATATACTCCAGACCTCTTTTCTCCGGATGGTCCTTTTTGATAATTTCAACCTCACCCCAGTGATGTCTTCCGGCCACTTCCAGGTGGGCGAGCCCTATCCCGGCGTCAATTCTGTTCATTTCCGATAGACTTTTGACGAATTTTCTGGCGAGATAGTTCCTCGAACTTACGTAAAGGTGGAAAAACCGTCCATCAATCAGAACCCGCCACGGCTGACTGTTGATCGACGAAGGAGCCCTTCTCAAATTATCAATCACGTCCAGACTTTTTTCGTCGATCTCCCCGGCCTTCCCTTCCACAAGAAAGTAATCCAGGTTCTTTCTGTTTGGCTCCTTACTTAGTTCCATTTTGCTCGCCTCGACGGGCCCACAGGCAATCAGGGCGCGAGGGGTCTGGCTGTCCGGCAAATCCACGTACCCTTTTAGCTCTTCTGCACCAAACCCTTTTCCAATCCAGCAGGTCCCTATCTCCCTAGCAGTAAGGGACAGCACCACGAACTCGTAGCGGTAACCTACCTCGACAAAGCTCCCTTCCTCTTCTTCAGCAGTAAGGACGATGTAGTGCGGCGCCCTAACCTTACCGTAGTCGGCGATTACTCCCGATAAGCTTTCCTGAAAATCCTGACCATTCACTATCAGATGAGCCCCGGTATCTACTCCTTGTTGAAAATTCCCGTCCTCGTTTAGTAATCCTTTCAGTTCATTAATCGAACTATCGGAAAGTCCCCTGCCGGGGTAAGTACGAACTGATTTCCTTCGCTTTATCGCATCGTAAATTTTCATTTTCGTTCCTGACCTCCAAAAAAATAAAAGTACTAAAACCCATGTTATTATCGGGCCTTTATCCCGCTATGGGTACCTTTTTCGGGTTCCCTCGGATCCAACGCATCCATATTTCGATCAGTCGAATAAATAAGCTT
>CAZYCI010000055.1:0-8992 GCA_964645955.1 uncultured Thermotogae bacterium
GTTGACCTTATAGGGTATTCCTCCAGGATGCGATTCGATACATTGCGGGGGTGAAGGGAGTTCAAAACCCCTAGACTCCGTGGGATAAAATATCCCACTTAATTCCTTGTAAGCCGATATAGAACGGATATAATGGATTCAAGATTTAGAACAACGACATAAAACAAGGAGGTTTATGTTAGAATGAGCGACTTACTGGAAGATTTAGGTCAAGCTGTATTTGACATGGACGAGGATACCACGGTGGAACTTACGGAGGAAGCAATCGATGAGGGGTTGGATCCCGAGGTTATCCTCAATGATTCGCTGGTTCCCGCAATGGACGAGGTGGGTGAAGAGTACGAAAAAGGTGAACGTTACGTGCCGGAAATGCTGCTTTCCGCGGAAGCCATGAAAGGGGCAATGGAGCTTTTACGGCCTCTTCTGGCGGAATCAGGAGTTGAGCCGGCAGGTATCGTAGTGCTGGGTACCGTGGAAGGGGACCTTCACGACATCGGCCAAAACCTGGTTAGCATGATGCTCGAAGGGGCAGGTTTCGAGGTAATTAACCTTGGTGCGGAAACGCCGGCGGAGGAGTTCGTTGAGGCAATCAAGGAACACGACGCCAACATCCTGGGCATGTCGGCCCTTCTAACCACAACGATGACACACATGCCCGACGTCATCGAGGCACTGGAAGAAGAGGGCATCAGGGACCAGGTTCAGGTAGCCATAGGCGGTGCACCGGTCTCTCAGGATTACGCCGACGAAATTGGCGCGGACGGTTACGCTGCGGACGCCGCTGCGGCGGTAAATCTCGTTAAAGACATGACGAATACCAATTAATTAAGGTTACCTATGGACTTTAATCCCAGCACGGAAGACGACAAGAGGGAAATGCTGGACCGTATCGGCGTGGATGCTCTCGAGGATTTGTTCTCCGATATTCCAGAAGAGTTAAAGGTCGAGAGCGACTTAATTGACGAAGAGGGAAGAACCGAGCTGGAGTTGAAGGACGAGGTCCAGAGTATTGCGGACGATAACGAAAAGCCCGGCGACCGATTGAGCCTTGTCGGTGCCGGGCTTTACGATCACTTTATCCCGTCTATAGTCTCTCACGTTACAGGGAGGTCGGAGTTCTACTCTGCCTATACTCCCTACCAGGCGGAAATTAGCCAGGGTACGCTAACCTGGATGTTCGAATTTCAGACGGAAATATCCGAGTTGACGGGAATGGATATCGCAAACGCGTCGATGTACGATGGAGGCTCGTCGGCGGCGGAAGCCGTCTTGATGGCGCAGGAATACCTCGACAGGGACAAAATAATAGTTTCTGAAACCCTTAACCCCCGCTACAGGGACGTGATTGAAACCTACCTTCCCCTCGAAGAAAAACAGGTGATCGAGCTCGGGAGCAGGAACGGGCGGATAGATAAAGATGAATTAAAAAGTATACTGGAAGAAGAAGACTCCATTGCTGGTTTAGTAGTTCAATCGCCCAATTACTTTGGAGTGGTGGAGGATTTACGCGGCTTAAAGGACGAACTGGGCGATTCGTTCCTGATCGTTAGCACCAATCCCGTATCTCTGGGCGTCCTCGAGCCGCCCGGTAGTTTCGGGGCCGATATCGTGGTAGGAGAGGGCCAACCGCTCGGTAACCCGATAAGCTTCGGTGGCCCATTGCTGGGTTTATTTGCAACCAGGAAGGAATACCTGCGCTACCTGCCGGGAAGAGTCTCCGGCAAAACGGTCGATCGGGAAGACAACGAAGGCTTCGTCATGGCCTTACAGACAAGAGAGCAGCATATCAAACGGGAAAGAGCAACATCGAATATCTGTACAAACCAGGCATTAAACGCTCTGGCGGCCACCGTTTACCTGGCCTCTCTCGGACCGAGCGGGCTCAGGAGCCTGGCAAAGACGAACTGGGATCGGGCCCATTACCTGGCTGAAGAGCTTGATAAGATTTCCGGGATTGAACTGATCTGGGACCAGCCTTTCTTTAACGAATTTACCGTAGAAGTAGCAGCTGATGCAAACCAGGTCTGGGAGGCGATGAAAGAGAAAGGGGTAGATCTACTTCACCCGAAAAACCTCAGAGACCTGGGGGTTGAAAATGGTTTCTTGCTTGCCGTGACTGAAAAGGTGAAAAAGGAAGAAATGGATGATTTCGTCGATCTCATGAGAAGGGAGGTTAACTGAATGGAGACGATATACGATAAGAGCGAAGATGGAAAACAGGGGACTTCTTACCCGGAGGACCGGTTTAGCGCGGACGAGCCCGAAGCAGAACTTAATTCGGATTTGCTTCGCTCCGAGGACCCGGAACTTCCGGAGGTCACTCAGCCCGAATTGATCAGACACTATACGAAATTATCCAAAATGAATTACGGGGTGGACGACGGCCTTTATCCGCTCGGTTCCTGTACGATGAAGCATAACCCGAAACCGATGGAAGATATAGCCTCCGATAAACGCTTTACGGGACACCATCCCCTGGCTTCCAAGGACGTGGTTCAGGGTAACCTAAAATTGGCTTACGAACTCGGTGAATACCTCAAGGATATCGGAGGAATGGACGGTATCACGCTTCAGCCGGCTGCCGGGGCTCATGGGGAGCTTACCGGTATGCTGATGATTAGAAAGTACCACTCGGAAAACGATGGACTGGATCAGAGAAGTAAAATTCTACTTCCGGATTCCTCTCACGGTACGAATCCGGCTTCTGCCGCCGTAGCAGGTTTTGACGCGGTCGAGATCAAATCAAACGACCAGGGTACGGTTGATCTGGACCAGCTCAGGGACGCTGTCGGTGAAGATACGGCTGGAATAATGCTGACCGTTCCAAATACTCTGGGTATATTTGAAAAGGACATAACCGAGGTCGCCGAGATAGTTCACGAAGCCGGGGGGCTATGTTATTTTGACGGCGCCAACCTCAATGCCTTTCTTGGCCGGGTTCGTCCTGGCGATATAGGGATGGATATAACTCACTTTAACCTGCACAAAACTTTCAGTACTCCGCACGGCGGTGGCGGTCCGGGTGCCGGTCCCGTTGGAGTTAAAGAGCGTCTGGTTCCTTACCTCCCCGTTCCGACCGTCGAGAAGAACGATGAAGGGTACGAATTCGATTACGATAGGCCGGAGTCCATAGGAAAAGTCAATAGTTTCCCCGGCCCTTTCGGCGTCATGGTCAAAGCGTACAGTTATATAAAGGCTCTCGGGGACCAGGGGTTGAGGGACGTAAGTGGAAACGCCGTATTGAACGCAAACTACCTAAAAGAAATACTAAAAGAGGATTACAGGGTGGCTTACGAGGGCTTGTGCAAACACGAATTCGTCCTCTCGGGAAGTGACCTCGGGGAAGACGTAAAGACGGTTGATGTGGCAAAGAGACTGCTAGATTACGGATATCACCCACCGACGGTGTATTTCCCCCTCATCGTTAAAGAAGCATTGATGGTGGAGCCGACCGAAACCGAGTCGAAGGATTCGCTGGACGAGTTTGCGGAAGCCATGAAGGAAATTGCTCGGGAAGCTGAAGAGAATCCGGATTTGCTACACCAGGCACCGAGCGAGACCCCCGTCGGGAGACTGGACGAAACTAAAGCCGCTCGTGAACCGGTTTTGAGGTGGAGAGAGGAATAGTTTTGCTTACCGAATAGTAGAAAGATGCCCCGCGTCACGCGTCGGGGTGACTCGCCCGACAAGGGCGGGTAGTTTTGTTTGCAATAAAACCGAACAGCAAGCACGTAAAGCTGCTGACATCAGATATTCAAAGAAAAAATGGAGGTTAAGAACGATGTTCCTAACAATTGGAGAGTTGATCAATTCGACCAGGGACGAGGTCAAGCAAGCCCTGCAGGAAAAGGACGAGGGGCTAATCAGGAGGCTGGCTCGCGAACAGGACGAAGCGGGAGCCGACGTAATTGATCTGAACGCTGGCGAATCGATGGAGGACGAAAAGGAGGACATGGACTGGCTGATAGATCTCGTTGAGGACGAGGTCGACGACGTCAGGATTGCAATCGATACTCCGGACCCGGAGGTTCTGGAGTTCGCCCTGGAAAAGGTTGAGAACAAGCCAGTTATTAACTCGATCAGCAACGAAGAGGACAAGGCGGAAGCGAGGGAAATTGCTGCCGGATACGATACCGAAATAATCGGTCTGGCAATGGGAGAGGAAGGAATGCCCGCCACCGTCGAGGACAGGTTAAACGAGACGGAAGCTCTACTGGAAAAGTGCAAAGATCTCGGTATTGACAAGGACCAGCTTTACATAGACGTCATCGCGATGACGATTGGGAGCAACCAGGAGCAGGGTCAGTACGTTATAGACTCCGTCCGGCAAATCAAGAAAGAGTTCGACGTCAAGACGAACATAGGTTTGAGTAATATGTCCTTCGGGCTTCCCGATAGAGGATTGATTAACCGGACCGTATTTGCCATGTTGCTTGAAGCCGGTCTGGACGCTGCACTGATCGATCCGACTGACGAGCCGATGATGGATACTCTTAAGGCAGCTGAGGCCCTCTTGGGGGCGGATAAGAACTGTCTGAACTACCTTCAATACAAGAGGTCCAGTTAGATCTTTTACGAGGCGGACCCGTGGTGGAATCGAAAACCTTAAAATTATTATCAATTTAGGAGGTAAAAACTTTCATGAAAAGCGACATTGATATTGCTCATGACGCTGATTTAAGACCAATCAAAGAAATTGCCAGTAAGGTGGGGCTCGAGAGGGACGAACTTGAGCTTTACGGCGACTACAAGGCCAAAGTAAAGCTCGACGCCTACGAAGCAAGGAAGGACGAAACTGATGGAAAATACGTAGACGTGACTGCAATTCAGCCTACACCGCTTGGGGAAGGGAAAACGACGACGAATATTGGACTTACTCAGGCTTTAGGAAAGATAGGCAAGAACGTGATGACAGCAATTCGACAGCCCTCGCAGGGACCGACCTTCGGCATTAAAGGCGGAGCCGCCGGTGGAGGTTACTCTCAGGTAATCCCGATGGAGGACTTCAACCTTCACCTTACGGGCGATATCCACGCTATCGGTGCAGCCCATAACTTGATTGCGGCTGCTCTGGACGCCCGGATGATGCACGAGCGTAACTATTCCGACGAAGCCTGGAAGAGAAAAGGTAAGGAAAAACTGGACATAAATCCTTATTCCGTAACCTGGAACAGGGTAGTTGATATAAACGACCGGGCGCTGAGAAATATTAACGTCGGGCTCGGCGGCAAGTGGGACGGTTATCCAAGAGAGAGCGCTTTTGACATAACGGTCGCTTCGGAACTAATGGCAATCCTCGGCCTGACTGACGGCCTACAGGATCTGAGGGAAAGAATAGGAAAGGTCGTCCTTGGTTACTCCTGGGATGGTGAACCCGTAACGGTCGAGGACCTCGGAGCTGCAGGTGCCGCAACCGTGTTGATGAAGGATACGGTCAAACCGAATCTGCTTCAGACCCTTGAAGGACAACCAGCGTTTGTTCACGCCGGTCCCTTTGCCAATATAGCACACGGAAACAGTTCCAACCTGGCGGACATGGTCGGTCTCAAGCTGGCCGATTACGTAGTAACGGAATCGGGCTTTGGTGCTGACATAGGCATGGAGAAGTTCTTCAATATCAAGTGCCGCGCCAGCGGAAACGTACCGGATGCCGTGGTCATGGTAGCTACAGTCAGGGCCCTAAAGGTCCACGGTGGAGGTCCGGAGGTAGTTGCGGGCCAGGAACTGGATCCGGTCTACACTGAGGAAAACCTGGAACTGCTCGAAAAGGGTGCCGATAACCTCGCAAAGAACATCGAAATCGCCCAGAAATTTGGCGTCCCGGTTGTAGTTGCAGTAAACCGGTTCGAGACGGATACCGACAAGGAAGTTGAGCTGGTCAAGCAGAAAGCCAAGGAAGCGGGTGCCTTTGACGCAGTTGAATCAAACCACTTTACCGAAGGTGGCGAGGGTGCAATCGAACTCGCCGAAGCGACGGTTGAGGCCTCCGAAGCGGAGTCCGATTTCGAGTTCCTCTACGACCTGGATAAGTCCATCAAGGAAAAGATAGAAACCATTGCGACCGAAATATACGGTGCTGAGGAAGTCGACTACTCCAGCAAGGCGGAAAAACAGATCGACGACTACGAGGAATCCGGATTTGGTGACCTGCCTATTTGTATGGCCAAGACGCACCTGTCACTGTCGCACGATCCCAAGAAGAAGGGAGTACCGACAGGGTTTACCCTTCCGATACGTGAGGTCAGGGCAAGCGTCGGTGCCGGATTCGTCTATCCGCTCTGCGGTGAGATGAGCACAATGCCCGGACTTCCATCCGAGCCGGCCTACGAAGACGTGGATATAGACGAAGATGGAAACGTAGAGGGCTTGTTTTAGGTCTAATTCGATAGTTACGGGAGAATAATGGATAAAGAAAAGATCGCCAGGGGAACAGAATTAATACTGGAAGGTGTAGGGGAAGACACGGATAGGCCCGGACTGAAGGAAACGCCGGACAGAGTCGCTAGAATGATGGAGGAACTGTGCTCCGGAATAAATCAAGATCCGGGTGACGTGGTCTCTACCTTCTTCCAGGAAGATTACCAGGAAATGGTGGTGCTTGACGATATTCCTTTTCAGTCGCTCTGCGAGCACCACCTCCTCCCGATTCTGGGAGAGGCCAGTATAGTCTATATGCCCAAGGACGGAAGAGTCGTCGGGGCAAGTAAACTGGCGCGGGCACTTGAGGTCGCATCTAGCCGGCCCCAGATACAGGAAAGATTGACTTCTCAAGTGGCGGACGTATTAATGGAGGAAATCGAGCCTTATGGGGTTCTGGTGAAGATAAGGGCCTCGCACCTCTGTATGACGATACGGGGTGTGAAGAAGCCGGGTTCAAAGATGGTAACTTCCGCAATCAGAGGTAAGTTTAAGACGGACAAGGCTGCCAGGGACGAAGCTTTGAGCCTTATAGGAGAATCGAAAGAATAACCATAAAGGAGGCCGTATGACTGAATTGGACGGGAACGCGATTGCTGAGACTTATAGGAGCGAATTGAAAGAAGAGGTAGCTGAATTGAAGGATAGTGGCGTGGATCCGGCAATAGCTCCCGTTTTGGTCGGTGACGACCCGGGCGCAAAAGTCTATTACCGGACCAAGAAAAAACTGGCAGAGGAACTCGGTGTAGAGTACAAAGGCGTCAAGCTGGATGGAGATATTTCAAAGAATAAACTCCTGGGTAAACTCAGGGATCTCAACCAGGATCCGGAAGTTCACGGGTTGTTTATAGAGCTGCCGCTACCGGAAGGGCTTGACATAGGAGAACTGAGGACGGAGATCAATCCGAAAAAGGACGTCGACTGTATAAATCCCGTAAATAGTGGCAAATTACTCTCCGGCGGTGCTGCTCGGGCAAGCTACGAGGACCTAAAAAACGACCCGGAAGTATTGCTGCCGGCAACTCCTTACGCTGTTATGGAAATACTGAAGTACTCGGATATTGACCTTGCCGGTAAGGAGTTTCTGGTCGTCGGTGGTGGTGCAGTTGGATTGCCCCTCTCCCTTTTGGCCCTGAGAGAAGGTTATTCTACGATTTCGGTAACTGAATACCAGGCCGAAAACCTGCCGGAGAAAACCAGGCGAGCCGATATACTTTGCTCTTCAGTTGGCAGGAAGAATTTCATTACGGAAGATATGGTTTCCGAGGGAACGGTCGTAGTGGACGTGGGAATAAACTCCACGGATAGCGGTATTACCGGCGACGTTGATTACGAAAACGTCAAGAAAAAGGCCTCGGCCATCACACCGGTTCCCGGTGGAGTTGGCCCGATGACTACTACTTTGATAATGGCCAATACCGTAAAGGCGGCTAAACTCCTCCAGCGGTGATTAATCAAGTAGTTTCTCTCAATTATACGTTCGAACTGCATCCTCCCGAAAAAGGAGGATGCTTTTTATTTTTAGAGACGAGTTGGGTATCTTATAATATCGTCTCAGTGGGTTGAATGAAAAGGGCGAGGGATTTTGGATGGTAAGTATCAACGAGGAACTGGAGATATGCGTTTTGATGGGCGGGACTTCCTCGGAAAGAGAAGTCTCTCTCAATAGCGGAAGCAGAGTTTACGATGCACTGAAGCGGGGAAGAGATGAGTTCCACCCAATCCGCGGGGAGTTCAGCGAAGAAGGAGAACTTCTGGATACGGTCGCCGGGTCGGATCTCGTTTTCAACACTCTTCACGGGGGTATTGGTGAGGACGGTACCGTTCAGGTTCTACTTGAACTGCTGGGTATTCCGTACACGGGAACCGGCCCGCTCGGTAGCGCAATAGCCATGGATAAACTTGCTTCAAAACGGGCTTTTCACCGGGCTTCTATCGAAACCCCTTCTTACTACGAAAAACAAGGTGGGGGGCTGGAAGGGTTGGTGGATAGGGTCAGTCGGAATTTAACCTTTCCCGTCGTAGTAAAGCCGAAAAAAGAAGGTTCGAGCCGTGGTGTCAGGGTGGCCGACGACGAGGACGAGCTGCGGGGGGATTTAAGGAGTGTCGCGGATGATTACGGGGAAGTGTTTGTAGAAAGTTATATTTCCGGAAGAGAGGTAACGGTGGGGGTGCTGGAAAGCGCTGGTAAACCGGAGGCGCTCCCGCTGGTAGAGATGGAAGTTAAACAGGAAAGGTTTTTTAATTACAAAGCCAAGTACACGCCGGGAGAAACCGAGTTCATCGCCCCGGCTCGAGTCAGGGACGAGCTGGCCGATAAAGTAAAACGGCTTGCAGTTAGGGCGCACGAGGAATTTGGCTGCCGCGGATACAGCAGAGTTGACTTCATGATTGACGAAGCCGAGAACCTTTACGCTCTGGAGGTAAATACACTACCGGGCATGACTGAAATGAGTGACCTCCCTCTGGCTGCAGAGGCGGCCGGTATTGAATACGACCAACTGGTCGATCGAATGGTTATTTCGGCCCTCGGACGTGAAAAGCGGGGTAACTAAAACCCAAATTTAGCGGTTTT
>CAZYCI010000056.1:0-8942 GCA_964645955.1 uncultured Thermotogae bacterium
AACTCGGCTTCATCCCTTTCGACACGCCGGAGGCCGAAACGGAGATCATGGGTGGACCATTGATAGAATACTCTGGCCCCTTACTCGGACTGTTTAAGATCTCTCACCTTATGGCTCTGCTAGTTTTGCCGCTCTTCCTCGTGACGGTATTCCTCGGTGGTTTTAGTACGGGATGGGGAGCTCTCTGGGGAGCGTTGAAGTACGTTCTCGTCCTGGTAGGTATCATTCTCATAAAAAATACCAATCCTCGGTTAAGATCGGATCAGGCCCTGCGCTTTTTCTGGTATGGTGCCGCGCCGCTGGCGCTGGTGGCTTTAATCCTGGCGGTTGTCGGGAATCTCATCGGACTAGGCTGGCTATAATAAGGAGGTATGGTTTAATGAACTGGAAAAGTTGGGGGATAAGCAAGTCCCCCTGGCTCTATCACGTCAACACGGGTTCCTGCAACAACTGTGATATAGAAATTGTCGATTGCCTGACCCCCAAATTTGACGTTGAGCGTATTGGTGGTAAGCTGGTCGGTTCGCCAAGACATGCCGACGTACTTATGGTTACCGGACCGATGACCAGAAAGTCCAAACCCCGTTTTGAAAGGGTTCTGAAAGCATCCGCCGAACCTTTCATAGTTGCGGCCGTGGGGACATGTGCCTGCTCGAAGGGAATATTTCATGATGCCTACAATTGTGTCGGCCCGGTGAGAAAGGTGACGGGAGAAGTAGACGACGATATTATGGTGATGAACGTACCGGGCTGTCCTCCTCGACCGGAAGCGATAATCGAAGGGCTGGACGCCGGTCTCAATGCGCTCAAGGAAGTGGAAATATGAATCCTTCTGACTTTAAGGAAGAGCTATCGGGGAGATTTGGCTGGAAGGTAGGAAAAACTAAGAAAGGACAGCGAAGGCTTTACGTGACGCCGGAACCGGAAATATTCGAAGAACTGGTAAAATTCGTAGTTGAGGATCACCGAGCCCGCCTGGCCACGATCTCGGGAGTTGATGACGAGGATCGATTTACCCTCCTTTACCATTTTTCCCTTGATGAAGAAGGAATTATGGTCACTATCAAGCTCCCCGTCGCGAAAGACGGCGACCCTTCGACCGAGAGTTTAGCTAATCTCATACCGGGAGCAGAGTGGATAGAGCGAGAAATCCGGGAAATGTTCGGGGTCGAGTTCGAAAACCACCCTGCAAAGAAGCGGTTACTCAAGGCGGATTCCGTCGGTGACGAAGATTTTCCTTACAGAAAGGATTTCGACGTAGAGAACCTGGAGGTTGACTGATATGGCGACGACGATACCGGTCGGACCGTATCATCCTTTGCAGGAGGAGCCCGAACACTACCTGCTGACGGTGGAAGAAGAGGAAGTGCTGGATGTGGACGTCCAGATTGGCTACAACCACCGGGGAATCGAGAAATTGTCGGAGAAAAAAACTTTCAACCAGATTCCTTTCGTCGTTGAGCGGGTCTGTGGTATCTGCTCTCATTCCCATCCTTATGCCTACTGCCTGGCCGTAGAGGACTGTGGGGGAATAGAAGTTCCGCAGAGGGCCAAATACATAAGAACTTTGATCGGAGAACTCGAAAGGATTCACTCCCATCTACTCTGGGCGGGGCTGGCCGGACACTTTATCGGCTACGATACCGTATTCATGTGGGCCTGGAGGTACCGAGAGGACGTGCTTGACGTGCTGGAGCTTTTGACCGGAAACCGAAACGCCTATGCCATGATGAAACCGGGTGGGGTCCAGAGAGAAATCGAACGTGAACACCTGGAGGAAGCAAGGCCGACACTGGAGACTTTGAAAGAAAAGTCCGAAATGTTGTATAACGCCGTCCTGGATGACCCCGTCATGAAAGCCAGGCTGGAAGGGGTAGGGGTTCTCGATGAAGAGGATGCTCGCGCCTATGGAGCTCTCGGGCCGACGGTCCGAGCTTCGGGAATTCCTATCGATGTCAGGGCTGATTATCCATACGGGGTCTACGATGAGCTGAACTGGAACGTGATAACCCGGGACGAGGGTGATGTCCTGGCCAGGGTCGAGGTTCGTTTGCTGGAGACTCTGGAATCCATAAAAATGGTCGAGCAGATTATAGAAGATATCCCCTATGAGGGTGCAATAGATTCCGAACCGGAAAACGTACCTGCGGGAGAGGGGATAGGAAACTACGAAGCCCCGCGCGGGGAATGCTTCCACTACGTCCAGAGCGACGGGTCCAACAGGCCGGTTAGGCATAAGATTCGTGCTCCAACTTTTATGAACTTTCCTACTTACAAAGCGACCTGTATAGGTGAAACCGTGTCGGATGCCACGATAATTCTTGCTTCCGTCGATCCGTGTTATAGCTGTACGGAAAGGGCAATAAGCCTGAAGGATAGAGAGGGTGTTGACCTGATGCAACTGAGCCATGAAAAAACGGAAGAGTTGAAGCGGGAGTTCGGGCTGGAAGAGAGCCCACTGGAGGAGGTCCTCGATGAGTGATATCGGTATCTATGGACTGGCGCTGCTCTTTTTCCCCCTCGCCGCCAGTCCCGTAGCCTGGGTAGCGGGAAAGCTCAACCCAAAATTGCGGAACGGTATTACTGCGGCAGTAACCTTGGGGGTATTTGGGTTTTCGTTGGCCTTTTTCCCCGCCGTGCAATCAGGCAGTCTGGAATTTTTCAGCAAAGAAGTCGGCGGGATAGTCATTTCGTTTGGACTGGGTCCACTGTCCCTTCTGATGGTTTCCCTGATTTCGCTGCTCAGTTTTCTTGCCGGGGTCTTTTCTCCGAGATACTTGAGCAAGTACGGGAAAGCCGTCAACGAAAACAAGTACAATGGCCTTCTGCTCGGTTTCATGGGAGGGATGATAGGTGCCGTCCTGTCTACGGAACTATTTACCATGTTCATGTTCTGGGAGTTAATGACTCTTGCGGCTTACTTTCTCATTACCTTTGAGCGATCCGGGACCTCGATCCGAGCCGGTAATAAGTACTTCCTGATGAGTGAGGTCGGCGCACTGTCAATCCTCGCCGGAACTGTCCTGGTCTGGATCACGACGGGAACCACACAGTTGAGCGGTCTTCAGGAAGTCGGGCTGACCGGTTCCGGATTGAGCGTCTCTATTTTGGCTTTATTCCTGGTCGGATTCGGGGTCAAGGGGGCTTTCTTTCCGATCCACTCCTGGCTTCCGGATGCGCACCCGGAAGCTCCTTCTCCCATCTCGGCCCTGCTTTCCGGAATAATGATCAAGGTCGGTTTGTTCTGGATCCTGAGAATCTTCTGGGAATTGTTCGAAGTCTCTCCTGCGTGGCAAAGCACTCTGGTCGTAATCGGAGCTTTTACCATCGTAATTGGCGGATTGCTGGCGATAGTGCAGAATGACATCAAGAGGTTAATTGCCTATTCCAGCATTTCACAGGTCGGATACATTATGGTGGGAATAGGGATCGGGACCAGTCTGGGGATAGCCGGAGGAACAATCCATCTAATAAATCACGCTCTCTTCAAGAGTCTGCTCTTCTTTGGCGCCGGCATAGTCGTCTACGTAACCGGTACGCGGAAACTGGACGAGATGGGAGGTCTGGGGAAAGAGATCCCGCTCGTGTTTGCTTCCGTCCTGATCGGTGCGCTTTCGCTGGCCGGGGTACCGCCGTTGAACGGGTTTTATTCTAAGTGGATATTATACCAGGCTTCCATAGGTTTCGATCGAAGTTTCGCCCCGTTCATCCTGGTGGCGGCCCTGTTTGGTAGTACGCTGTCGGTTATTTATATTTCAAAATTTCTGTTTTCCGCGTTCTTTGGAGAAAGTAAAGGTGAGGTGCAAAGATACCCCGGTTGGGGGATGAAAGCGGCTGTAATGGTTCCCGCAGCTCTGTGTCTCGGTCTCGGTGTCTATCCTCGACTTTTACTGGATTCGGTCAAACCGATAATAGGCGGAGTACCTGTATTTACCGGAAACTGGGTCGGATATCTGGCGGCCGCTTTCTTGCTTGGCGCGATCCTTGTCGGTATTGTCGTCTATTCTATTTTTGGCTTGAAAAAGAGATCGAGCCGAAAGCCCGCTTTTCTCGGGGGCGAAAACGAAGAAACCATCGACGAAGAAAAGTACTTTCCCTACCTGAAAAAATTGGATTTCAGTATACGGCCCTCCGAAATCTATAAGAGTGTCAAAAATTCGAGGTTAATTAGCTGGCTCTATCTGGCCGAAGACAGACAGTTCATCGATCCTTACGTTTCCGCTAGCTGGACAGGAAAAGCATTTACCAGGATGTTTCGTCGTGTACACAATGGATTGCTCTCTCGCTATCTCGTCTGGGTGTTTGCTGGTTTCATCGTCATACTCTGGCTTCTGACCACACAATAACGGGGTTGGTTAGGATGGTTCTTATTCAGGTTTTTTTGGTCTTTACGATAATTGCAGCTTTAGTTGCAGTCGAGGCTCCATCCACGCTTTCTTCCATAATTTCTCTCGGAGCGGTGGGTTTCGGGTTGAGTATAGCTTTCCTCTGGCTGGGAGCTCCGGATATCGCCATTACTCAGGTGGTTGTGGAGATCATTACGCTGGTGATCCTTATCAGGGCTACGATCGGCAAAGGTGTAACTGATATTAAGGGCAACGAGAGCAAGCCCATGCTGATCGGGAGTTTGATCTTATTCGGGCTTGGCTCGGGGTTCTTTGCCAATTACCTAAATGCTTTTCCCGAGTTTGGCCATGCCGCGATGGACCTATTTTCCGAAACTCCGAGTCAATTCTACTTGAAGTTCGGGCTGGATAAAGCCGGCGGTTCAAATATAGTTAATGATATTCTACTTGATTTCAGGGCCTACGACACGCTGGGAGAAGCCACCGTACTATTTGCTGCGATACTGGGGGCCGTTACGTTGCTCCAGAAAGACGTCTTTCAAGGGGAGGGAGAATAAGGATGAATGGAATGAGTAAAATCGTAAAGACGGTTACGCGCTGGGTTGCTCCTTTTATCATCGCATTCGGGATTTACATTGCCCTGACCGGCCACCTTACCCCTGGCGGTGGATTCCCCGGAGGTGTAATCATTGCCGGTTGTTTCATCTTGCTCACCCTGGCTTTTGGAAAGGATAAGGTCGAAGGTATAATCAGTATAACATCGGCTGAGGTTACGGATAGCCTGGCTTCGCTATCGTTTCTTTGCATGGGCCTGCTGGGTTACGTCTTTGGTGGAAGCTTTCTGAGCAATTTCATCCAATCGGGTTTCCCGGGCGAACCGTTTGAACTTCTAAGCAGCGGAAATATGCCGATAATCAACCTCGCTATCGGGTTCAAAGTCGGGGGGTCACTGTTTGCAGTTTTTGCCTTCCTTTCCCTGTTTAGAGCTCTTGAGGAGGATTGAAGATGTTTACGTATCTACTCGCGTTTTTCTTATTTGCCGTCGGGCTCTATAGCGTCATCAACAAGAAAAATTTGATTAAGATAATAATGGGAATCATCATCATGGAACATGCCGTCAACGCTTTCCTGATCCTGATCGGCTATAGGTTGTCGGGGGAAGCACCGATCCTGGAAGAGGGGGCTTCCGTTACGGAATTCGTAAGCACTGCCGTGGATCCCCTGCCCCAGGCACTGGTAATTACGTCGATCGTCATTGGCCTGGGCGTGGTGGCTCTGATGGTTACCCTGGCCGTAAGGATATATCAACATTACGGGACTTTTGACATCACTGAAATTCGGGAACTGAGGGGGTAATAAATAATGCTCCCACTGTTTGTGGCAGTACCGCTCGGGGTTGGTTTCCTGTTACCCCTACTGGGAGAGTTCAGGGAACGGGGTAAATTGTTTGCCGGGACCATGTTTCTTGAAACCGGGTTCCTGCTCGTCCTGTCCCTGATAAAATTCGGCGATAAGGGTATATACAGAATGGGGAGCTGGCCCCCTCCTATAGGGATTAACTACGTATTGGACGGATTGAGTTCGTTGATGCTGGTCGTCATTAGCTCCATAGCTTTTGTGACTGCCCTGTTTTCCATTACTTACATGAGCGATTACGAAAACCTGGGGAAGTTCTATGGCCTTTTCTCACTCATGCTGGCCGGAATGTACGGAGTCGCGCTTACCGGTGACGTATTCAATATGTACGTCTACCTGGAGGTTGCCGCGATAAGCTCCTATGCGCTGGTTGGATTCAACCGTGGTCCGGAAGAAATAGAAGCTTCATTTAAGTACCTCATTATGGGGGCGGTGGGGTCGGTATTCATTTTGCTCGGAATAGCGATGCTGTACGGTTCGGTTGGCTCACTAAATATCGCGGATATTTCCGTTCGAGTAAGTGAAGTTGCCGACCAATCCTTCATCCTGCTCAGTACCGCCCTGTTTATCGCAGGGTTCGGTTTAAAAGCCGCATTCGTACCCTTTCATTCGTGGTTACCGGATGCTCATTCATCTGCTCCAACGCCGATTTCCGCCATGCTGTCCGGGGTATTGATAAAGGTTTTAGGGATTTATGCCCTGTCGAGACTCTTGTTTAACGGTCTGAACCTGCCCGAACTGGCGCCGCAGGTAATGGTCTGGATCGGTGCCGGATCGATGTTTGTCGGTGGGATGATCGCGCTGGGCCAGGAGGACTTAAAAAGACTTCTTGCTTATTCGAGCGTTTCCCAGATGGGTTATATTACGCTGGGGCTGGGAATGGGCGGGGTTCTTATCTCCCAGGGTAAACCCGCAATAGCGACGCTGGCCCTGATGGGGGGAATATTTCACCTGGTGAACCACGCGACTTACAAATCCTTGCTGTTTCTTTTTAGTGGCGGGGTCGAAAAGCTTTACGGAACGAGAGATCTGACGAAAATAAGCGGGGTTACAGCTTTTAGCCCGGTATCCGGAGCAGCTGGAACAGTGGGAACGCTCTCCATTTCGGGGGTCCCACCGTTCAACGGGTTCTGGAGCAAGCTGGTAATCGTTATTGCAGCCATCTGGGGAAAGATGTATCCCCTGGCTGGTATCGTACTCTTTACCAGCGCGATAACGCTTGCCTACTATCTTAAAGTGCAAAAGGAGTTATTTCTTGGGAGCCCGACGGGCGAAGCGGATCTGTCAGGGTCGATCTCACCCGGGCTATATATCCCGTTGATAATTCTGGCTATCTGCTGTATTGGCCTTGGGTTACTTTATTTGCCCGAACTTCGGGGTGTGGTGTTAAAACCCGCTGCCCTGGCCCTACAGGAAGGTTCCGAATACACGAAGCTTGTCCTCGGCTTATAAAAGGGTGATTACAGTGGAAAAAGCGGAGAACGAATCGAAGATATCTAAAACGCTCTTTGTTTTCTCGGTGACGTTCGGGGTTTGGCTTTTGTTCACCTGGCCTTTTGCGCCAGTGGATTGGCCGATGATAATCGCCGGGTCTATAGTGGCTACTTTTTCCGGTGTCCTGTTAGAAGGACTGGCCACACGTCACCCGGGCAAAGGGTTAAACCTAGTCAGGTATTTCTGGGCCGGTTGTTACGTTTTTGTCCTCGCCTGGTGGGTGATGATGGCAAATTTCGACGTAGCTTTTCGGGTATTACATCCCGAAGTTCCGATTAATCCTGGCATAGTAAAGGTGGAAACGAACCTGGAAAGCGAGTCCGCGAGAACCGCGCTGGCGAATTCGATCACGCTGACTCCGGGGACCATGACGGTCGATATATCCGAAGACGGTTACCTGTACGTCCACTGGATTAACATCAGTTCTTCAGACCTGGAGGAAGCGACCCGCGAAATCGTGGGTAGATTCGAACCATTACTCAGGAGGATATTCGAATGATAGGTTTCGGCCTCGGCCTATTGACCGTGTCGGCGTTTCTCTGTCTTTATAGGATAGCTTCCGGCCCCACGCCAGCCGATAGAATGGTAGGTATAGACATTCTTGGTATTTTGGTAGTGGGTTTCTGTGGTCTTTTCGCAATTATCACCGGAAGAGCTTTTTATCTGAATATCGCCCTGGCCTGGGGGTTGCTAAGCTTTATTGGCACTACGGCTCTAGCAAAACATCTGGAGGGTAAGAAATTCGATGAGTGAAATAGCCGGAAAAGCGATAGTGATTATTGGGGCTCTGTTTAACTTGTTTGGCTGTATCGGGCTTATTCGTCTTCCGGACGTTTATAACCGGCTTCAGGGATCTACGAAATGCGTGACTCTGGGTACCTGTTCCATCCTGCTCGGGGTTCTGATCAGTTCGGGCGTGAGCCCTACCGGATTGAAGGCCCTGGCCGCGATCCTCTTTATAGTTATAACTGCCCCTACTGCGGCACACGCCCTCTCACGCGGTGCTCACAAATCCGGTATACCTCTCTGGGAAGGCAGCATGGTAGATAAGTACGAGGAGGATAAATCATGAAGAAGCCGAAGATTAGAGAACTGACCGAGGCGGTCAAGGCGGTTTTCTCCCGTAGATATACGTCAAAATTTCCGGAGGAGGAGGCGGAGGTAGCTCCGACGTTTCGGGGCGCCCCGGACTACAAAGAGGAGGATTGCATAGGTTGCAGCGGTTGTTATAACGTCTGTCCGGCGGACGCCATACACCTGGAGGATTCCGTGGACGGAACCAGCGGTCAAAGGCAACTGACCGTCCACATGGAGGAGTGCATCTACTGCGGGCAGTGCGAGAAATTTTGCACTACCGGAGAGGGTATAGAGCTTTCACAGGAATACGCCCTATCGTTTAGCGGGGACGAGGGACCGAAGTCCGAAGTTAAAAAGGATCTCGTAATTTGTGAAGCCTGCGGGGAAGTGGTCGGAACAAGAGAGCACCTGCTCTGGCTCTACGACAGGCTCGGGAGCCTTGCTTACTCAAATCCCGGTATTTTCTTAACTTATCTTGAAAACTTGGATCTCGTTCGCAGGGAAGGTTTAAAGGAAAAGCCGAGCCAGCGCAGCGATCGAATCAGGATTCTCTGTCCGGAGTGCCGACGAGAGTTAACGATAATCGAAGAAGGGGAAAACAAGTAAGCC
>CAZYCI010000057.1:0-8599 GCA_964645955.1 uncultured Thermotogae bacterium
GTGAAGCCTTTATGGAACGTAAGTCAAAAACTCTCAGGGTAGCAATATTGCCCGTGATTGCAGTTGGTCTGCTGGCGGGAATTGGTTTTGCGGGGAACAAAATATGGAATAGAATCCAGCAAGACATATACAACCATCCCCGGGGAGAAGTTACTGGAGAGACGCCTCGAACTTACGGACTGGAGTACCAGGAGATAAATTTCGACACCGGCAACGGTATAGAGCTAAAGGGCTGGTACGTCCCTGGCGAAAAAGAGGCCGAGTGTATTATTCTGGCTCCGGGTAAAGGTGGAAACCGCTGGGACGTATTGAACTACGCACCTTTCCTGGTCGAAGCCGGGTTCAACGTTTTGCTGTTCGATCCCAGGAGCACGGGGTTGAGCGGCGGAAACAGGTACGGTTTCGGCTATTTCGAGAGTCAGGACCTGCAGTATGCAATAAATTATCTATCAAATGAGAAAGAAGTCTCAGAATTCGGAATACTTGGTCGTTCCGCTGGTGCGACCGCAGGCTTGCTTGCCGGACTGGAGGATCCGAGGATAGATGCCGTAGTCGCGGATAGCCCCTTTGCCAACCTCCGCCTGGCCTCAAAGGACTTTGGAGACTATTCACAAAACCCCTTTCTGCAGACGTTCTTTCCGGTTTACATGTTTTCAGCGAGGTTGGCGCTTGGAATAGATATTTACGGAAAAACCAACGCGCTCGAGCGAATAAGTGGAATGGAGACGCCCTCGTACTTTATCCACGGCAAAGCGGACGAAGCCGTCGGCTATCAGAACTCCGTCAAGTTACACAAAAGAAAACCTGCGAAGAAACAGCTATGGCTCGTTCCCGAAACGGGTCACGTGCAGGCTTACCAGAACCGCCCCGAGGAATACGGGCAAAAGGTAGTTGAATTCTTTAACTCAAACCTGCTCTAGTCTTTTAGATAATCCTTAAGAGCTTGGCAGGATCGAGCTCAAGCCGGACTGGACAAACGAGGAAATCACGCCGACCACTATTGCCATAACTGCCATCTTGATCCCTGACTTTACCATGCTCCTCCTGGAAATCTTCCCCATCACCACACCAACAAGAAGTCCTAACATGGCTGTGAGGAAGATGGCAATATAGATCGAAAGTCCGGGTCGAAAAAAGAAATAAGGAACTACGGGCACGAGTGCCCCAAATACTGTAGCGAGCCCGTCGGTCAGACTCCGTTTGTGGACCTCGTGCTTGCCGCTGTCGTAAAGCTTAGTCTCCTCTATATCGCCTCGCAACATCGCGTCTTTTATTTCGTTGAGCTCGACCATAAGCTCGGTTTCGTAAGCGGTGAAAGCTGCGAATATGTTGGAGAAGCTATTGGCTAGCCCGCCTGAGATTCCTGCCGCTATGATCACTTCCGGGGTGGCCCCTTGAGCCCCGATAACGACCCCGAGTGTAGAAAGTGTCCCGTCCATCATACCTCTACTTGCTGCTTCAAGTTCTAGATTTTCTAAATCCATTTAAGTTGTTTACACCCCTGTAAAATTTAGGTAATGAGTGGTAGATATAGATTTCACTAACTACCTGAACCTTTTTGCGCGCTGCTGGTATTTTGACACGGAACCCTGTTGAGAAAAGCCTGAAACCTAAAAGTTAATAAAAAACCACACAGTTGGCGATCGCGAAGAGAGGTTATTGTTTCTCAGTCCTGTGGGGTGGTAAGTTCCTTTACGATTGCCTTGCCACATAAAACTTTGTCTACCGAATGGACGCTTCCTCCAAGTCGTTCAATTATTTCCTCAACCTTTTCGTAGTCTATGTTATCCCCCTCGAGGGTTACCTTGATGTTTTCAACTTCATGGTCAATTTCCACCATGGAAGAATTTACGCCGTCCACACAATCAAGGTCGGCCAGTTCGGAGGAGTAGTTAATAACCGAAGGTTCGTGGGGTTTCATTATATCCAGCACCATTCTCCTTATTTTCGCCATTTCTTACGATCACCTTTTGGTAAGGGATTATATGCAAGGAAATGTTAATCCAATGGGCAGCTAAATCAAACCTAAATGGCACAAATTTATTTCTTGTTTTATCAAAACTCAATTGGCCGAACTGGCTACAGTCGAAGTTGAATACGTAACAATGTTATGTTAGACTGGGAAGTGACGATGGCTTCAGAAGAAATGATTTCTAAGAAGAAAATTCTGGAAAGGACCGGTATTTCCTACGGTCAGTTCTATCGCTGGAAGAGAAAAGGCCTTATACCTGACGGCTGGATAGTTCACCGTTCGACGGAGACGGGCCAGGAAAGTTTCCTGCCAAGGGCCAGGGTGTTGAAGCGCATAGAGAAAGTAAAGTCCTTAAAACAAGACAATACACTCGATGAAATAGCTGACCTACTTTCTCCCGAAATCGTTGAGAAAAAATACGAGAAGTCTACCCTCGCGGAACTTGAATGGCTCGGTCCTGAATTAGTCTCTCTTTACGAAAATATTGCTGGGGCCCGGAAACACTTTAGTTTTGTAGACATATTGAGTATGGACGTACTGTCCCGGTTAAAGGGGTCCGGGTTCGGAAGCAAGGCACTATTTCTTGCAATTAAAACTGTCAGCTCTCAGCAGGACGAAAAATACTTTGACGAAGAATTAATAGTGGCGGAACAAAGGTTGGACCCCGGATCCTCCCCTAACAGCCTCTCAAAATTTTGTTTGCTCGCCGGTGGTGAGGTAAAATTTGACGAAACGGTTGAAGTGCTGGAAAGGATCGACCTTTCCAGAGTAGTGGAGAACGTAAAGCTCAAATTGAGAGATCCAAGTCAACGTCAGAGGGATATAAATGGGGTTTAATTACAAAGGAGATTGGAAGTTTCTGTTGATAGTGGGCGGCGTGCTGTTAACTATCCTTTTACTGGTAGGAGCTATACTCAGCTCAGTTTTGAGCCTATTCGTCTGGATTTTCAGGGGGATTGGGATTCTCCTTGGGACCCTGGTTGGTTTTGCTTTCCACTCTATCTTTAACTTGCTAATAGTCGTGGGAATTGCTTACCTGCTGTATCGTGGTTACGTCTACCTGAAAAGCGAAGGGTCGGATACGAGCAACTCGAACAGGATTGATTATTCGGACGAAGACTTTGACCGACGGGAGGATAATCATGAGTGGAAGTGAATACCAGGAGGAAGCAGGCATCTCCGGGTCCGGGAAACTCGGGGGAGGAAAGTACGGAGTCCTAAATATATCCGGAGCGGGAAGTGTAACCGGAGACGTGGTCGCCAATGAGGTTTCCGTTGCGGGTTCGGGTAGATTTGACGGTCGTCTTGAAGCCAGCAGGTTAGAAGTTACGGGAAAGTGTGAAGTCCAGGGGGATCTGGAGGCGGAAAATATTATTATCAGAGGTAGTCTAAAAGCCAAAGGAAGCTTAAATGCCAGGATCTTAAAATCGTATGGAACCCTCGATGTCTCCAAGTGGATAAAATCAGATGAGGTTTACTTTGCCGGTTCTTCCAAGGTTGAGGGTGACGTAGAATGTGAAAGTTTTAGGTCCAGGGGCAGCTTCTCGATCGAGGGACTACTTTCCGCCGATATCATAGATATCTGGCTTGGAAGCGAAAACTACGCCGAGGAGATCGGCGGGGAAAGTATCAAAATTAGAAAAAAGGGAGTTTCCAGAGCCCTGGATGAGGAAAAAGTTCGAAACGGCGTGGAAAGTTTCGAACGCGGAATGGACAAACTGGGTGAAAAACTTGGGTTCGAAGTTTCTTTCAACGAAGAAAAGATCAGCAAAGGAGTATCGAATCTGTCCGAAAAAGTTGATAGCTATCTATCTGAATTGAGCAAAGGGTCGCTGAAATCCTCCCTGATAGAAGGTGATAAACTCGGCCTCGAAGGGGTAGAAGCCGGAACAGTGAGGGGTAACGACATCTCAATCGGCGAAGATTGTCTTATTGATAAGGTGGAATTTTCCAATACACTTGAAGTGAGTGAGGAGGCAGAAGTCAGGGAAAGAACGGAGGTCTAGGGTAATTTAGCACAAAAAGATTCGTAAAGCCTCCTGATCTAAAGTTCAAAGAGGATAAAACATGGGTTTCTTATTTGGATCGATTTTTCAGCTTTTCCTGGCCGGATTTGTCATCGTTTTCGGAGTAATCGGGTTAATATTTGGTGCCTTATTGAGTCTGTTGGAATTGCTGCTCGGGGGACCCTTCCTAATCTTGTTAGTAGTCCTGGGTCTAATATTCTGGCAACCTTTAGTGTGGCTTGCCGTATTGGTTTTTCTTTTCTTCCTTTTTCGAATAAATAAAAAGGAAAGTTACGTCGACATTAGCAAGAAATGACTCGATTTTCTCCATGAAAATCCTCATGTATATATGAAGTCACGATTAAACTGAAACCAAAACCTCCGTTCTCGGGAGGCCTGCCTTCCGCCTGGCTTCATATAACTCAACAAAGTTTGGTGGTGACATGAATAAAAAAGAAAAGTTAAGCGAGTACGGTTTCGATCTGGGGGCTTACGAAAAGGCAAAGGAATACGAAAGAAAGAACCTGATTTTAAATATTGCGGGTTCGGTCGTTTCTCTCGGTGCTTTAGTTGTTTTTGCTTTTTTGGGTACGAAACCCCTGTTTAACCTCTTACGGGAATGGCCCGGCAACATCTGGGCAATACGGGTAGTCTATATTCTGATATTTTCTGTCGGTTTCTTTCTACTCGACCTACCGACCGGTTGGCTTGGCTACAGGGTGGAAAAGCGGTACGGTCTTTCGAACCAGAATCCGTCCGGCTGGATGAAGGACCGGTTTAAAGGTCTGGGCATCAACCTGGTTTTGTCCCTGGTTGGATTTCTGTTGCTCTCCTGGTTAATCAACGCTACGGCAAACTGGTGGATTTTTATCTGGGTCATTGCCACTGCTATAACCGTCTTTATTCAATTCATAGCTCCGACAGTCATTATGCCGCTTTTTTACGATTTTGAACCAGTTGAGGACGCCGATTTAAAGGAGAAGCTGCAAAAACTGGCTAATAGGGCCGGACTGGACCTCGTGGGGGTCTTCAACATGAAGGCCAGCGAAAAAACCAGTAAGGGAATAGGCGCCCTGACCGGTATCGGTTCGAGCAGACGGATAATTCTTTCGGACACGATGCTTGATAACTTCAGCAAAGAAGAGATCGAGTCAGTTATGGCGCACGAGATGGGTCACCATAAATACAACGATATCTGGATACTTCTCCTGGTTCAGTCCCTCTTCTCTCTACTTGGTTTTTACCTTATTGCTACCTTTTTGGAACCAATGCTGGGTCTCTTTGGGCTCGCTAGCAACGTCTCTGGTTTGCCCATAATTCTCGGGGCAATGGAACTTTTGTTGTTTTTACTTTCCCCTCTGCAGAACTGGCTTTCTCGTGTACGGGAAAGAGTGGCCGACGGTTTCAGTTTAAAAATTTCAAGCGAACCGGAAGCTCTCGGTCGAGCTCTTGTAAAACTTTCCCAGCAAAACCTGGGGAACCCGGCCCCGCCCCGCTGGGTTGAGTTGATCTTTCGCGACCACCCTTCGGGATTGAGCCGCGTCCGAAGGGCTTACGAGCAGCAAGATTAGGATATTAATTCGGCTCATTCCGGGGCAAAGGAGAAAATGGGGGTAAAATAATGGTGAGAAACAGGTATTTATTATTATTTGCGATGGTGGTGCTCTCGCTATCAGTCATTAACCCACCTTCGACCGCGGGTCCAGAACTGGCTTTTCCGGGAGGACAGGAAATTGACCTTGGAAAGACGACGGAGGGGCAGCTAAGGATAGGTGGCTTTACGATAAAAAACGTCGGTGACGAAGAGCTTGCACTAAAGAATTACATCATCACCTGTGGTTGTTTAAAGTTAATGAAAAGGAAAACTCCGACTCTGACCCCCGGGGAATCGTTCAACCTTAAATTCATCTTCGATACGAGCGGACTTGCGGGCAAAAAAGCCAGAAAAAGCATAATTGTTTTTTCTAACGCCGACGATGCACCAAATAGGTTATACGTTACTACCAAGGTAATGGGCCGGAAGAGCTATCAGGTCGACCCCGGAGAAATAACCGAGGAATTCGACATCTTCGTCGACGTCAGACCCCCGGAAGCCTATGGAGCCGGTCACATTATTGGGGCAATAAACGTTCCGGCAGTAAAATTTGCGGACTGGCTTCAAAAAGTACCGGATGGAGTAACCGTATATATCTATTCTGAAAACGGGAGAAAATCCGATGAGTTGGTCGAAAATTTACAAAAAGACTCTAGGTCGGAATTGAGGAGCTTGATCGGCGGATTCGTTCAATGGAAGCACCGACACGAAACTTATATAACGAATTGAGCTAGCTACACCAACTTGATTTCCGAGAATTCGCAATTTTAATGAACCCGGAGGGTTGGAGTTCGCACTGGAGGTAATCATTGGAAATACGGAGCACGGATAATTACATAGAATTAGTCGGCAATTTTAAAGTATTGAGCTCGGCTCCGTTAAATGGTGGAGTAACAAACGCAAAAAGAATCGTCAACCACGGTACAACCGCCGATCAAAACGGGCCACTTGCGGACTATTTTCAGGATCGGTTGTCCATTTCGGAATCCGAACTCGAAAGCGTAGTCGGATTTCTTACGGCAGTGGACGTTAGCACCGCGTTTACAGGAACAAGATCAGTTGATGGAGGCAAAATCGCAGTTGCATTGACGGGCGGAGTAAACGATTCGCCCGATAAATCCGGCGCTCACACTATAAACGTCTTGCTCTTCACCGACCTGGATTTAAGCCTCACGGGAATGGCAAACTTGTTTATCGTCGTTACCGAAGCTAAAGTATCCGCGCTAAGGAAACTGGAGATTGTCGATGGTAACGAGCCTATTACCGGGACACCGACTGATGCAATTGCCGTGGCCAAACCCGACACCGATCGGCCGGGGCAAATTGATTACACCGGAACCGGTACGGGGCTCGGACAGTCAGTTTACGATCTCGTGGAAAACGGGGTCACCGAAGCAATTAAGGACAATAACGGCTATAAGCCGGACAGAAACATCCTGACGAGGTTATCGGAGCGGGGCATCACTCGAGAGCAAATAGTATCGTCCGGATTTGAACTGCTGGTAGGTGAAGAGGACGAAGAACGATTGAAGGAAAAATTCTTGAGTACACTAAAGAAATATTCCCGGGATCCAAACATCCACTTCCTCCTTTCTACGGGTTTTTACCTGGAGGAGGAAAAGGAACGGTTCAAACTGGAGGGCGATCCCGGAGAGCTTGTAGCGGACGAGCTACTTGGGATTAACGTAGCCGAATACATTGGAGGCAAAAATGCTCTGTTTAATTTCTTCCGCTACGATAGTAAAAAGCCGGGAGTGCTAGGAGACCTGCCGCCTTTTCTCGATGACGTGGTTGGTGGACTCGTCGCTGGTTGCATGACGGAGATCTTTAAAGAGTGATTTAAAAAAGGTCTTTATTTTGCAGGGAAAAAGAGGTGATCTCGGGAGATTATTCGGTTAAAGTCTCTTCAAATTCCGCAACATCTTCTGCCGTCTCGCCTCTCTCGATGCCTTCTTCGTCGATTATTTGCTCCTTCCAGGCGCCCCGACGGAACCAGGAAAAAGCGATAAACAACCCTGCGATGTTCGAGACAACAAATGCCCACCAAATTCCAACCCTGCCAAACAAGTTCGAGAAGTAAATAGCGAGCGGGTATCTTATAATTCCCAGCATAATTATAACTATTGCGGCTGCCACCATCGTCTGACCGGCGCCGCGGAACCCGCCGGAGAAGACTCTCGCCCCGCCGACGAACCCAAATGTCAGGGATATATAGCGGAGGAACTCCGCCCCTACCTGGATGACCTCCTGGTCAGTGGTAAAGAAGGAAACTATGAACGGTGCAGTAAAGAATACCACGACGCCGAGCAGCGTCATGGTCACGAACATTACTTTTGAGGCGAGGTAATTTGCCCGCTCGGCCCGGTCAAACCTTCTCGCGCCGATGTTTTGCCCGGTCATCGTTTCCACGCTCCGGGAAACTGCTAGCGCGGGGAGAAAAACGGTGGAAAAAACCCGTATGCCTATACCGTAACCGGCTACGACGCTGGTTGCGAATCCACCAACAACGGAAAGCAGCGCATTTACCGAAACTGCCCTGCCGGTTCCCTCGATAGATGCCGGTATCCCGATGTTTACAATCCTCTTAAAGAAGTCGTAATTCGGAGTCATGTCCTTTAAGTGTACCTTTAGGCCTTTACGCCCGGTATAAAGTATCCATAGGCCCACGAGTAAACCGAGACCACGGCAGAATACCGTGGCAATCGCAGCCCCCTGAATACCGAGAGCGGGAAACCAGAGCCAGCCGAATATCAGGAAGGGGTCAATTATTATATTGAGAGCTACGGACAAGAGCATTATAAGCATTGGAGTGACTGTTTCCCCATAGCCCCTCATTAAAGCGATGAAAACAGAAAACCCGAAAAGGGAAAAAAGACCGAGCGTAACGATTTCCAGGTAACTAGTTGCGAGGGGGATTACGTCCGGAGAGGCACCCAGAAGCCTGAGCACTGGTGTTACGAGGAAGTATCCGCCCACCCCCAGGACAACCGCTACCAGTAAACTGAAAACAAGAGTCTGTGATGCTGC
>CAZYCI010000058.1:0-8370 GCA_964645955.1 uncultured Thermotogae bacterium
TCGAGCTCAGCTCGGTCGAGAAGCTATTTTCCGACCCAAAACACCCGTACACGGAAGCCCTGATGTCGGCGGTACCGGTGGCCAACCCGGACTTCGAGTCAGAAAGGATAGTCCTGGAAGGGGACGTACCCTCACCGGTCGATCCGCCTTCGGGTTGTTACTTCCACCCGAGATGTCCCTATAGCGAACCGGCCTGCAGTGAATCGGAACCAGAGTTCCGCGAGGTCGAGGACGACCACTACGTCCACTGCCACTTTGCCGACGAGCTGGATTTGGCCGGACTTGCTTCCATGGAAAGTGAGTAAATTTAAGCTTCTGCTGGGGACGAAGAATACGGGTAAGATCGAGGAAGCTAAGGAAATTCTCGATTTTCCGGAAGAGGGGCTGGAATTACTTTCCTTCCACGAGCAGGATTTTTCTGACGTAAAGGAAACCGGTGAAAGCTACGCGGAGAACTCATTGCAGAAGGCAAGGTCAATAAACAAGGAAACCGGGTTACCCGTTTTGAGCGACGATTCCGGCCTGGAAGTCTTTGCACTGGATGGGGCACCGGGATACCGCTCTGCAAGATTTGCAGGGCCGAATGCAACTGATGAAGAGAACCTAGACCGGCTTATGGATGAGTTAAACGGTGTCTCCGATCGAGAGGCCAGGTTCGTCACGGTCGCGACTTTGTACATTTCTTCAAAGGAAAGGTACGTGGCAAGGGGGATACTCGAGGGAGAAATCGCTCTCAGCCCTCGGGGGGATTCGGGCTTCGGTTACGACCCGGTTTTCGTTCCGGAGGGTTTTGATAAAACTCTGGCTGAGTTGGGGGAGGAAAGAAAGAACGAAATAAGTCACCGCAGGAAAGCCCTGGAAAAGATAAGAGCTGAGCTCCGGTCGATACAACGCGGGAGAAATTAAGGCCTAACGAACGGGGATTTAAAAACCGAGGGTGAAAGATTCATGTCATTTAAGTTAATTCTCCTGTTTACTGCCCTGCCTTTAGCTGAAATCTACCTTCTAGTCAAAGTTGGTACCGCCATTGGAGTCATACCGACGGCTCTTTTAGTTGTCGGCACGGGCGTAGTGGGTGCCACCCTGGCCCGGAAGGAAGGGTTATCCGTTCTGAGGAGGACCCGGGAAAAGTTCAGGCAGGGCCAGCTGCCTGCCGAGGAATTGATTGACGGGATCGTGCTTCTGGTTTCAGGTGCGTTTCTGCTCACGCCCGGCATACTGACTGACGTCATAGGGTTGGTTGGTCTGATTCCCTGGTTTAGGAAGAAGTTGATCAACTACGGGAGAAGCTGGTTTAAGAAAGAATGGAATGCCAAGCAGAAAACCTACATAGATGTCGATGAAAAGGACGACCTTTGAAGCTCATTGACTGTTCCCGTCTTTTCTATCCCATTATTCACCAAGGTCGGAATTCTTTCTCTTCTTTGGTTTAACTAGACAAATAGCGATCCGATATTTTCGGGAAGGGAGCGGACCCGGTAAGCTTACTCCTGAACCAGAATAGAAGGACAAAGTAAGAAAGCAAGGCCAGCGGGGTAACAGAAGGGGTCTCTATGGCTGCAAATGGCAACCGGGAAATACTCCGAACTAACGATTCCGTTAGAAATATTATCAGAGCAGTTATTTTGGTTATCGCAAGACCGATAAACTTTAATCCCCCGAGCCCCAGGAGAATTAAACCCGAGTAGAGTGCCAGGGTTACTGTGGGGACTGCAAATAGGTTTGCAAGAGGGGCCCATGGATACACCTGGCCGAAATGGACTGCCAGAACTGGAGCCACCCCGAACTGAGCTGCTATTGAAGCCGCAAGAACTTCTGAAAGGTAATCCGGTTTAAGCGTCAGGACTTTTTTGATTGGGTCGATAAAGAGGGCGATCGAGAAAGTGGCGCCGAAACTCAGCTGGAAACCCGCCGTGGTTATGGACTCGGGATTAAGTAGTACGAGCAAAAGAGCGGCCGTGGCGAGTGCCTGGTAACGGTCGTACCATTCGCTCAAAATCAGACCGTTACTCTCCAGGTAGAAATGGGCTCCACCGAAGACGTAAATCATCGATGCCCTGAGCAACGGTAGCTTAAAGCCGACGGTTAACAGGTAGAGAAAAAGCACTGGCAGGCTAATCAGGTAGATTGCCCCTTTTTCTAGACCCAATAGGGACAACATCCACCATATCAAGCCGACAATTATTCCGAGGTGGAGTCCGGAAGCAGCCAGTAAATGAGCCAGACCCGTTCCCGTAAAGGCGTCGTTAACTTTCTCCTCTAAAATTGCCCTGTTCCCGAAAAGCAAAGCTATGAGAAACTGACCTTTACTGGGTAAAAAACGGTTTATTCGATTAGTTAAAATCTGTCTGACTCCCCATCCGAATTCCAGTAAGGGATTTGCACTTTCGTTTTCAGAGGATTTTACCTTTGCTCGGTAAGTTACGAGCCCGATACCTTTTTTGCGCAGGTATTCACGGTAATTGAAGCCCTGGAACCTCCCCGGTCGCTGAAAGTTACCCGAAACCGTGATCCTATCGCCGTAATCGATAAGGTTTCCGCTCTTCCCCGCAAGGAATACTTTGATATTACCCTCGTATCCTTCCGGTTCCATCGTGAACTCGATTCGGTTTCCGGCCACCTTGGGGTAGGTGATTACCTGTCCTTTGACCTGATTTATCTTTCCGGGCTTTACCTGTGTTGCTGAGGGGTCAAAATAACTGGCACCATAGAGCACCACACCAAATAACATGGTGGCAGCCAGGATCGCCCCGGGTTTAAGTTTTATTGCCAGTGGATTTTCAAAGGAAATAAAAATGACCGAAGCAGCCAGTCCGACCAGGGACCAAATGGGTACGGAATGTATATCAAGGAGCGTGGCAAGGATGAGGCCGGCAACCACTCCAAGAAAGATCGTAACCATCGGTCGCCTGTTCATTGGTACCGGATCAAGAGATCGTTATTTTTTGGAACCTTGAATAAGAGGAACTAGTTGAATTACTGAAAATAAGTAAGCGGTCAATGGTATATAAATAATAGAAATCAGAACTTCTGGGTCAAATAAGGTTCCGACTTTAGATCCCGGAAAACGTCGGTTTTTCCAGTTGGAGCCTCCCGGGCAATTTTTGGTGCCGGTTGTTAAAAAATACCTCTAACTATAGTATTTTACGGAGTGTGATGATAATGGAAAAAATTGCTCAACTCAGAGACCAATTGGAAGAGATAGGTGATTACCTTTGACCCGGAGGAGCTCGAATCGGAGCTGGAAGAGCTAAGAGAGGAGATGAACGAGCCCGATTTCTGGGATAACACGGAAGTGGCCAGGAAAAAGTCCAAGCTTGCAAACCGGAAGGAAGAACGGTTGAAAACCTACCGCGGCATGGGAGAAGAGCTCGACGATATAGAGGTACTTTACGAACTAGCCGAAGAAGAAGGAAATGATTCCGAACTGGAAGAACTGGACGGGCGAATTGACAAACTGGCCGAGAGGATGAATTCCTTCCAGCTTGAACTGTTTATGGACGGGGAATTCGACGATAAGAACTGTTACCTCGGAATCAACGCGGGTGCCGGGGGAACTGACGCCCAGGACTGGGCCGAAATGCTTTTGCGCATGTACAGTCGCTGGCTGGAACGTAAGGGGTTTAGCTATCAATCACTTGGTGTTAGCGAAGGGGAAGAGGCCGGAGTGAAAAGTGCTACGCTCGAGGTGGAAGGGGAATGGGCTTACGGTTACCTGAAAGGAGAAGCCGGTGTTCATAGGTTGGTCAGAATTTCTCCCTTTGATTCCGCCGGCAGGAGACATACTTCTTTTGCTTCTGTTAACGTCACTCCGAAGTTTGAGGACGATGTCAAGGTAGAGCTGGACGAAAACGACCTGCGGATTGACACATTCAGGGCCAGTGGTGCAGGTGGTCAGCACGTCAACGTCACCGACTCGGCGGTGAGGATTACTCACGAACCCACCGGCGTGGTAGCAACCTGCCAGAACGAGCGGAGCCAGCACAAAAATAAAGAAACGGCGATGAATATACTCCGGTCCAGGTTGTTCCAGCTTAAAATGGAGAAAAGGGCGGAAAAGATCGAAGAAATACAGGGTGAGCTGAAGGAAATAGAGTGGGGCAGTCAAATTCGTTCCTACGTATTGCATCCTTATCAAAAGATAAAAGACCACCGGACCCAGGTTGAGGTTGGGGACACTGACTCAGTTCTGGACGGGGAGATTGATCCCTTTGTTCAGGCCTATTTAAAGGACCAGGAGACCGGCGGATAGGTCAGGTATTTGGTATTTGTGACTTATATCTGACCGTTTTCCCTAATTTGATTTGTATTGTGAAAAGCTAACCGGTAGAGACTTTAAGGATTTCAGTAATTATGTTTAAATCTTGCAAAAATATAGGAGTTTAAATATAATCTTTTCCAATCATGTTAATCGGATTCTGCCGAAAACCATATACAGATACAAGTTTCTTCGGGGGTAAGCGTGGATAGTCTCTGGCAGTATATAGTTCAAAGAGTTGCGTCGACTATTCCGATGTTGCTCATCCTGATCGTTGTGGTATTCCTTATACTCCGGGTCATACCAGGTGATCCCGCCCAGGCGATGCTCGGTGGTCGAAACGTCTCCGCAGAGTACATAGCTCAGGTTAGAGAAAAGATGGGCTTGGATGAACCGCTTCATAAGCAGTTCCTGGAGTATATCTGGGGTTTGGTCAGGGGCGATTTTGGCACTTCGTTTAGAACTGACGAGCCGGTTTTGCACGAATTACTGATCCGGGTGCCGGCTACGCTGGAACTAGCTTTCTACGGGATGGCCATTGCTTTGCTTCTCGGGGTTTCTACTGGAGCATGGGCTGCAGTTAGAAGTGATACCTACATCGACCACGGTCTCAGGTTATTTCACATCGGTGCTTTTGCTGTGCCATTGTTTTGGATGGGGCTTATGTTTCAGATTATTTTTGCCGTTTTTCTGGGATGGTTACCGGTTGGTAACAGGCTGGAAGCTCTCAGCATGGCAACCTTCGATCCGATAACTCGTTTTTATACTCTGGATGCTTTGATCAAAGGTGACTTAGGGCTCTTCGTCGAAGCATTAAAGCACCTGGTCCTTCCCGCGCTTACCCTTGGCATCATTCAGGCGGGATTACTCGGCCGAATGACGAGAGCCAATATGCTGGAAATTCTAGACAAGGATTACGTTAAAACGGCTCGTTCAAAGGGTCTGAAGGAACGTATCGTAATCTATAAACACGCACTGCGCAATGCTTTGATTCCGATTTTGACGGTTTTTGGATTACAGTTTGCAATCCTGATTGGCGGGGCAGTACTGACGGAGACGATTTATGCCTGGCCGGGGGTCGCAAGGTTCCTGATTACGAGCGTTAATGCGCGGGATTTCCCTTCCATTCAAGGAGCAATTGTCATGATTGCAATATTTATTACCACGATTAACTTGATAGTGGATATAATCTATGCTCAACTGGATCCCAGGGTGAAGTACTGAAATGATTTTTGGAAAGTTGTTTTCTGGTCTATTTAGCAAGCTTCGGAAGACTCTGGGCCGGGAAAAATTACTGGCCGTCGGGCTGACCGTGGTGGTAATTTACATCTTGATAACGGTACTTGCTCCCTGGATTACTCCCTATCACCCCGTGGATTATAGGTCGGCGCCACGACTGGCACCCCCGTCGCTCCAGCATCCAATGGGAACGGATCAGCTACAGAGGGACCTGTTCTCGCGCGTTATAAGTGGGGCCAGGGCTCCGATCACCGTGGCTTTTGGGTCAATTGCCCTCTCTATGAGTGTCGGGACGCTTCTGGGGCTTATTGGTGGTTATTTTGGCGGAGCAATGGACCGTGCCCTCTCTTTGACAATGGATGCATTGTATTCCTTCCCATCGATAATCCTGGCGATTGTTCTGGTGGCCGTACTGCAGCCTGGCATCGATACTATGATCCTGGCCATATCGGTAGTGTACATCCCTACTTATTTTCGAGTTACCAGGAGTGAAGTACTGACGATACGCGAAGAAACCTTTATAGAGGCCGTGGACGCGATGGGTGCAGGTAAAATACGAATACTCTTCAAGCACATAGCCCCCAACGTAGTCAACGCAATTATGGCCGTGTCTTCATTTAATATAGCGGACGCCATTCTTACAGAGGCTGCTCTGGCTTACCTTGGTTTTGGTCTCCCGCCCCCGACGCCTGATTGGGGGTTCGATATCCAAAATGGTCAAAAATTTCTTCAGGCCGGGTACTGGTGGCTGGTTACTTTCCCCGGTTTGATGATAGTTTTCCTTTCGCTTGGCTTTGGAATGGTCGGAGAAGGTATCAGTGATATACTGAATCCGAAAAGGAAGCAACAAAAAGTCTAAAGGTTTTTCTCGGACCCCGGTCAATTCTTTTTTCTGAACGGAACGAACCTTAACTTGATCATCAATGTAAAGTCGTGTTACCATTGAATCTGAAAGAAATGAAACTAATGGAGGTGGTAAGGCGAAAAGATTAAAGCAAAGCACCTTCCATTTTGATCATATTTTTTGTACAACCATACGAGGAGGTTTAAGTAATAAAATGAAGCGCTTAACAATATTTAGTCTAGTTCTCGCTCTTGCAGTTGGTTTTTCACTTGTCGGTTTTGCAGCAGGTGGTCCGGATACCCTGGTTATAGGAACGACCGATAGGGTAACACAGCTTTCTCCAGCCAACTCCTACGATCACTATAGCTGGCACGTAATGAGGCTCTTGAGCGATTCCCTATTAAAGATCAAACCCAAGAGTACTGAGGTCGGCCCCGCTCTGGCCAAGGACTGGGAAGTAGGGCCACAAGCTCAGGAATATACTTTCCACCTGAGAGAAGATGCCACTTTCACGAACGGCGATCCCGTTACGGCAGAAGACGTTAAGTGGTCCTTTGAACGGGCAATGAGGCTTGACGGACCCGAAGGAGGAGTTTTTCTTATCGGGGACCCAATCGATGAAATGGAAGTAGTTGACGATTACACGCTCAAGATACAACTGGTTGAGCCAAATGCTACCTTCCTGAAAAGAGTCACGGGTCAGGTCGGTCCGGCGCTAGTCTGGAACAAGAACGGAACCCCGGCGGACGAATTCGCTAAAGGAGAACTGGTTGGCGTTGGTCCTTATAAATTGCAAAAGTACCAGCCGAACCAATCAGTAATTTTCGAGGCCTACGAAGACTATTACGGCGGGGCTCCGGAGATGAAGACCGTAATAGAGCTGAAGTACTCAAATAGTACCGGCTTACGTACGGCCCTAGAAGCTGGCGACATAGACGTCGCTTTTAGAACCATGAACCCGGTAGACATAAAAGAGCTAGAGGAATCACCCGATTTTAAAACCCAGCACACGCCTAACAGCCCGAGTATTCGATACATGCTCTTTAACGTGACGAACGACGTATATAAGGACGAGCGCGTCAGGCGCGCAATCACTTACGCAGTAAACAGGAGCAAGATTGCCGAACAGGTATTCAGTGGTCTGGCAGATCCCGTTTATACGATGGTTCCAAGAGGATGGGGCGGAAGGCTGGCGACTTTTCCGGAGCAGGATCTGGATAAAGCCGAAAGTATGCTAGAATCCGCGGGTTACACAGCTGACAACCCATTGGAAACTACACTCTGGTTCACGCCAAAGCACTACGGAACCACGGAAGCGGACGTTGCTGCCGTGCTTCAGGGTAGCTTGAATCAGCTTGAGAACCTCGAAGTAGAATCAAAGAGCCTGGAATGGGGTGCTTACACGGAACGTATGTCGCAGGCAGGTTTTGGGATGTTCTTGCTTGGCTGGTACCCGGACTACTTAGAAGCCAGTAACTTCCTTGAACCGTGGACGACCGGATCTCCTGAAGGTCTGGGCACGTTCTTTAACAACCACCCGAATTACGATGCCTACAAGAAAATAATGGACGTGGCGAAATCCATACCGGACATGGGAAGAAGAGGTAGGCTGTACGAGTCAATCCAGGAACTAAGTACGCAGGACGTACCGTTCATCCCGCTCTGGGCCAATCTGGCACAGGCTTACGTTGCCTATCAACCCAACGTGGAGAACATATTTGTAGATGCTACGATGGACATCCGCGTTTCGGACATAACGAAGAAGTAAATCTACTGATTAATTAAAAAAGGGCCGCTCGTTTCCTAAGAGCGGCCCTTTTTTATTTGCACAAAATCAATCCATCTCGATCAGGTTCTTCCAGTACCGCCTGGGCACCTACTGACGCTGGAGTTCTTCGTTCTGCCTTACCGGAAAGGTTAATGTTCTGTGAATCCGGTTCCGGGCTAGCTCCCACTATCAACTGGATACTCTGAGAGGATAGAGGGGCTTGAAAATTTCTTTACCTAAGGTTAAAAACAAGTCTACCGA
>CAZYCI010000059.1:0-8342 GCA_964645955.1 uncultured Thermotogae bacterium
GGCGTTTTTTGATTCAAGGGTTAGTTCCGGGTTCTTGGTTCCTTGTTCCGAGTTAACTACAAAAAACGAAATTAATCTTTGAAAAACCCTGTTGGCAATATGGCAATCGAACGGCTGGCATCCATAATATTTCTTGGCAAGAACGCCCCGCCGGAAACGCTGCGCAAAAATCCCCGCATTGTCGAAAGCTCCTTTGCCCCTTAACATTATAAAGCAGTCCGAATAAACCGGCTTTTTTCTTGTTTTGAACTAGGGTGTCACATTCCGGAACCAACAAAAATCAGGAGGTACAGATTTGCGAAAACCGTTCATAGCATCGAACTGGAAGCTTCACAAGACGCGAGAGGAGTCCAGAGAGTTTCTGAACGAGTTCAGAGAAAAGGTAAAGTACGTATCGGATGTTGAGATAGGACTGGGTCCGACTTACACGTCCCTCGACGTAGTCAGTAAGGGGATCGAAGGTACGGGGATCAAGCTGCTGGCTCAGAACGTCTACTTTGAATCGGAAGGTGCTTATACCGGGGAAATATCTCCCGAGATGTTAAAAGAAGTCGGGACGGATTACGTCATAGTCGGGCATTCCGAACGGAGGCAGATCTTTGGCGAGACGGACGGAATGGTCAACAAGAAAATCGATAAAGTATTCGAAAACGACATGAAACCCGTCCTCTGTATCGGTGAAACAGAAGAGCAAAGGGCAAAGGGAAAGACTGAACAGGTTCTGCACGACCAATTAAAGAACGACCTGAGAGGATTGGATCCCGAGGACGCCAAGGAAATGGTAATTGCCTACGAACCGATCTGGGCGATTGGTACGGGAGAATCCGCTTCTCCGGAGGACGCCCAGGGAGGCTGTAAGTTTGCCCGGGATCAGGTAAAGAAACTGCTCGGGGAAGAGGTTGGCGAGAGCGTCAGGCTTCAGTACGGCGGAAGCATAAAGCCGCATAACGCCGAAGAGCTGATGAGCCAGCCGGACATAGACGGCGGACTCGTGGGGAGTGCTTCCCTGGACCCGGAATCTTTTGCCGAAATAATTTCGATAACTGAGGACCTGGCTAGCTAGTCCGGACTACGTACTGCATATCTCTCGTATTGTAAGCCGTACCTGAATTGCCGTTGAAATCGAGCGCGATAAGACCGGCCCGGGAACCGGTTAGTTCTTCCAGTTTATCTATTGCCGTTTCGGCGGCATTTCTGACGCCGTTACCTTTTTCAAGTTGGTAGACGAGTTCTCGGGCCAGGTTGACTTTTATTATTGCTTCACCCTTTCCGGTGGTAGATACTCCACATCGTTCATTACAGTAGAGGCCGGCGCCGATGATCGGTGAATCACCGACACGCCCCTTCATCTGATTTCTCACTCCACCGGTGGAGGTTCCGGCCGCCAGTTCTCCCTCACTTGAGACCGCTACTGCGCCCACGGTGTCCTGCCCGCTCGATAGTCCTTTTAGTTTTTTCAGTTTTTCCTGGTAGCTTAATCCGGAAAGCTTTTCCGATATTTCTTCCCACTTTTCCCGGGCCCGCTCGCTTTTGGTTTCGCCAAAAAGGTCCATTTCCAGATTTCGTGCGAGCTCTACTGCTCCTTCGCCCTGAATCAGGGTATGCGGCGTCCTCTTCCTGACGGCATTTGCCAGGGTGATGGGGTGCCGTACTCCTTCTACGTTGATTACTCCGCCGGTCGAGAGGTCGCTTTTCGCCACTGCGGCATCCAGCCTAACCTGGCCGTCCAGCTGGAAGCTCCCACCAAAACCGGCGTTAAAGAGTGGAAAGTCCTCGAGAGTTCTGATCGCCGTTTCGACTCCGGCCAGGGGTGTTTCCTCCTTAACTCCCTCCTCTGCTGCCTCCTTTAGAACTGATTTCCGCTCTTCCTGGTCCTCTTCGGGTATCTTGCCCGCCCCTCCGTGTACGATGATTTTCATGGGCATTAACCGATGTCTTTCAGTTCCTCCGCGGGCAATTCGCCCCTGAGGGCTTTTGGTGGATCAAAGGTGAGATCCAGTACGGTCGAGGGTTCGTGGCTCATCTCGTCCTCGGACTGGATGAAGAGATCGACTATTCCACCGAATTCTTCGACTATTCTGTCGAAATCGGTCATCGGGGGCTCACCAGATTTATTTACACTGGTTCCGACCAGAGGAAAATTTACGTTTCCCTCGAGTGCCCGGAAGGAATCGCTATCCGGAACGCGAACCCCAACTTTCCTCTCCCTGCTGACTGAAACCTCCGGTGTCTCCGAGTTGGCAGGAAGAATGAGAGTATAAGGGCCGGGTAGTAACTTTTCTATGATAGCCTGCTGTTTTTCCGAGAGATCGAGGGTGTACTGCGAAATCTCGTCGGTCGAGAAGAGATGCAGCGTCAGGGGTTTTTCCGTGCTTCTCTGCTTCACCCGGTAAACGCGTGACGTAACCGACTCATCGTTGGCGTTGCCCCCCAATCCGTAGACGGTATCCGTGGGAAATATCATCAGAGTTTCTTCGTCGAATAATTCTTCAACTTCTTTATCCTCTTCTAAATTGCTCAACTAAGTCACCTCTATATTGGATAACGTGATTGCCCCGAAAAGGTCAACTATAACCCGATTTAATTTAACGTTAAACCGGCGTAAAAAAGGTTTATCGGGAAGTTACGAAGTGCACGACGTCGCCGTCCCGGATTTCGTAATCCTCGCCGCGTCTTTTCAGCAGCCCATCCTCCCTTGCCCCCTTGACGTCTCCGTGGGACAGTAACTCGTCGATAGAAACTACCTCGGTGTGAATAAACCCTTCCGCGAAGTCCGTGTGAACCTTTCCAGCGGCATCGAGAGCAGTTGACCCCCTCTTGATCGTCCAGGCGCGAACTTCGGGTCCGTCCGTGGTGTAGAACGTTACCAGGTCAAGCAACTCGTACCCGGTTCTGACCAACCTGTCCAGTGCGGACTCCTCAAGCCCCCATTCCCGCAGGTAATCGTCCATTTCCTCCTGGTCCAGTCCCAGTTCCCTGACTTCGGCTTCGATCTCCCCGTTAATTGCCAAAAATTCGGCGCCTTCGTCTTCCGCCTTACTCCTTACTGCATTTATGCATTCTTCCGAAGAATCCTCGCTAACGTTGGCAACGTAGAGCACCGGTTTTGCCGTAAGCGGAGATAGTCCTTTTAGCTCCTCCAGTTCGTGCGGTGAGAACTCGTGTTCCCGGATCGGAATACCGGCTTCCAGGTCTTCCTTCAGATCCTCGTACATATTTTCCAGCTGGTCTTCTCCTTCTTCGAGACTGCCTAGCCTGTTTTCCACGGTTTCGAGGTCCTTGAGGAGCAGTTCGGCTTCGATGGTCTCTATTCTCTCCTGCGGTCCCCCGTCGACCTCCCGGGGCACGTCCGAGTTTTCAAAGCATCTAAGTACGTGGATCAGGGCATCGACACCACGGATCTCGGCCAGGAACTGGTTACCAAGTCCCTCTCCGTGGTGGGCTCCCTCCACAAGTCCCGCGAGATCGTAGAACTCGAGGTCAGTATAGACTTTTTCCTTGTCCTGAAAGAGTTCGGCGAGCCTATCCAGCTTTTCGTCAGGGACCTTAACCGTTCCGACCTGGGCTTCGGTAGTACAGAACGGATAACCTTCTACTTCCGCCCCCGCAGCGGATAGGGCGTTAAACAGGGTGGATTTGCCGACGTTGGGCAAACCGAGAAAGCCACAGCTGAAACCCATCTACTCCACCTCCTAAATGGTTTACACCGTTTTAGCAGATTTAAAGCGACTCCAGTGTCATCTCCTCTCCGGAACTTACTTCGCCTTTGGCAATTGCAACGTTTCTCGTTCTGCCGTAGGCCGAAGAGGTAAAAACCGTAATGCAGCGTTCTTCAAACATGTAAACCGGCACGTTAGGCTGGTGTGACCTGACGAGAACTTCCTTGTTCAGCTTTTCCATGGCCTGCTCAAAGTAGTCCGAACCGAGCTGCGGCCTACCAAAACCACTGCCGAGGACGTAACCCGCGACTTCATTCCAGTCGCCCCAGGTAATTTTTTCCCAGTTTCCGTCGCCTCCTTTGATTTGATCGATTGCCTCCATTTTCTCCAGGTCGGGTAAAGCTCCGTGAGTGGCAATCAGTTTCCCCCAGCTGAATACCAGTGGCAGTTTCGCCAGTAATTTCTGGTACTTTTCTTTCTCACCTGGGGAAAGAGAGCTCCAGAAGTCGACGGGTCCGAACTCCCTGAATTTCATACCCTCGTGGTTCCCCTGTAGAAGAAAAACCCTACGTGGATTTTCCAGCTTTTTGCGTAGGAGATACTGGAGGTTCTCCTCCGATTTGGGGCCCCGATCTACGTAATCGCCGAGGAACGTAATGACGGTGCCCGGTTCGAAGTAACGGTCAAATACGGTTCGCGAGGATTCCAGGTCTCCGTGTGTGTCACCGACAAAAACCACTCTTTTCGGTTCTTCCGGCGCAACCAGATTACCTTCGGATTCGAATAACTCGTTTAACTCTGCAAAATTTAAGTCCATAACAGGGAATTTTAGGTCAGTTAGGGTTTCAGTACAAATGGCGAGGGGGAAGTTCCAGCTAAAATGGATGCGACATTGTTTTAACGAAGCTGCTTAAACCCTCGAAGAGAAGAAACTGGAGCGCGGATCGAGCAGGTCCCGCAGGCCGTCCCCGGCGAGGTTGAACCCCAGTACCGTAATTACGATGGAAAGTCCGGGAAATATCGCCGGCCAGGGCGAGAGCCGAATGAACGTCTGTGCCTGTTTAAGCATCAACCCCCAGGAGGGATGTGGAGGTTGAATCCCGAGACCGAGGTAACTGAGCGCGGCCTCCGCCAGTACCGCCAGGGCGAATTGGGTTGTTGCCTGAACAATTATCGGGGAACTCAGGTTTGGCAGCACGTGCTTGATAACTACATCAAGTTCGGAACGGCCGGAGGCCCGAGCTGCCTCCACGAATTGTCTTTCCTTGAGGGAAAGAAAGTTCCCCCTGGTAAGCCGGGCGAATATCGGGATGTTGAATATTCCGATCGCTAGAGTCGAATTAGTTAGCCCCGGGCCGAAAACGGAAGTAATCAAAACAGCCGTAATCACCGGAGGGAAGCCGTATAAAACGTCCATCGTCCGCATTATAGCAGAATCCAGGTTCCCGCCGAAGTAGGCAGATAGGGATCCCGCCGGCACCCCAAGAATGATTCCGATCGATACCGCCAGAAGGCCGACGTAGAGACTATTCCGCGACCCGGTTATCACCCGGCTAAAAACGTCCCGGCCGTACTGGTCCGTTCCGAACCAGTGAGTTCTCGAAGGAGGTGATAGCCGGTCGGCGATATTCATCCTCGAAGGGCTGTAAGGCGTGGTAAAAAAACTTGCTCCGGCGGTAAACAGGACCAGCAAAACTAGAATTCCACCGATAAAAAGGCTAGGATAACCTGGCTTTCCCGGGTACTTCCAGGTACCGAGATTTCTATTCGCCTTCATCGTCTTCTCCTTCAGGACAGCCTTATTCTTGGATCCAGCCAGCTGTAAGTCAAATCCACCAGGAAGTTAATTACTATGATTGCTCCGACCAAAACCGTTACTATACCCTGAACTAGCTGTAGATCCCGCTGCTGGACGGCAAGTATTAGCAGTCGTCCCAGTCCCGGCAGGTGGAAGACCATCTCTATCACGACGGCCCCGGCCAGTAGCTGTCCGATCTGCAGACCAATCAGCGTCAGGACCGATATCATGGAGTTGCCCAGAACGTGTTTGTAGATAACTTTGGATTCACTGAGTCCCTTTCCCCGGGCGGCGGAAACGTAATCCTGAGAAAGGACGTCTAGAGTCGATGATCTCGTTAGCCTGGTTAGAGCGGCCGACTGGATTACGGCAAGGGTGACGGCAGGGAGAACCAGAGAACGGATCGACCCCAGAGGGTTCGTTCCCCAGCCCGGAAACCCACCGGAGGGCAGCAAGTTTAGTTGTACGGAAAAGAAAAGCAATCCGAGCATACCGAGCCAGAACGCCGGAACCGAGATGCCGATCTGTGAGAGGGCGATGACGCCAAAATCTCCCACTTTTCCTTTTCTGGTAGCGGCAAAGGTTCCAAGGGGGAGTGCTATAGTAATAGAAAGTAAGCTGGCAAGAAAAGTTAGGGAGAGAGTGACTCCGAGGCGATCCCGAATCAACTCTTCGACTCCTTTCTCGTAAAAAAAAGATCGCCCCATATCCCCTGTAATAAACCCGGCAAGCCAGTTGCCGTACTGCAAATAGAGTGGTTTGTTTAGTCCAAGGTCCTCGCGCAGCTTCTCAAGCTCGGCCGGTTTGGCGTTCAAGCCAAGGACGACCTGAGCAGGGTCACCCGGAAGTACCTTCATAACTAAGAATATCACGAACGATACAACCAGGAGTGTCAGTAACAGTCCTAGAAATCTTCTAGCAAGGTAGCCTAACATTTTCCTGAAATCCGGGTAATTTATCTCTCTTTCCAGACTCTGGTGACGTCAACCACCGGCAATGGATAATCCTTCCACCAGTTTTGAACAGTCTCTTTCATGGCGGGGAGACTGGGTGCCGAAAAGAGGAAAGCCGAGGGTACGTCTTCGGCAATTATCCACTGGGCAAGGGCGTACAGGTTCTTCCTTCTGGAATTGTCCATTTCGCGTTCCGCCCGGTTTAAAACTTCCTGCAACCTTTCGTTGTCGTATCTGAAGTAATAATCCGGGTTCCCGTAAATCGAGATGTCGAAGGCTTCCGCGTGACCTATAACAGTTAGGTCGTACTCCGCGTTTTTAAATACTCTTTCCAGCCACTGGGCCCAGCTTATCTTCTGGATCTCTAGCTTGATTCCGACTTTTTCCAGTTGATCGGCGACTATCTTGCCGGACCGAAGCGAAAGGTCGTAAGTGGAGGGCAGGGTGAGCGTGGCTTCGAACCCCCCGGTATAACCGGCTTCTTCAAGCAGGTTCCTTGCCCTGGCCGGATCATGAGGGTAGAGCCAGGTCAGGTCCAGGTAGTTCGGGTTCGAGGGGCTCATCAGGCTGCCGATGGGTTGCCCAAAACCAAAAGTTGCACCTTCGATTACTTCCTCTCTGTCTATTGCGTAGTTTATCGCCTTACGGACCAGCGGGTTCGAGAAAGGTTCCCGGGAATTGTTCATCGAAAGTAGCACTTCCCAGGTCGTTACGCCTTCTAATACCTTGAGAGAAGATAATTCCTTTATCGTTAGAGCATTTTCCGGACTATTCAGGTATGCTATCGCGTCGACCCCTCCGCTCCGCAAACCGGCAATTCTGGTACTCGGATCTCCGATGAACTTAAATACCACCCGATCCAGGTAAGGTAGCCCTTCTTCGTAGTAACCCTCAAAGCGCTCCAGGGTAACACTACTGCCCCGTTTCCAGTTCACGAACTCGAAGGGTCCGGTTCCGACAGGATGGGTGGCCGGCTCGGATAACCCCTTCGGCATGATTACCGAATCGCCCCGGGCCAGGTTAAAGAGAAAACTGGAGCTCGGTCGCGACAAAATGATTTCCACGGTGAACGGGTTTGGCGACCTTATCTCTTTGATTGGCTCGAAGTACTCCGGATTCGGCACGGAAACTTCCCCACCGCGAACTCTATTTAAACTAAAAACCACGTCCTCCGCGGTAAATTCGCTACCGTTGTGGAAACTGACTCCTTCCCTCAGGTGAAACCTGTAAAGAGATCCGTCATTGGATACTTCCCATTCTCGGGCCAATGATGGAACTACCTTGCCGTCCCTATTTACTCGCACAAGGCCCTGGTAGACGTTGTTGTAGAGTACGCGATCGATGACCGCGGCGGTGTTCGTGGTCGGGTCGAGTCCTGGCGGCTCGGTGGGTAGTGCGACCGTTAGTTCTCCGCCTCGAACCGGGGTCTCCGTCCCAGCGAAGCCGGTCAGGGTCAAAAAAAATAAAAAAGCCAGTACAGTTGCCACTATCCTGTTCCGGTTGGAAAAAATCATCCTTACCTCCCGTTTTCGGTACGTTTTCGGCTCCGAATTAATCCATTTACGAGGCCTGCGCGGCCTGGTCGGGTCTACCTGTCGAGGCTGGGCGGGTTCTTCCTCTTGTGCTCGGTTTCGCTTACCAGCGTATAGACGTGGTCGACGAAATCCTCGTCGTATTCCAGTTCCTCGACCGTTTCCTCGGGGGAAAGGCCGAGTTCGGATTTACAGTATAGTACCCGGTCCAGGTCTTCGTAGCTCCCTCCCAATTCCTCTTCGTCCGTTTGTCCATCCCATAGGCCAGCTGAGGGGGGTTTTTCTATTATACTTTCCGGTAGTTTCAGGTAACGGGCCAGTTCTTTTACCTCCGTCTTATAGAGGTGGAGTAGCGGTGCAATATCCGCGGCGCCGTCGCCGTACTTGGTAAAGTATCCCA
>CAZYCI010000060.1:0-2541 GCA_964645955.1 uncultured Thermotogae bacterium
ATCCTGACCTTGAATTCCAGCGGGAGGTCCTCCTTGTGCTTGCTCCTGATCTTTTCGTAATCTATGTACTCCGGCCTGGGATCGGACTCACGTCTTTCCCTATCAATCGATACGTAAGTCATGGAGTCCCTGGCCTTTAGAACTTCCCTTACACCCTCTTCCTCGATGTTAAGCTCGTCGGAGATTTCCTCGATCGTCGGAAATTCACCCGTTTCCTGGTAGATCCTCTCCTCCGCCTTCTTGATCTTTTTGTTCAAGCGTTTGACCCACTGGGGAATGTGGACGGAAGGCTGTTCATCCCGAACGTGGTGCCTGACCTCACCCTTAATCAGGTGGCTGGCATAGGTGGAAAACTTGGCACCTTCGTTGAGATCGTAGTTCTCCACGGCATTCAATAAGCCGATGTACCCTGCCTGCCTCAGGTCCTCAAAATCCAGCCCGGAATGAGTAAAATCACCCGCAATTGATTTTACCAAACCGATGTTCTGTTCGATCAACTGGTCCTTGAGGTCGGCGAGCTCCTCGTTTATTTCGTCAAGTGCGGAATCTTTTTCGGCGTCCTCCTTTTTTGCCTCAAGCTTCTCCACTTCTTCAAGCAGCTCTTCGTTTGAGCGTTCCGGATCTCTCATAAATAATTGCCCCTTTAATACCGGGATTTTCGTCCCTTTTTTTAAGTATTTTCAATTATTTACCGACGCAGAACTGGGAAAAAACCTGGTCGAGTATCTCGTCCGACAGATCCTCCCCGAGCAGCCTCCCCATCTTTCTCCTCCCTTCCCTAATATCGACTTCTACGAGGTCAATTGACCTGCCCTCTTCCAGTGCCGTTTCGGCGTACTCGAGGTCTTCGATGGCTTCCCTGAGCATCTGTTTCTCCTGAACGTTTAACAGAACGAGGCTTTCGTCCTTCTTGACCTCGCCACCCCAGACCATTTCCGTGAGTGCATCCTCAAGAGCAGCTAGACCTTCTCCCTCCCTGGCGGAAAGCTCAACCACTTTTGCCCAATCTGCACCTATTGTATCGGTAAACTTACTCACTGACAAATTATTCACGAGATCTATCTTGTTTAAAACAAGCACCGTCTTGTCTCGATCCATTTCCTGCGAAATCTCGGCGTCTGAGTCGTTAACTCCTTCACCGGCATCAACCAAAAACAGGGCCAGGTCGGCCTCCTTACCCTGCTCCTTCGCCTTCCTTACCCCTTTCCGTTCTATATCGCCTTCGGTCTCCCTTATCCCCGCCGTATCGGTGACCAGAAACGGTATACCGTTGATCGAGAGTTCTGCCTCTATAGTGTCCCTCGTCGTTCCCGGCGTCTCACTAACTATCGCTCTCTCTTCCTTTAACAGCCTGTTCAATAAAGTCGACTTGCCCACGTTGGGCCGACCGAGTATCGCCACCCTGTGACCCTCTTTTACTATTTTGCCGTCCTTGCTATCGGCGAGGAACTCCTTGATACTCTCCCTAATCCCGACCAGGTCCTCCATCAGTTCTTCTCTCGGAACCACCGAATCCTCGTAATCGGGATAATCTATCATAACTTCTATCTCGGCCAGCAGGGAAGTTAGCTCTTCTCGCACCGAATCGAGAAATTCCGAGAACTTACCCTCGAGCCTATCCACCGAAAGCTCCAGAGAGAACCGCGTCTTCGCTTCGATGATGTCGTTGACGGACCTGGCCTGGTCCAGGGTAAGGCGTCCATTCAGAAAGGCTCGTTTGGTAAACTCTCCCGGCTCGGCCGGTCGGGCTCCGTACTCCAGCACGAGATCGAGGGTCTCCCGCAGCGGAACTATCCCGCCGTGACAGTTTATCTCAACGACGTCCTCTTTTGTATACGTATTTGGAGATTTCATCACGGTGAAGAGGGCCTCGTCAATCAGGTCATTCGATCCCGGGTCGTAAACCATTCCGTGATGAAGCGTGTGGGACTCCACTTCGGCCAGGTCCGTTCCGCTTTTCGCCCGAAATAGTTTACTAGCGATGGCCGGAGCGTCGGGGCCGGAGAGCCTCACTATACCGATCCCGCTCTTGCCGAGTGGCGTTGAGATCGCCGCAATTGTATCCTGGTTATCCATTCTTCTGGGGCTTAATTATGACCCTTCTGTCCTCGCCCTCGCCGACGCTGTAAGTCTCGACGTCCTCAACGTCACTCAGCGTAATATGAACCCATTTCCGTTCCACCGCCGGCATCGGGTTCAAACGGACTTTTCTAGCCTTCTTCTTAGCCTTCTCGGCAGCCTCTCGTGCAAACCTTTCCAGGTTCTTTCTCCGGGTTAACTTCACGCCGTTTATGTCGATTTGTACGTCTTTATCCATGCTAAACTGCCTTTCAAGAAATACTTGAACCAGAGTGGAGAGAGCCTGGACCAGCTTCTCCTTATCTTCGGAAAAGAAGTCCGATTCCCCCTGAATATCGACGTAAAGCTCGTCCGGGGGTTTGAATTCAATCCTTAGGCTCGGATCCTCGCCGATCATTTCAAAAAAATCAGCGAGGTAAGTTGAGATCGCTTTCTCGGCCTGTTTTTGCCTGTCGTTCATAA
>CAZYCI010000060.1:2641-8072 GCA_964645955.1 uncultured Thermotogae bacterium
AGGAAGTAGTAGAGCCAGAGTCCTGCCGGGAAGTTCCTGAGAAATATTCCCATAAATAGGGGGAAGCCGAAACTCATCAGTTTGTTTTGCCCCCCGCCGCCGCCAGGAGATTGCATCATCTGCTGCTGAACGATCATCGTGACGACAGTAAGAACGACCAGTATGTAATACGGGTCACTCTGACTGAGATCGCTGAGCCAGAGGAAACCGGGCGACATATGTATTGCTTCCGCGCTGTACATAATCGCTCGCCAGAGCAGGATCAGTATTGGTAGCTGAATAAACATGGGCAAACAACCACCCATGGGATTGACGTCCTCTTCCTTGTAAAGCTCCATCATCCTCTGCTGTTGTTCTTCCCTGTCGTCGTATTCGTCCTGAATTTCCTGAATTTTGGGCTGAAGCTCCTGCATCTTGGCCATCGAGCGATACATATTGCGCATCAGCGGGTAAAGCAAAGCCCGTATTAGAATCGTGAATAGAATTATTGCCCAGCCGTAATTGCCGGTAAAGTCGTAGAGCGTATTGAGGAATCCAATAACCGGAACCAGCAGCTGGCTAAATATCCCGATATCGTCGATTGCCCCGAGGCCGACGTTTGAAAGCAGAACGTGCCTCCGTCTCCCGGCGTAAAGAGAAAACTGAAAACTATCCGTACTGCCGGGAGAAAGGCTGGTACCGGAGAAACTGATCCCTAGGTTCCCGTCGGTTACCTGAGGAATCACCCCCGAGTCCGCCGGGGTGCCCGCTTCTCCATCCGGCTTACCCGTCTTCAGGAACAAAACAAGGTTTTTCCCGACAAAACCAACTCCTCCAAAGTCGGTGTAAGAGCCCTTTGCCAGTTTACCGTTGCTGGCCTCACCGTCGAAGAGGAACTTCGTGGTTGGGTCAGTCAGTTTATCAATGTTGCCCGTTCCTTCTGCGTTAATTCGGGAACCAACGTAGAGTTCGGTCCCTTCTCCGAGCTCCACCGCTTCCCCCGAATCGTTCGTAATTGACAGGGAAAAACCGACGGTGTAGTTAGGGTTATTATGGATTGTGTACTTTTTCTCAATTCTCAGGCCATCAGTTCGGCCGACAAAAGTAACGGGGATGCTATCGTAAAACTTCCCTTCCGGTATATTAACCTCGTACTCTAGGTTTTTATCGGTTTCACCTTTGACGTCGAGTTCTCCAGGGAAACGTATTCCGTCCATATACGTGCGTTCCAGGGTATCCGGATTAGTAGTCGTACCGGGCACCAGCTCCGCTTTATTTGACCTGAAAGAGGAAAAATGAATGAATATGCTCTTCAGGGCACCGCCTTTTTTGCTAAACAGGTAGTCAGTAATCCCCGTCCTTATTTGAATGGTTCCTTTTTCCTGATTGCGGGTCACTTCTATCGGGTTCTTGTAGCTTGAAGCGTCGGCAGAAGCGGTTCCAAGAAACAACATTGAAGTCAAAATTAGAATTATTGAGCAGATAATCAGTTTGTTGCGTCTCTCTAATGAAGTAAGATGCATTTAGCTCCTCCTCGGGGTCGGTAAAGGTCGAATGGATTTTAATCTACGAACTGACTCATTTCAATTTAACGAAGCCTGGTGACCCGCCAAAACGAGGGAAAAGATACTTCCACCCGATCCCTCTTCCGGTTGCAAGGCAATCAGGGGTCAAGTACACTAATTGGTGAAAGCAATTAGAATTCGGAGTTGGTCCCCCTTGAGTTCAGAAGATCCTGCCTGCCTTTAGTATGTTTACCGGAGTTATAGATCAGATCGGTACTTTTCTAAAATCAAAAGGTAACAGGTACGTATTTTCTTCTCCCGGTGGATTCAAAAGAGAGCTGGAAATCGGAGGGAGCGTTAGCGTAAACGGCGTCTGCCTCACGCTGGTGGGGTTCGAGAAAGAGGGAGAGGAGTTTTCGGTCGACGTTTCCGAGGAGACCAGACGAAAATCAAACCTGGGGAAAATCCAGCCAGGAGACAAGGTCAACCTGGAACTGCCGCTGGAAGCCTCCGGTTTAGCTTCCAGATTGGACGGTCACCTGGTTCAGGGCCACGTCGACACCATGGGAAAGATCGGTGGGATCAGACGGAAGAACGGGGATCACCTTTTCAGGATCGCCACGTCAAATAAATTCAAAAAATACCTGGTAAACAAGGGTTCGATCGCGGTCGACGGAATCAGCCTGACTCCTTATCAGGTATCAGGAGGGTCATTTGCGGTCACGGTAATACCTCACACGTTTGAGAACACGACTTTGCAGTTCAGAAGAAGCGGAGCCAGGGTCAACGTTGAGTTCGACATAATCGCCAAGTACAACGCCAATTGACCCTCGAAAAGAACATTAATACAGGTAAATACTCGGAACCGAGAACTATAGATCATTCACCCAATCCTGAGGAATACGCAGGGTTCAGGGGATTAATTTTTGGTAAAGGAGTGAAAACATGAGCCTCGATCCGATTGAGGAAGCAATTGAGGCAATAGGAAGGGGAGAAATAGTCATAGTAGTAGATGACGAGCAGCGAGAGAACGAAGGCGATTTCATAATGGCGGCGGAAAAGGCCGGTCCGGAGGACGTAAATTTTATGACAAAGGAAGGGCGAGGTCTCGTCTGTCTTCCGATGGAATCAAACCGACTGGCCGAACTGGAACTGGACTCGATGGTGGGGGAAAATACGTCGCATCACGGTACCCAGTTTACGGTGTCCGTGGATGCAAAAGAAGGAATATCTACGGGAATTTCGGCCTACGATAGAGCCAAAACGATTAGCGACTTGGTAGACGAATCGACGGAACCGGAAGACCTGGCAAGACCCGGACACGTCTTTCCCCTGCGAGCCGAGGAGGGAGGGGTACTACACAGGGCAGGCCACACGGAAGCCGGTGTCGATCTAGCCCGGCTCGCCGGACTTTATCCGGCTGCAGTACTGTGTGAGATAATGGACGAAGACGGAACGATGGCAAGGCTGCCGTCCCTCAAGGAAATGGCGAGCGAACACGATTTAAAGATAATATCCATCGAGGATCTGATTAAGTACAGGAAGAAAAACGAGAAACTGGTCGAAAGAACCGGCAGCGCCAGGTTACCGACCAAGTTCGGAGATTTTCGGATATACAGCTACGTGGACGAGATAAACGAGGACGAGCACGTTGCTCTGGTAAAAGGGGAAGTGGAAGGAAAGGAGGAGGTGCTGGTCAGGGTCCACTCGGAATGTCTGACCGGCGACGTCTTCGGCTCCCGGCGCTGCGATTGCGGCGACCAGCTTCATAAAGCGCTGAGAACGATAGACGAAATCGGCGAGGGTGTCCTGGTTTACATGAGACAGGAGGGTCGCGGAATCGGCCTCAGCAATAAAGTCTGTGCCTACGACCTCCAGGATCAGGGAATGGATACCGTTGAGGCAAACGAGGAACTTGGTTTCGAAGCGGATCTCAGGGACTACGGTTTCGGCGCACAAATACTATCGGACCTCGGGCTCAGCTCGATAAGGTTACTGACCAACAACCCGAGGAAAGTCGTGGGGCTAGAGGGTTACGGGCTTCACATATCTGAGACGGTGCCAATAGAGACGGAGCCCAACGAACACAACGAGGACTACCTGCAGACGAAGGTAGAAAAACTCGGTCACAACATTTCCAAGGTCGACGAAGAGAATTAAGAGAAATATTACGGGGAGGTCACAGTGACGAAAAAAATTGAAGGCGAGTTGGATGGAACCGGTTTAAAGCTGGGAATAGTCCTCAGTCGGTTCAATAGCATGGTAACCGAAAGGCTCCTGAGCGGAGCAAAGGATAAATTGACGAGACTGGGGGTAAAAGAGAAAAACCTTGAAGTAGCTTACGTCCCCGGTTCGTTCGAACTACCGAGAGGCGTAAGGAAGCTCAAGGATACCGGGAAGTACGACGGGGTAATTGCGCTGGGAGCAGTGATCCGAGGGGAGACCCCCCACTTTGATTACGTGGCGAACGAGGCCTCCAAGGGGCTCGCGGAAATAAACCTGGAAGCGGAAATTCCCATTACTTTTGGGCTTATAACCGCCGATACGCTGGAGCAAGCCATAGATCGAGCTGGAGCAAAACAGGGGAATAAAGGTAACGAAGCAGCGGAAGCACTGGTGGAAATGGTCAACCTGGAAAGCAAATTGAACGAGGAGAACTGATGAAGTACTACGCTCCAAAGGGTCTCAACGACATAACTCCGGACGAAACCCCTTACTGGCACGCCGTCGAGGACGAAGTCCGAAAAAAAATGCCCCTTTACGGTTACAGCGAAATCAGGACGCCAATGATGGAGAAGACCGAAGTATTCGCCCGTGGCGTGGGCGAGGAAACCGACGTCGTTTCCAAAGAGATGTATACTTTTGAGGATAAAGGCGGCAGATCGGTAACCCTCCGGCCCGAAAACACCGCTTCCGTCGTCCGTGCCTACCTGGAACACAAGTTCTACGGCAAAGAGGAACTTTCAAAGTGGTACTATCTCGGACCGATGTTCCGTTACGAGGCGCCGCAAAAAGGCAGGTCGAGGCAGTTTCACCAGTACGGGGCGGAGGCAATTGGCTCGAACGATCCGGCACTCGACGCGGAAACCATCGACCTCGCCACCGACTTGCTGACCTCGCTTGGACTCCAGGACGTCGGGTTGAGCCTGAATAGCATCGGTTGTCCGGAGGACAGAGAGCGCTACGTAGAGGAACTCGTCGACTACCTGAGGCCGCATAAGGAGGAGCTCTGCTCGGACTGTCAGAACCGGCTGGATACCAACCCGCTCAGGATACTCGACTGCAAGAATTCAACCTGTCAATCAATAGTCGAAGAGGGTCCGGAGATCACCGACCACCTCTGTGGCGAGTGCCAGGCGCACTTCGATAGCGTCAGGGGTTACCTGAAAGGGCTGGGCCTGGATTACGAACTGGACCCGAAGCTCGTTCGGGGACTCGATTACTACACGAAGACGGTCTTTGAGGTCTTTTCCAGCGATCTCGGCGCGCAGGACGCTCTGATCGGCGGCGGTCGCTACGATGGACTGGTCGAGCTATTTGGAGGCGACCCCACTCCGGCCGTCGGTTTCGCCGGGGGAATAGAACGGCTTGTACTTCTATTGAAAGAACTGGAAAGGGTCGATCCCGGAGGAAGCGGTCTCGATATCTATCTGGCCAGCCTGGACGAAGAAACCAAACAGCGGGGCGCGGGACTAGTGGCGGATTTGCGGAGAGCCGGATTCAAAGCCGAAATGGACTACCTGGACAAAAGCCTTCAGGGCCAGCTCGGTTACGCCGACCGGTACGGAGCCGACATCACCGCCATACTCGGTCCGGAAGAACTGTCCGAGGACGAGATAACGCTGCGTGATATGGAGTCGGGCGAACAGACGAAAGTACCCATGGATCAATTGGTTCAATCGGTAAAACAGAGGCTTGCTAACTGAGTTTCCGAAGACGAAGTTATA
>CAZYCI010000061.1:0-8045 GCA_964645955.1 uncultured Thermotogae bacterium
CCTGGCTTTTTCCAGCTCCTTCCTTTGTTTTACGTGCAAAACCACTATTATAACGTAAAGAATGCCCATGAGAAAAAGTAGCATCCCAACGGCCACGGCCAGGGGGATGACAAAGCCCTCTATAGTTTTTTGCAGACCCTCTAATAGTTTTAACATAAAAGATTGCGATGAAGTATTTTTTGCTGATACTTCAGAGTGAGAGCAAGTTTAATTGATTTTTTTTAACTCTTCTTTCAGTATCTCGTAATGTTCTCTCTCACTTGCGGCGAGAAAACCAAGAGTTCTTTTTGCTTCCGGGTCTTCGAACCTCTCCCTGAGGTTGTTATAAAATTCTTCGGACTCTTTTTCCGAGTTCATGGCCGTTTTGAATAGTTCTTTTGGAGATAGATCTTCGGCAACTTCCACCGGATTGGTTATACCGGAGTTTTCCGGCAATGTGATTTCTTCTTCCGGGTAAAAATCCTTCATTATTGACCAGAAAGTCTCTTCGTGACGCTCTTCCTGCTCTACAAGTTTTTTCACCTTTTGCCGTGTTTCTTCATTTAGTTCCTGGTTTAAGAGCCTGCGATAAATCTCGGCAGCTTCGATTTCAGCTCTTATGGCTACCCCCAAAAGCTCCTGCAGTGAACTCGATTCCTCTGAAAAATCGTGGTTTCGGGCTTTTTTCGAAGAACTCATATTTACCACTCCAATTAAACTCGATGATACTCTTTTAATCGGATAAGATTTTAACATAGTAAGGAAAATACTTAAAATGCTGTTGCTAATATAGGTTGATTCGTTAATTTAAAGGGATAAATTTGTCAGGCCTCTAAAAAGAGGTAAAGAAGGGCTTTGAGTCTTATACTGATCAAAAAACAAAGAGGTATTACGTTTTGAGTTACAAGGACGGGAGCGGTAAAACGAGATTTGCCGAGGTGGACTCCCTCAGGGGAGTAGCTGTTTTGGGAATGGTGATTTACCACGTTCTATTCGACCTCTCAATTATCGGGCTTATTGAAGTTGAAATACAGAATACGTATTTTGAAGCATTCGCGGATGCAACAGCTGCCTGTTTTTTTGTTATAGTTGGAGTCTCGATGTATATAAGTTTTTCCCGCGAGAAAAGAAGGCGCGAAAACCAGTTGCTGCGAGCAAAGAAGTATATTCTACGCGGCTTAAAGCTAATTGGCCTTGGAGCGATCATTACGGGAATAACGTACCTGCTATACCCAGAGTTCGTCGTACTTTTTGGTGCATTACACTTTATCGGGTCCTCGGTAATTCTTTCCTATATTTTGCTCGAATTAACTTTTAGCCTTGAGTTACCGGTGAAGGTGCTTACGTACGGAATTGTTCTAGGGGCCGTGTTTTGGCTAGCCGGACCGGTCAGCGAACTTGAAGCATCTCATCCCTTTTTAATCTGGCTGGGAGCAGTTCCGTCCGGCTTCCAGTCCCTGGACTACTTCCCGTTACTGCCCTGGTTTGGATTTGTGGTTTCAGGTCTGATCCTCGGACAATTGTTTTATCCAAAAGGCCGTCGGGGGAATAACCTTTTCGAATTTGGCGTCCGGCCGGCTCAATTTCTGGGGAGAAATGCTTTAATCATCTATTTTACCCATCAACCAGCAATTTACCTGGGTATATTTCTATTTATGGCCTTTACCGGCCGGGTTGAGCTATCCGCACTTACTTCATTCTAGTTGAGAGTAACCTTATCCCATCTGCAGTGCTCCTTCCCTGAGGTCGCCCCGCTCAATCCTTTCCGGGTCGTAGTAGTCGAAGGGGAACTTCGTTTTACCCCGTGTAATTAACTCGGCCAAACCCAGGCCCACTGCCGGTGCCATCATGTAGCCGTGGCCGCTGAACCCGGCCGCGATGTAACATCCTTCCGGGCCGAACTCGCCGATCAGGGGGTTGCCGTCGGGCGTCATTGCGTAATATCCACCCCAGTGCCGCAGGAGTCTGGCGTGTTTGAGTCCCGGTGCTATGGAAGCAAGAGCCTTGCCAACCCTGTTCTCGAACTCGATCGTCTCGGTCGTATCGTAAGTGGGTGGCTCATCTTCCGGGGTGGCCACACCGCCGATAATTCCGCCTCTCTCGGTTTGAGTGAAGTAAGCGTCCTCGTGCGCCATGGATATGACCATCGGTTCTATCGTGCCCGGCTCAAAGGGTTCGGTAATTACCGCCTGATGACGGTAAGGTTCCACGGGCACCTCGGTTTCAACCATACGGCCAATTTGCGGAGCCCAGCCGCCGGCGGCGTTTACCAGGACTTCTGTTTTAAAATGTCTTTCCGGGGTTTTGACGATCTTCTCCTGGCCGCCCCGGTTTAATTCTACTCCTGTGACTTCTGTGTATTCTTTGAGGTCCACCGGGCTCCTTTCGAAGTGCCGTTTGAATGCGGCGACGACTTCGAACGGGTGAGCCTTGCCGTCCTCCGGGTTGTAGCTGGCCCCCTCCAGGTCCGAGACATCGAGGTGGTCGCAAATTCCCTCTACCTCGTTCGGTTTCAGGATCTCCGTCGGGACTCCAAGTGAATTTTGCAGGTTCTTCAGTTCGCGATAATTTTCCAGTTCTTCCTTTGAATGGTGGAGATAAAGGTAGCCAGTCTGGCGAAAATCGAAACCAAGGTCTCCGGAGAGCTGGCTCCAGAGTTTTTCCGCCCTTCTCATGGTTTTTATCGTTGGTTCGTCGGAAAACTGGGCCCTGATCCCCGTTCCGCAACGGCCGGTTGATCCACTTCCCGCGTAGTCTTTTTCCAGGATAGTTACGTCTTTCACGCCAAGATTTTCCAGATAATACCCGATAGCAAGTCCAGTTGAACCAGCTCCAATTATTACGACGTCTCGGTTAATCATTTCCCTTCCTCTCCCAAGCTTCTTCCCCGGCGATAAAGCGGACCGGGACGGGGATCACGGGGGATCTGGTTTTGGTTAAACCTAGCTCCTCCGGTGATCTGTCGGTCTCATCCGCAAGAATTCTCCGGACGTGCGGTAAACACGTCCTGCCGCCACAGGTTCCCGTACCTGCTTTCGTCTTTCTCTTAAGGAGCTCCATCGTGTTGAAACCGTCCTTTACGGCTTCCCTGATTTCAGTTTCAGTGACGTCCCTGCAGCGGCAAACTATTACTTCTTCCTTGTCCTGGTTACTCATTCCCGCCTCCTGATGTTCCTTACCCTGTTGGCGTACTCCTCCGGAACCCGGACCGTGACGGTTGGCGTATCCCCGGCTGAATCCGACCGGGTAAGTACGTCTTTTACCGTTCCCAAAGTTACCGGCTCTCCTTTTCTATCCAGCGCCTCGACCTCTTCTCCCACTCGAGGGAGCTCGAATTCGAAAGGAAGGGTTAGGTCACAGCCCTCTTCCGGCGAACAGTCGAGCAAAAATATCGCCAAACCCGGACAGTACTGGGCGCAGAGCGAACAACCGGTACATTTCTCGAAGTTTACGGTCGGCGTATCGTTGAGGTCTTCCATTTCAATCGCCCCGACAGGGCAGTGCTGCCTGCAGGGATCACAGGGTATCCGCTGGGGGCACTCCACTACGGCTACCGGCCCTTTCTCCAGCCTCTCCCTAACTGGAAGCTGAACTCCTTCCGGTTCGAGCTTGCCGGAGACTTTCCAGTTACTCTCGTTCAAGTCTTACCTCCTTTACTCCCTTTCGAATACCTTCGTAGTACGGCCCGGATCTCAGTCCTGCAAGCTCTTCCCGGGCTTTTTCAATTGTTTCTTCTTCGCGCTTGCTTCCTTTACCCAGTGCGATGGCCGCATCGGCTCCGGCGATTGCCCCCTCGAGCGAGGCGGACGTAGCTTCCTCTACCCCGGTGACGTCACCCGCAGCGTATACGTCTTCCCTGCTGGTTTTCATCCTCGGCCCCTTTCTGGGTACGTAACCACCCAGTCTTCTATCGAGCGTCAGCTCGCATCCGGCGTGGTGGAGCAACCGGTAACTCGGCGAAAGCCCTACCCCCAGCGCCATAAATTCGATTTCGTAGCTCTTTTCGCTGCCCTCCCTGCGGTTGCCAGCCTCGTCGACTTCGGCAATTATCGCCTTTTCCACCTTTTCCTCTCCGGTGACTCGGATTACTTCGTGGTTCGTCAGTATCGGGACTCCGGCTCGTCTAACCTTGGCGGCGTGAACGAAGTATCCTCCGATCTCTGGAGCTATTTCAACTATCCCTTTCACGTCGACTCCGGCCTGAAGTAGCTGGTATGCCACTATCAAGCCGACGTTTCCTGCCCCAACCATCAAAGCGGAACTTCCTGGCTTCACTCCGTAGACGTTCATCAGCGTCTGAACTCCTCCGGCACCGTAGACGCCCGCCAGGTCGTTGTTGGGAAAGCGAATCGTGTCCTCAATTGCCCCGGTGGCAACAATAATTTTCTCTGCTTCTACCCTGACAAACCTTTTTCTATTTACGTAGACCCCAACGGAACCATCGTATATTCCCACGGCGCTGGCCGAGGTCATCACGTCGATTTTCTTTTCTTTTTCCACCTTTTCCGTCAGTTCCTTCCCTATATCAATTCCCCTCTGACCGGCTTCTTCTTCCGAGGAGCCAAAGAACTTGTGCGTCTGTTTGACGAGCTGGCCGCCGAGAAACGGGTTCTCGTCGACTATCGTGACCTGTGCCCCGGCACGAGCTGACGTTAGTGCAGACCTTAACCCGGCAGGTCCGCTTCCAATTACCAGAATCTCGGTCTTTTGGGAGTCGATGGGGCCGGAATTAAGTTTCCCCTCGGAGGAAGGTAATTCGGGAAAACCGCTCTGCTTTTCTACCTCCATTCCCTCTTTGACCTCGGTGATGCAGGTCCGAACGTTTGGCACGCCGTCGACCTTCATCAGGCAGGAGGAACACTTTCCTATAGCACAGAACAACCCACGGGACCTGTTTTTCTCCCCGCTTTTTCTTAGCTCAATTATCCCCTGGTTGTGGAGGGCGGACCCGATCGTTTCACCCTTTTTGCCCGTAACCTCCTGGCCCTCGTAAGTAAAGGTAACCTCTTCCTCCTCCGGAAAGGAGAGGATGGGATGGTCCTCAATTCTCATGGAAACTATGATTCCCCCTCCGTGGAACCTCAATTTGACTTCAACCGTACCAATTATGCTATAATAACTTTGCTGGTTCTGTCAAATTAGGAATGTGATGACCGGGAAACCAACTAAACAATGGCCTGTACTGGGGGATTATGCAAAACCCGCTTCCGGAAAAGATTTATAAGAGCCGGATTACCGAGCGCGATGAGGACATTCGCGGCCCATATTTCAGGGATCAGACGGCGATAATCCACTCCTTGCCTTTCCGCAGGTTGAAGAACAAAACGCAGGTCTTCTTCGCTCCAGAGAACGACCATATCTGTACCCGGATAGAGCACGTACTCCACGTCTCGACGATATCGGCGACGATATGTAAGGGGCTGGGACTGGACGTCGAGCTGGCTCAGGCGATTGCGCTCGGCCACGACCTTGGCCACGCCCCTTTCGGCCATTCCGGAGAGGAGATCCTGGATCGGTTGAACCAGAACGACGATGGCTTCGTCCACGAGCTACACGGTTTGAGAATAGTGGACAAACTGAGTCGTTACGGAAAAGGACTGAATCTTACTTACGCGGTTAGGGACGGCATAGTATCTCACTACGGTGAAGAGTTCAACCAGTCCATTCAACCATCTGAAAAACGAAAAGAGCTGGCTGAACTAACCGAAAGGGGGACTCCGCCGACTACTTACGAAGGTTGTGTCGTCAGGATGTCGGACAAAATTGCCTACTTTGGTCGAGACATAGAGGACGCGATAAAGGCAGATCTTATCAAAGAAAAGGACATACCTTCGGACGTCAGAGCGGAGCTCGGGACGAAGAACGGGGAGATAATTGACGTCTTCGTCAAGGACCTGATCGAGTGGTCTTTAAAGAATGGAAGAATAGGGTTTTCGAACGAGAAATACGAGTTGATGAAGACCCTGAAGGATTTTAATTACGAAAACATTTACGGACACGAGAGGCTGAAGAGGTATGCCGGCCACGCGGAAGTCATACTTAACCTGCTTTTCGATCACCTTGTCGGATTGATGGAGGAGCACGGTAGAAATTACTCGACCTACCTGGATAGTGCAATCCCGCTCGACCGCAGGTTTGGTGATTATTTAAAAGGCCTCAGTGACTTTTACGGAGTGGAAGAACCGTTCGATCAGCAGCAAATTGCGTTGGATTATATTGCAGGGATGACGGACCAGTATGCCCTCAAAGCCGCAAAGGAAGTAATATTTCCCGAACCGATCAAGTTTGACCACGTCGAAGACTAATCAAGCTATCTCCGTCCCGAAGGTTCCAACCCCCGATTCTGAGGTAGCAAAGCGGGAAGGGTCTGAGTTAAATATAACGGAGCAAGCAATAAATTACTGTCTAAAAGGCTAAAAGGAAAAACCGAACCCGGCCCCACCCAGAAACCCTTTTATGTCGCCGTTAAAACCAAGTTGGCTCTTTGCCCATATCCCGAGGGAAAAGGGAAAGATTTTGAACTGTAATCCCAGCTTCCCGTAGGCTTCCGAGGTAGAAAAGGAGAAGGAAGGTTGATCCGTCGTAATGCTCATTACCGGACTGGCTCCTAAATACATGTGTAGCGCTCCCGTGCCCGTGCCAAAGTTGCTCAAAACGAGGTCCGTCAACAGGTAACTAAAGAGGTCAATTTCCTTGCTGGATTCCCCTATGGGACTGAGCCCACCGAGTTCCAGTTTAAATAGACCACCGGTTCTCAGAAATCCACCAAAGCGGGTAAAGTCGTCCGAATAGTTTTTTTCAAGGGACAAACCAAGGGTGGTTCCGCCGCTTGCGGAGAAGCTCGCAGTTAGTAAAACTAGAACTACCAGCAGTAATAAGTAGGTATTATCGACCTTCATCTCTCCTCCAGTCATAATTGCTATCGGTTAATAAAATAATTGGATATCAAGCCACTGAAACAAATAGCAGCTGTGACGTGGTGAGCTTACCTGTTTCTTCGAGGGTTTTGATAATCGTTACTAAAATCCCGAAGATAGAAGATTTAAGAGATAAAGTGGTTTACTTCTTCCTTGTTCGGGAAGGAGGATATTGCCCCGTAATCGGTAGTGGTCATAGCGGCTACGGCATTGCCAAACTCGACTGCGTCCAGGACGCTGTTTTCCGTTAGACCTTCCAGGTTTCCGTTCAATTGAATTAACTTGTGCAGGGCCCCCGCCATGAATCCGTCCCCGGCGCCCGTGGTGTCCTTAACGTCCACGCGGTGGCCGCCTATTCTGTGGACCGAACCGTGGAAATTGAGTAAGCAGCCCTTTTCTCCCCGGGTGGCAACGACGAGTTTTGGGCCCTCTTTTAAAATTTCGTTCGTCGCGGCCTCTAGCCCGGAACTTTCCGTGAGGAAAAAGGCTTCCTTTTCGCTCAATTTTACCACCTGGACCTCCGGGAGCAGTTCCTTTACCGTTTTCTTTAATTTAACCTCGTCCTCCCAGAGATCCGCCCGGAGGTTGGGGTCCATTGTTACGGTTACTTCGTTCCGGTTCGCACAGCGTACTGCCTTGACCGTGGCTTCTCGACTTTCCTGTTTGGTCAGCGACAGCGAACCAAAATGGAGGAACTTGCTGGAAGCGACGTAATCCTCGTCGATTTCGTCCTCGATTAAAAGTTCGTCGGCACCTGGGTCTCTATAAAAGGCAAAGTCCCTTTCTCCCGCTTCCGTCAGCGAAACGAAGGCGAGAGTTGTATTGGCTTTCCGAGTTTTCTGAAGACCGCTGACGTCCACGCCGTTCTGCTGAAACTCACTTTCCAGGTAATCCCCGAAGCTATCTTCCCCGACCTTGCCGATAAAACCGACATCCTCGCCCAGTTTGCCCAGTCCCACCGCTACGTTGGCTGGAGCTCCTCCGAACCTCCTGTAAAATTCATCTACTTCGGCAAGAGGCAACCCGGATTCGGTAGGAACGAAATCTATTAACGCTTCGCCAAGAGTTATTATGTCTACCATATTGATACATTATAAACAAAATCGTTTCGGTTTTTTAACCTTTTTCGAGTAATTTTTGTTCTGCCGC
>CAZYCI010000062.1:0-2436 GCA_964645955.1 uncultured Thermotogae bacterium
CGCTGGACTTCTTCCAGGTGTTCCCGATCGTTGTAGTGGAGCCAGGCCAGCGGCTCGTTTTCCTCGACGCCATCGCCCAGCTTTTTATTCAACCTAATTCCGACTGCCGGATCGATTTTCTGCCCCTTCTCCGACCGGCCGGCTCCTAGCAGGTTGGCTCCTTTCCCGATCTCCAGTGCGTTTAACTCGGATACGTAGCCGCTGTCGGGCGCTCTGATCTCCAGTCTCGCCTCGCTTTCAGGTAAGAGGTCCGGGTCACTTGCGACACGGGGGTCACCTTCCTGACTCTCGATCAGGCTTTCGAACTTCTCGAGCGCATGCCCGGAGTCGAGCTTTTCCTCGGCTATTTTCAATCCTTCCTCGAGTGTATCGGCCCTGGGGGATTGGAGCAGCAGTTCCGCCGTCAGGTTTACGGTAACTTCCCGCAGGTCGCCCTTTTTCTCCCCTTTTAGTACCTTGATTGCTTCCCGGACTTCCAGGGCGTTACCGACGGAGCTGCCGAGCGGTTGATTCATGTCCGTTATCAGAGCGGAGACGTTCAGCCCGACTTCTTTCCCCAGCCCGACGCAGCCGGAGGCGAGTTCTTCCGCCTCCTCGTAGCTATCGACTATCGCGCCGCTGCCGGTCTTTACGTCCAGGACCACTCCGTCCGGGCCGCAGGCGATTTTCTTGCTCATTATGCTGCTGATTATCAGCGGCAGGGATTTGACGGTCGCCGTTACATCCCTCAACTCGTAGAGCTTCTGGTCGGCTGGAACGAGATCGGAGGTATGTTCCATAATTGCTACCCCGGTTCGGGCGACGTTTTCCAGAAACTCCTCCTCGGTCAGGCTGACCCTAAAACCCGGTATCGACTCCAGCTTGTCAATCGTACCACCGGTATGGCCGAGACCGCGTCCGGAGAGTTTTCCCATCTTCAGACCGACGGCGCCGACCAGCGGAACGAGGGCCAGGGAAACGGAGTCGCCGACGCCGCCGCTGGAGTGCTTGTCGACCTTGAAACCCTCTATCCGGGAGAGGTCGAGTTGATCCCCGGATTCGGCCATGCTTTCCGTCAGGTGAGCTGTCTCTTCAGTATCGAGTGAGTTGAAGTAGACGGCCATCAGGAAAGCGGACATCTGGTAGTCCGGTATATCCCCGTCAACGTACCTCTCGACCAGGAATTCTATTTCCTCCCGGCTCAGTTTACCGCCGTCGCGCTTTTTCCGAATGATCTCAAGGAATTCCATCCGGGCCTAGCCCTCCTTGAGGAAGTGATTGCCGTCTTCGGCGGGTGCGCGTGACCTGCCTACTGCGCCGACGAGGACAAGTACCGTTATTAGGTAAGGAAGCATTTGAAGGAACTCGTCGGGAACGAACGGGATCGAGACCCGGAACTGGAGTGCCTGGGAGAAACCAAATAAAGATGCCGCGCCAGCAGCACCCCAGGGCGTCCAGTTACCAAAGATCATCGAGGCCAGGCCAATGTAACCCCGGCCGGCACTCATACCCTTGGTGAAGAAGTTTGCCTGTTCTATTGCGAGATAGCCCCCTCCCAGTCCGGCGAGAGCACCGGAAATCAATACTCCCATGTAGCGCATCTTGGTTACGCTGATACCGACGCTATCCACGGCGGCCATGTGTTCACCCGTTGCCCGCAATCTGAGTCCAAGTCTCGTTCTATAGAGGAAGAAGCCGGATGCAAAGAAGATGGCCACAGTCAGGTAAATCACCGGCGAAATCGACCAGAGATTGGGCAGGGTTTCGGATACGGCTATCTGTGACCCACCTGTGAGGACGAGCGCCAGGAAGAAGGTCGTGCCGGTGGCAAAGAGATTGAGGGCCACGCCACTAATGATGTGGTTGGCCTTGAAGGTTACGGAAGCCACCGCGTGGATCAACGCCATACCCAGTCCTGCCACAACTGCCATCAGCAGACCGAGCAGCGGGCTTCCCGTCGCATTTGTAACTATCGTCCCCGCAAAACCCCCCATGAGCAGAATTCCCTCCAGGGCTATGTTAATCACTCCGGTGCTTTCCGAGAATAATCCACCCAGGGCAGCTAAGGATATGGGGACGGCCATTCTAATAGTCGCCAGCAAGGTCGAAAGCGCGAATATGTCCTTTAACCAGTCCACGTTAACCCCTCTTTTGTAGTCTCTTTATGAATTTACGTGCAAGCTCAAGCACTATCACGAGCACTATTAGTATAATTGCCTGCATGATTTCCACGATCTGTCTCGGTACGTTTGGGAAAAACATTTGAACTCCCAGAGCACCATTTTCGAGGAAACCAAAGAGGATCGCCGCCAGTATGATTCCCAGCGGGTTATTTCTCCCCAGCAACCCCACTGCAATACCTGAAAATCCTATTCCGCCGTACTCGCTTTTCAGAAAGTAGTGGCTTCCCGGTCCAAGTATAAAGTTAGCCGTTGCCATACCTGCAAAACCTCCGCT
>CAZYCI010000062.1:2536-7812 GCA_964645955.1 uncultured Thermotogae bacterium
ACCGGCTTTGAACGCAAAAGAGAGTGCCATCGCCGTAAAGAAGTAAGGAGTGGCACGATAGATCATCTGACTAACGCCCCGCATCGAACCGAAGTTCAAACTGAACATCCTGGAGAAAAACGCGAGTGGGTTCGTTCCAAGGGAAACAATTACTATTCCAGCAATGCCAAAGGCAATGAAAATGGCTACTATCGGAGCGACTCCATTTAATAAAACGTTAAACAGAAAATCCCTTCTATTTTCACTGTTCATATTGTTAAATCATTCCCGAAGAGAAACTTTGCCTAAAGCTTTTTCTCGAACGGCCTCTTCGTCCTGTCTCTGCGAACCCGTCATATAGACTCCTAACTCTTCTTTGTTAGTTTCGTCGGCATCGAATACCGCGATGAACTCCCCTTCGTACATCACTGCTATCCTGTCGCTTAAAGAAATTATCTCGTCGAGCTCGGACGAAACCAGTAGCAGGCCTTTACCCTTGGCCCTTTCCTCCATGAGTCGCTGGTGCACGAATTCTATTGCCCCGACGTCAATCCCTCGAGTCGGCTGGGCTGCCACGAGCAAGTCGGGTTGCTGAGAAAGTTCTCGTGCTACGATCAGTTTCTGCTGATTCCCCCCGGAGAGGCTCTCCGCCAGAGTGCTGGTGGAAGGTGTCTTGACGTCGAATTCCTCGATGGCTTCTTCCGTATGACGGTCCATTTCCTTTAACTTCATGAAAATCCTGTTTGAGTAACGGTCGAAAGTATGGTAACCGAGAACGAAGTTCTCCGTGACGGTGAAGTCAGTTATCATGCCGCGGTCCAGCCGGTCTTCAGGAATGTGTCCAACCCCCTCCTCCCGAAGTTTCTGGCCGCCCGCATTGGTCAATTCTGTGCCCTGAAAACCTACCGTTCCGGAAGAGAATTCCTCTATTCCCGTCAGAGCCTCGATAAGTTCGGTCTGTCCGTTTCCCTGGACTCCGGCGATTCCAAATACCTCTCCTTCCCTGATCGCGAAAGAGACGTCCTTTACCACTTCTGACCCTTCTTCGTCGGTGACGGTGAGGTTTTCCGCCTCTATGAGCTTTTCTCCCGTCTCAGCCTCTTCTTTTTCTACTCTCAGTAACACTTCCCGGCCGACCATCATGTTTGCAAGTTCGTTTTTGGAAGTGTTTGCCACCTGTTTCATTCCTACTCTTTCTCCATCCCGCATTACCGTTACTCTGTCCGCAAGGTCCATTACCTCGTTCAGTTTGTGGGTAATGAATATTATCGTCTTGCCCTGTTCTTGGAGGTTGTTGAGGATGTCGTAAAGGCTTTCTACTTCCTGGGGAGTCAGGACGGCCGTCGGTTCGTCGAGTATCAGGACTTCGGCTTCGCGAAAGAGAACCTTGAGTATCTCTATCCTCTGACGAGCTCCGACGGAAAGATCCTCTACTTTGGCCTCCGGATCTATCTCGAACCCAATATCTTCGGCGAGCGTTCGAATTCTTTTCTTCGCTTCCTCCCTATCCAAAACTCCGTGACTGGCTATTTCCCTGCCTAAAGTGATGTTATCGACGACGGAGAGGGGAGGTACGAGCATGAAGTGTTGGTGTACCATACCAATTCCGAGCTCGTTTGCCGCCTTGGGGTCTTCTATATCCACGGGTTCGTCCTCGAAGTAAATCTGGCCACCGTCCTTCGAGTAAATGCCGTAGAGAATTTTCATGAGGGTGGTCTTTCCCGCGCCGTTTTCGCCGACCAGAGCGTGAATTTCCCCGTCTTTTACGGAAAAGTCCACCGAATCGTTAGCCAACACCCCGGGGAAGCGTTTGCAAATTCCCTCCATACTTATTAAAGGATCCAAGTCGGTTCCGTTATCTTCTTCCAATTTGACCCCCTCAAAAACTATGTAAGGTTAAAAATAAAACGGACCCGGCCTAATGAAGCCGGGTCCGTGTTGAAATCAACTAATCATTTATTCGGAAGAGTGTTTAACCGGATTCTCGGCTGTGACGTCCTTGGGGGACGCAGGAACTATGAACTTGCCGTCGATTATCATCTGTTTCAGATTATTTACTCTAGCGACCATGTCGTCCGTTACCAGGTTTTCGCTTGGGAGCTCTTCTATGTTCTTGGGCGAGATCTTAATGGTACCCAGGGCAGGAAGGCTCACCTCTCCAGATGCTTTTAACTGCTCAACCTGTTCCGGGAACTCTTCGACACGGTTGAATACGTCAAGCGCGTAATCGACACCGTTTTCTTCCAGGCCAAAGGACCTGTTCCTGCCGCCCTCAAATTCCCCATTGACGACGTTCTTTATCGTCTTGTAGACGGAAACGTCGACACGTTTAAGCATGCTGGTGAGAACGTGTCCTGGCGCCAGGTAGTTCTGATCGGAGTCGACACCTATGGCGTAGTTACCTGTTTCGTTTGCCGCTTCGATTACGCCGGAGCCGGAAAGCCCAGCTGCGTGGAAGATTACATCCACGTTATTATTGAACATGGCCTTAGCCAGTTCTTTACCTTTTGCCGGGTTGGCGAAAGCCGAACCGGTCGTTCCGACGTACTTGGTGCTGATCTCGAGGTCCGGGTTGACGTACCAGGCACCAGACCGGAAGCCGGCTTCAAATTTCTTGATCAGCGGTGATGCCATACCTCCCACGAAGCCAACTTTGTCCGTCTTGGTCTTCATCGCGGCCAGCGCTCCAACCAGGAAACCACCTTGCTGTTCTTTGAAGGAAAGCCCTACCAGGTTGGAAGGTGGTGCTTCATCACCGGCTGAGTAATCTACGACTGCGAAGTTTACGTTCGGAAAGCTATTTGCAAGTGATCTTGCCGTGTCAGAAAAGAGGTAGCCTACACCGATCACGAGGTCAAAGCCCTGTGATGCCATCATTCTCATCGCGCTTTCACGGCCGGCACCGCCTGAACCGGGTTCGATGGTAGTAAAGTTAATCGGTAACGCTTCGTATTCATCGCTACCATTTTTTGCCCATTCCAGACCGCGGTAAGCGGAGTCGTTAAAGCTCTTGTCGCCTTTTCCACCTACGTCGAAAACCAGACCAATCTGATAGGTTTCACCGTCTTCCTGAGCAAAACCGGTGGCGAAAAGACCGCCGACCAGGGTTAGACTTAGTACTAGGATCAAAGATACTGTTAATGATTTCTTCATCTTTGTTTTCCCTCCTTTTGTTGGATTAAAAATTCCTCTCATTGCTAAAGGTTCTTTTGCCAATCGTGTGTAGGTAGAGCTTAAGTGAATAGGAACCTTCCCTAAACCACCCCCTTTTACAGTTTATTAGGTATTTGAATTAATGGTTAAACCGATTTGATTGTGGCCAGTTTCTGACCAACTTCTACGCTGTCTCCCGATTCAACCAAAACTTCGTCCACCTCGCCGTCGGCCGGAGCCTCCAGGGAAAAAGTGGATTTCATCGTCTCTATTTCCGCCATCTCGGTGCCCTGTTTCACGCTTTCCCCGGGCGAAACCTTCCATTCAACCAGGTTGATTTCCTCGGTCTTTCCAAGCTCCGGGACGGATATCTCGTGTCTATTGTTCATGACAGTTGGATCACCGGTTAAAGAATTTTTTCTGGGCGCGGATTACTTTACTGATAAGATGCCTTAAGGGTCAAAAAACGGCGCTGAAAACCCGTTTTCTACCCTAATTATCGTACCTAAAACCGAGGAATTGTTCAAACAGGGCCGTAAGAGGACTTTAGCTCGTCCTTTAATTCCTTTATCTCTTCGAAAAGCAGGGGGGTTTCTTCAATCATGTTCTTGATCTTTTTGTGAGAGTGCATGACGGTGCTGTGGTCCCGGCCACCGAATTCCTTACCAAGGACGGGAAAAGAACTATCCGTTAGCTCCCGCGCCAGGTAGACCGCGATGTGCCTGGCCCGGGCGATTTCTTTTTTACGGCTCTTGCCTTCGATCTCTTCCGGCGTCAGGTCGTAATTATCCGCAACTACTTCCTTGACTGCGTCGACCGTAAGTTCTTTTTTCTCCTCTTCCTCCTCCGGCAGGAACTCGCGGGCCTCTTCCAGCTTGAGCTCGCCACCTGCCAGGTTCGCGTGAGCGATTGCCTTGATCAGGGCACCTTCGAGGGCGCGGACGTTGGTGGAGATCCTGGTCGCGATGAGTTCCAGCACCCTATCGTCAACTTTTAAACCTTTTTGATTTGCCTTCTTTCGCAGTATCGCCATCCTCGTCTCGAAATTCGGGGGCTGGATGTCCACGACCAATCCCCAGCGAAACCTTGAGACCAGCCTATCCTGGAGGTCGGAAAACTCCTGGGGCGACCGGTCCGAAGTCAGAACGATTTGTTTCTCGTTGCCGTAGAGTTCGTTAAAGGTGTGAAAGAGTTCCTCCTGGGTCCCTTCCTTGTTTTCCAGAAACTGGACGTCGTCCAGCAGGAAGGCCTTGACGTAGCGGTATTTCTTTCGGAACTTCTCCGTCTCGTTTTCACGAATTGCCTGGATCATCTCGATCGCGAACCGCTCCGAGGTCGTGTAGAGGACCTTACCCTCCGGATCCTTTTCCTCGAGGTGGTTGCCGATCGCGTGGAGCAGGTGAGTCTTGCCGAGCCCTACCTTTGAATAGATGAACAGGGGGTTGTAGGAATCGGCCGGGGCCTCGGCGACAGCACGACTCGCCGCACTTGCAAGCTGGTTGCTCTTGCTTTTGACGAAAGTATTAAAGGTATATTCCCTGTTGAGAGCGATCTTTCCTTTTCGGCCGTCGCTTTTGGTTTCCGCCCGGGTTTTGCTGGCTTTTTGCTTCACCTTCGTCCTGGTTTCGCCGGAACCTTTTCCACCCGGACTGACTGGGGGAGGACCAAGCTCTTCTCTCTGGCTACCGTCGTCATCCACCGAAGACTTTTCTTCAGCTACCTCGACGTTGATTTCCTTTTTCTCGCCGGATATTTCGCTCACACTGGACTCTATCAGGTCCAGAAATCGCTCCTCGAGGCCCCGTTTTATAAAACCGCTAGGAGCAGCGAGATCAATCCGGCCGTCCTGGAGGCCGATCAATTCCAGGTTACCCACCCAGGTTTCGAAACTTGCCTCCGGTAGCTCCTCTTTTAAGTATTTTTTTGTCTCCTGCCAAAGAGAATTAGCTTGTTCATTCATATTATATATCCCGGAGAATAATAATATGCCTTTTTGCCTCTTCTTTACAAATGAGGTAATTGGTCAGTAGATATTTCCTAGCCTCCAGTGGGAGGGAGTTATAGCTGTCGCGTTTACTGAGAGGTCCTTCTCAGGGGAGGTTGAACCAAGCAGTAAGACGAGTTCCCCTTTGGTCGGTAACTCT
>CAZYCI010000063.1:0-7737 GCA_964645955.1 uncultured Thermotogae bacterium
GAAAGCAGTTCGTCCTGGTCGGCCGAGATTTCTTCTTCCATGACTTTTGACTGTACTTTGGCGGTGGCCAGTTGTTTTCCGGATTGATCGCGGATTTCTGCCTCGGATTTCGCTACCCCGTGACGGTGGCTAAGAACCCTCGCTCGCGTTACGACCTTTTCCTCAAGCGGTACCGGACTGAGAAATTCGCACTCGAGCTTGTAGCTTGGAGCTAGTCTGCCCGTTTTCTCCATAACCGCCCAGGAAGAGGCTTCGTCCAACAGCGTAGCAATAATTCCTCCATGGGCACTGGTTTGAAAACCCTGGTAGTTTCGGTCCAGGTTCGTCTCGGCCTCCAGCCACTCGCCTTTCTTTTCGAATTGCAAGTTGAGCCCCCATGGGTTGTCACCGCAGCCAAAACACCTGTTCTCCTTGGCGGTCCAGTCGAAATCCGACATTAGGCTACCTCCTGGTTGATTTCGGGGAAAGGATATCAAAAGGACCCGGGATTATCATCCCCGGGCGAGAGAAATAAAAATCAGGGAACCCCGGTTTGATCGGGGCTCCCTGGTTGAATTTTATGAGCTAGAATATGATCGGGTATACGGGGAACAGCGATGCAAAAAGTATCGAGACGACCGACATCAACTTGGCCAGAATATCCAGAGACGGTCCAACCGTATCTTTAAGTGGATCTCCAACTGTATCTCCGACCACGCTGGCATCGTGGGCCTCGGAGCCCTTGCCGCCAAAGTTACCTTCTTCGATGTATTTTTTGGCGTTGTCGAGAGCGCCTCCAGTGTTTGCACAGTAAATTGCCAGCTGGAGACAGGAAAGCAGGGCCCCGATCAGGAAACCTGCCAGTGCGAACCTGCCGAGAACCAGACCGACGATAATCGGCATCAGTACTGCCAGCAGCGACGGGACGATCATTCTCTTTAATCCGCCCGCCGACGTGATGGAAATGCACTTGTTGTAATCCGGCTTGGTCTCTCCTTTCAGAATCCCGGGCATTTCTTTGAACTGCCGCCTGACTTCGTTGACCATGGTACCGGCCGTATCGCTTACCCCGCGAATCAACAGTGATGAGAATACGTACGGGATCATGGCTCCGAGGAAGAGGGCAGCTACTACCGAGCCACCTATTCCCGGTTTCGAAGAAATGATTTCTATTGTTGGTACTTTTACTGCTTCCGCGCTGCCTATTGCAGACCACATGTAGGCCGCTATCAGGGCAAGTGCGGAGAAAGCAGCCGAGCCAATCGCAAATCCTTTACCAATTGCCGCCGTCGTGTTTCCGATTGAATCGAGCTTGTCCGTTCTTTCCCTGACGCTTTCATCGAGACCTGCTCCTTCGGCAATTCCGCCGGCATTGTCGGCTATCGGGCCATAAGTGTCTACGGAAACGGTAATTGCCACGAAGGATAGCATACCAAGGGCACCGTAAGCAACGCCCATTAGGCCGGCAAGCCAGTAGGAAATCATTACTGCCAGAGCAATTGCTAGTGCCGGAACAAACGTGCTAAGCATACCGACTGCCATGCCGGAAGTGACTCCGACTGCCGTACCCGAGTCGTTCTGCTCGGCGATCCTCTGTACCGGATTGTAATCAGCGGAAGTATAGTACTCGGATATGTAACCTATTATTATCCCGACGATAGCACCTGTCAAAACTGACCAGAAGGGTGCAAAGTTCATCGGGGAGATCCAGATGATGATAAACGCGAATACGGCGGTTAGAAGGGCTGAAATTCTGGTCCCGTTCATCAGTGTGGTTTGCATACCTTCTTCGCGAGAGCTCGACCTAATGTAGTAAATGCCAAGGATACTTGAGAAAATTCCGGCCGCGACGATCAACATCGGCGCAAATATGGACCACCAGTAAACGTCGGTAGACATTCCGACAGAGAGGCCTAGCTGGCCCAACATATTCTGTAGTGAAGGTGCAACGCTTCCTTCAACTCCCTGACCGACGAAGACGTAGAGCATAATGATTATTACCGAAATAATCGAGCCGATGAAGGATTCAAGCAGGTCAGCACCGAGACCTCCTACATCACCGACGTTATCTCCTACGTTATCCGCCACGGAAGCCGGGTTCCTCGGGTCGTCTTCGGGTAGGCCCTGTTCTACCTTGCCAACGAGGTCCGCACCCATGTCGGCGGCTTTCGTGTATATTCCTCCGCCAACACGGTCAAACAGGGCTACGAGTGAAGCTCCCATCGAGTAAGCACTGACAATCAACGCCCCTTTTATCAAGTTGACGTCTCGTCCGAGTATCGGGCTAATTACCGGGATCGATTTGGTCTGAATTTGCAGAGTAGCCGGATTAAAAGAACCCCGGAAAATGGTGATTACCAGGACGAGGCCGCCCAGAGCCAAACCGGCCACTGCGAGACCCATAACTCCACCGCCGGATATCGCGATGTTCAGAGCCTTCTTAAAGTTCGACCTGGCCGCGTTAGTGGTTCTTCCGTTAGAATGAGTTGCGGAGTTCATCCCGATAAAGGCGGCGGTCATCGATAGTATTGCGCCAATTAGAAAGGCGACAGCGACTTGCCAGTAAAAGAGACCCCACAACAGTCCAGCTATCAGGAACATTACTACGGCAAAGACCCGGACCTCCTCGCTCATGAAGGTCCAGGCACCCTCACGGATGTAGCCCTGAAGGTCCTCCATGTCGGGGGTACCTTTATCTTGGCTTTTGACATAGCGAATTAAGTACCAGGCCAGGATCAGCGCAAGAGCTGAAATAATTCCCGGTACTAGACTTAAACTATAAGTTGATAACATCAATAAATCTCCTCCGCTTACTTTGATTAGTTTTATCTAATAAAATCTGACAGATTGTAGCCTTGGTCGTGGTCCTTCAGTTTTGGGATAATATACCCAGTACCTTTGAAACCTTCCGATAAAAGACAACAACTATCCGAACTTAACGTAAAAGTTGTTTGAGGATACAATAGAGTTTTAGCTATATCTATCCGAGTTCGTCCAGAGCGGCTTCTATCCTTTCTTCGGTTACTTTCGGTCCGAGTATACTGATTACTTCCTTGATTTCCGGCCCCGAAGTCATTCCCGTTACGGCAGCACGAAGTGGCTTATAAACTTCCTTGTAGCCAACGTCCAGTTCCTCCTTAACTTCCTTTACCAGACTGGAAACGTCCTCGGGCGATAGTTCCTCCTTTTCCGATAGCCTGTCTTTCAATCCTTCAAGTACTTCGATCGTATCGTCCCAGGTCAAAACCTCTTCGGCATCCGAGTTCAATTCCAGAGGACCGTAGAAAATCCTTAAGTCCTCGTAATCCTCGAGCTCGGTCAATTTTTCAAGCGAGGGCCTGATCAAGTTGAGGACGGACTTTAATTCTTCCCTTTCTGCCTCGTCCGGTTCTCCCTCTATATAATTCCCTTCCCGCAAATAGGGCAGCGCCAGATCCACCAATCGGTCAAGTTCGACTTCTTTCAGGAATTGGCTGTTGAACCAATCCAGCTTCTCCCTGTCGAAAACCTGCGGGCTATCTATGATATTATTCAGGGTAAACTTTTCGGTCAGTTCCTCCACGGTAAATATTTCTTGCTGGTCCTTTGAAGACCAGCCGAGCTGGGCCAGGTGGTTGAACAGGGCCTCGGGCAGGTAACCGCCCTCCCGAAATTCCTTTACTGATGTTGCGCCGCTCCTCTTACTGAGTTTGGACTTATCCGGGCCAAGGAGCATGGAAAGGTGGCCAAATTCGGGTTGCTCGAAGTCAAGCGCGTCGTAAAGCAACATCTGTTTTGCCGTATTAGTAAGGTGATCCTCGGCGCGCATGACGAAGCTGATTTCCATCAGGTGATCGTCAAGTACGCAGGCAAAATTGTAACTCGGCGTCCCGTCCGATTTTAATATTACGAAGTCGCCCGTAGTGAGGCTTTCGAATTCGACATCACCCTTGATCCTGTCCTCTACCGTTACGGACGGTTGCTGTTCCGGTAGCTTAAATCTGATGGTCGAATCCCGGCCTTCCTCTCGGTATTCTTGCTTTTCTTCCTCGGAAAGGTTCCGGCACCTGCCGTCGTAGATCGCAGGTCGGTCCTCTTCTATCGCTTCTTGGCGCCTTTCTTCAAGCTCTTCTTCCGTGCAAAAGCAGTGATATGCTTTACCTTCGTGAACCAGCCGCCTGGCGTACCTCTCGTAGATTTCCAGCCTGTCCGATTGTCTGTAGTATTCGTCCCAGTTCAGCCCAAGCCATTTTAGATCCTCTTTAATCCCTTCAGTATATTTCTCCTCCGAGCGTTCCCTGTCCGTATCCTCTATCCTGAGAATTAGCTTTCCGTCGTGTTTTTTTGCGTACAACCAATTAAATAGGGCCGTTCTGGCTCCACCGACGTGAAGCCAACCGGTCGGTGAAGGTGCAAATCTAACTCTCTCTGTCTTCACTAATATTTCCCCCCAACTGTTTCTAGTTACTGTCTATAAATCTAACGTAAATAATATAGATTTGAAGCTTAAAGTGCAAATTAAACAGGTTAGAGGCTGTTACGGGATAGCGTGGGAAGTTCTTCAAACTTCCAGTTTCTCTTTTAGTTCTTCGATCTCGTCCCGGTAAGCTGCTGCCTTTTCGAATTCCAGTCTCTCGGCTGCTTCGTTCATGGACTTTTCCAGCCTCTCTACGACCATAAATACCTCGCTTTCCTCCATTTCCTCAACTTCTTCTTCGTCCGGGACTTCGACCTCTTCGGATGATTCAGGATCAATTAGCTGAGCGATATCAGTTATTTCCTTCTTTATGGTTTCCGGTTCGATATCGTGTTTTTCGTTGTATTCCAGCTGTTTCTCCCTCCTCCTCTCCGTTTCGTCGATTGCTCGCCGCATCGAATCCGTAATTTCATCCGCGTAAAGAATTACCTTACCTCGTACGTTTCTGGCGGCTCTTCCCATGGTCTGAATCAGGGACGTGTCCGACCTGAGAAACCCCTCCTTGTCGGCGTCGAGTATTGCAACCAGCGAGGCCTCGGGAAGGTCAAGTCCCTCCCTAAGGAGGTTGATGCCGACAAGGACGTTGAAGTCTCCCTGCCTCAGTTCCCGGAGTATCTTCACGCGGTCCAGGGTGTCGATTTCCGAATGGAGGTACCTGGCTTTTATCCCGACCTCCACGAAGTAATCGGTAAGCTCTTCGGCGAGCTTCTTCGTCAGAGTCGTGGCCAGAACTCTTTCGTCCCGACTGGTAACTTTCTCTATCTCGTGCATCAGGTCGTCGACCTGGTTCTCGATCGGCCTGACTTCGACCTCGGGATCCACCAGGCCGGTAGGTCGAATGATCTGCTCCACAACTTTGCTGCTGTGCTCGTACTCGTAGGGGCCGGGCGTGGCGGAAGTGTAAATAATTTGATTGATCCGCTCCTCGAACTCCTCGAATTTTAGCGGTCTGTTATCCATGGCGGATGGTAACCGATAGCCGTGTTCTACCAGGGTCTCCTTCCTGGACCTGTCTCCATTGTACATGCCGCCGAGCTGCGGGATCGTCTGATGGGACTCGTCGACGAACATCAGAAAATCGTCCGGGAAATAATCTATTAGGGTGTAAGGTGGTTCTCCCGGGTCCCTTCCGGTCAAGTGGCGAGAGTAGTTTTCAATACCCTTGCAGTAACCAAGTTCCTCCATCATTTCCAGGTCATGTTTCGTCTGTTTCTCGAGCCGCTGGGCTTCCAACAGTTTGTCCTGTCGCTGGAACCTGTCGAGCTGTTCCTCCAGTTCCTTCTCTATGGTTTCCATCGCCTCGTTGAGTTTTGAACGCGAGGTAATGAAGTGCGTTGCGGGATAAATCACTACTTTTTCCTTCTCTTCCAGGGTCTTACCTGTAATGTGGTCTACGACACGAATTCTATCGATGACATCTCCGAAGAACTCGACTCGAATTACCTCTTCCCCGTAGATCGGGACGATCTCTACGGTGTCACCTCGAACGCGGAAAGTGCCCCGCTTTTGCTCGTAGTCGTTGCGCTTGTACTGCAACCTGACGAGTTTATGGAGAAGGTCGTCGCGTTCCAGGTGCGTTTCCAGAGTCAATGGCCGGGCCATATCCTCGTAAGTGTCCGGGGATCCGAGTCCGTAGATACAGGAAACGCTGGCGACAATTATCACGTCCTCACGCTCGAATAGCGCGGCGGTTGCCTTGTGACGTAGCCTGTCTATCTCGTCGTTTATCGAAGAATCCTTCTCGATGTAAGTATCGGTCTCGGGGACGTAAGCCTCGGGCTGGTAGTAGTCGTAATAAGAAACGAAGTAATGGACGGCGTTGTCCGGAAATAGTTCGTTGAACTCGTTCCAGAGCTGGGCCGTTAAGGTTTTATTGTGAGCTATTACCAGAGTTGGTTTCTGGACGTTTTCGATCACGTTGGCCATGGTAAACGTCTTACCGGTCCCCGTAGCACCCAGGAGGGTCTGGTGGGTGAGGCCCGATTCAACCCCTTCCGTCAGCTCCTCTATCGCTTCCGGCTGGTCACCTTTTGGTTCTTTGTCGGTCTTTAATTCAAAATCTCGGCTCATTGTGTTAAATTGTAAGTAAAAGTACCTGGTCGATCAGACCGGAGCTTCAGCGAGTGGGCGGCTCCGAACCGATACGTTTTCACGAACGGTCTCGGAGCGGTTGATTTGGTGAGCTGTTATAGAAGTCGCTGATCGTCGTACCCCAGGTGTTCCAGCCCCTTGTGGGTGATTTTACGCCCCTGGCTCGTTCTTTCGAGAAAACCTTTCGTCAGCAAGTAAGGTTCGTATACTTCAGATATAGTGTCTTTTTGTTCGGAAAGAGCCGCGGAAATCGTGTCTATACCCACTGGTCCCCCATCGAACTTTTCAATGATCGTTTCCAGAATTTTCCGATCCAGTTTGTCCAGCCCTTTTTCGTCTATACCGAGCATTTCAAGGGCCTCCTTAGCTACCTCTCGATCTATATAACCGTCTGCCCTGACCTCTGCGTAATCGCGTGTTCGCTTTAACAGCCTGTTGGCGATTCTGGGAGTGCCGCGGGAACGCTTGGCTATTTCGTTTGCCCCGCCGACGCCGTCGTTGATTTCCACGTCGAGCAGGTCGGCCCCGCGGAGCACTATCTCCTCTATCGCGTCGATATCGTAAAAATCGAGATGAAGAACGACCTCAAACCTGTCCCTGAGAGGTGATGTGAGGAGGCCGGTTCTCGTGGTGGCACCAATGAGGGTAAAAGGGGGAACGTCCAGCCTGATTGATTGGGCGCTTGGCCCTTCGCCGATTACGATATCAATTTTGTAATCCTCCATGGCCGGGTAGAGGACTTCCTCGACGTTACGTCTTAACCTGTGAATTTCATCTATAAACAGAATGTCGCCCGGCGTTAGGTTACTGACGATTGCCGCCAGGTCCCCTGGTTTGTCTATGGCCGGTCCAGAGGTCGTCTTGATGTTAACTCCCATTTCGTGGGAGACTATGTGGGCCAGCGTGGTTTTTCCCAGACCCGGTGGTCCGTGGAAAAGCGTATGATCGACGGAATCACCGCGGTTAAGTGCGGCTTCCAGCAGTATGGAGAGCCGCTTTTTGACTTCCTCCTGACCGATAAAATCATCGAGCTTTTTGGGTCGTAAATTTGAAAGGCCAGAATCCCCCGGCTTTTCAGCTCCGCTTAAAGGTCCTTTTTCTTTTTCTTCATCTTTCATAACTATACCATTGTAAACGGTTCAACCTGAGAGGTGCAACAGCTTTAAACGGTTTTGACTTGTATAATTACCGTTGATATAATTAATTTGATA
>CAZYCI010000064.1:0-7697 GCA_964645955.1 uncultured Thermotogae bacterium
ACCTGCGTCTCGTTAAGCTGTTTGTCTCTTCTTTTTGTTGGGTCATTTTTCCTCCTCAGTTAGATTTCTTTTCAAACGGGAAATATCAAAAAAATAAGAACGCTCCAGACCGAGTGCGAAATAATTACGGGGGCCAGTTTATCCTCACGGGAATAAAGCCAGCCCCAGACTAGTCCACATACGAGCGCGGCCAAAAATAGAGACAAGTTGAGCGCCCAGACGTGAACAACGGCGTAAAGAGAAGCTCCCGCAATTACTCCAAACAAGCTTCCGTACCTCTCTTCCAGTCTCTTCTGCACCGTACCTCGCCAGAATATCTCTTCACCCGGTCCGATAACCAGAAACAATAGTAATCCAATAACCGGCAAGGGAGCAGCACCAGTATTTCCGTAAACGGCCGATATTTCGTTTTCTGCAAAAGGTACAATCGTAGTAATAACTAAATTTCCAATCCAAAAGATTCCATACAACCCCAGAGCGGAGCCAACTCCCTTAACAAAACTATTCAAGTTCCAGTCAGCTATCTGTTCGTATCCATCCCAGAGCCAAAGGGACAAAGCAGCCAAGATAACTACAGCTCCTGACATTTCCAGCCAGAAGTTATAGGGGTTAAGAAAAAAGGATACAAACCAGAACCCAAAAGCCAGTAAAAAAATATAGCCGACAGTTGAGATTTTTTTATTCAACCTAGATCACACAACTAACTCAAAAATTAGTGATATCGTCAACAACCCGCTGAACAGAGAATCCAGCTTTGCCGTACGGGCATCTGCATCATCGGGTACCTCGCGAATAAAAGTTCTTAACAGTTCATAAGCCATCGGGAAAGAGAGAAAGCTGAGAGCCCCCCATGGACTCAGCAGACCCGCAAGGATCAGATAACCAAGAACTGAATAAGTGCCCACAACGAGTAGAAGGTAAAGAACTATTGCGTCGGTTTCATCCAGGAGGTTTGCAACCGTGGTCACGCCGGCATCCTGATCGTACTCTCTATCCCTGATGTTGTTAGCAAGAATCGTCAAGGCCACAAGTAACCCCAGAGGAATTGAAACAAGCACGGGCGATAAAGCCAAGCTTTCTACTTGAACGTAATACGCTCCCGTAACCATCAAAGGACCCCAGACCATGAAGACGGCTAACTCGCCCCAACCGAGGTACTTATAGCTGACCCCTCCCGTATAAAAATAACTTGCCGCAATTCCAAGCAAACCGAAAGCAACGATCATCGGACCTGCCACGTAGGTCAGGTAACCGCCAATCGCGGCCCCAATCAGATACATGATTAATACGTAAACTTTCAGTTCTGAAGGGGCAAACCAGCCCTCCACGAGCGGCTGATCCCTGTAACGCGTCGTCGGAGAACCGGTTTTATCTACTCCCTCCTGAAAATCGAAGTAATCGTTCGTCAGGTTCGTGGCGGCGTGCAGACTAACAACCCCCACCGCCACCAGCAACGTTTTAAACAAATCCAGCCCCCCTGTGCGTGCAGCCAACAAGGACCCAACCATCACGGACCCAATAGTCATCGGGAATGACCAGGGTCGACTACTCAACAGGAGGGCCTTTGCTTTGTTCATTGAATAATTTTTTTCTTACGAGAAGTCATCGAAGAGTATATCGTCCTCGTCCACACCGTAATCCGTAAGAAGGTCTATCGTTGCCTCCATCATCGGCGGAGGACCGCAGAGGTAGCCTTCCATGTCCCATTCCTCTTCAAGGTAATCGTCCATCACTTCCGTAATCAAACCAACTTCTCCATCCCATTCGGGTTGAGATGAGTCCAGCGCCGGTACGTATTTAAAGTTATCGTGCTCGTCGGCCAGCTCCTGCAGGTCCTCGTGGTAGTAAAGGTCATCGCGGGTTCTGGTTCCATAAAAGAGCCAGATCTCTCTCTCCACGCCTTTCTCGAGCAGGGAGAAGACGATCGACCTCAGAGGGGCCAAACCTACCCCGCCGGCAACTCCTATGATTTTTGCGTCGGTATCCTGAACGTAGAAATCACCAAACGGACCGGTAAATTCGACCATTTCTCCTTCTTCAAGTTCGTGCAGGTAGGTCGAACCAAGCCCGCCCTCGATCAGTTGAACGGTCAGCATGACTTTGTCGTGCACGCTTTCCTCGGAGGCAATGGAGTAGGCTCTATCCACCGTATCGCCGTCCGCCGGTACCTGGACCTGGACGTACTGTCCCGCCTTGAAGTCGATTGTCTCGGGTTCCTTGAGGTCAAATACTATTTCCTTGATGGACGGCGTGACGTCCTCCGTCGATATTACTTCTGCATCGTACTTTTCCACTTCCAGGTACTTCTCTTCGATCTCTACTTCCATGTCTTCCCGAACCTTGACCTGGCAGCTCAACCTAACGTTATTTACCAGCTCTTCCCGGGTAAGCATCGGCTCCTCGGTCGGTAGTACCGGACCGCCGCCTTCCTTTACCCTGGCGGTGCAGAAACCACAGCTCCCCTGTCCGCCGCAGGCGGAAGGTATGTAAATTTCGTTCTGAGTAAATGCCTGCAGTAAGGTAGTTCCGCCTTCAACTACGAACTCCTCTTCTCCATCGTTTACGTCCACTGTTACGTCCTCGTACTCCGCAAACAACTTATTTGCTACCACGAGGACTATGGCCAGGGAGCCAGCAACCAAATCAAGAACTATAATCGGACTTAAGTAACCCATATTTTATCCCTCCACTTACTGGATACCGACCATACCGGAAAAGCCGAGAAAGGCAAACGCCATAATTCCGGCAATCAACATTGTAATTCCCGGTCCCTGAAGGGGTTTCGGTACGTCCGCAAAGCGCAGTTTTTCCCGGATCGAAGCCAGTGAAATAATTGCAACGGACCAACCGATGCCGCTACCGAGAGCGTAGATGATTCCGGTAAAGAGAGTGTAATCCCTGAGGATCATAAATAGCGAAACTCCCAGAATTGCACAGTTAACGGTAATCAGTGGAAGGAACACTCCCATCGTCGTATACAGAGAAGGGAAAAACCTTTCTATCACCATTTCCAGCACCTGAACGGTAGAGGCGATTACTATTATGAACGCTATGTACTGAAGGTACTCCAGGCCATACGGTACCAGTAGGTAATGGTAAACCGGCCAGTTTATGGCACTTGTGATCGTCATGACCAGAGTAACTGCTACGCCCATACCCCACGCTGATGAAAGCTTCTTGGACTGCGATACCAGAGGGCACCAGCCGAGAAAGTATCTGAGCGCTATGTTGTGAGCAAATACTGCCGCAATTAGAATTGATAAGTACTTCATCTTAGTCTTCCTCCACAGGTGATATTGCTCTTTCGATCCAGATCAGCAGGCCAAGTACCAGGAAACCTCCTGGAGCAAGAATCATGCTGACCCATGGCGTCCAGCCGGACCCCAGCACCTGAACCCCGAAGAGGGTTCCGAACCCTAACAGTTCCCGAACAACCGACATAGCTATTAACGCAAACGCAAAACCTGAAGCTACACCGGCTGCATCCACCACTGATTCCCAGGGCGGGTTCTCGCTGGAGAAGGACTCAAGCCGTCCCAGAATTATACAGTTGGTAATAATTAACCCGACGTAAGCACCAAGGGCTTCACTCAATGGCATGAAGAAGGCCTGAAGAAAAATATAAACCAGCGTGACAAAAGTAGCGATCACCAGCATGAACACGGGAATTCTTACTCTTCTTGGAACCGAATCCCCTATAACTGAAACCACGAATGAGCTGGCAGTTAAGACGAAGAAAACGGCCACGCCCATGGTCACGCCGTTTGCCACTTTATTTGTAATCGCTAGCGTGATACAGAGTCCAAGCATCTGGCGGAAAACCGGGTTGTCCTCCCAGAGACCCGCCATAAAGATTTCTTTGGTGTTATTCATTACCCAAACCCTCCATTGCTTGATCCGTCAGGACTTCGTTTTTCATTTTTTTCACTTCGTTATTTATGATCCCCTGAACCGATTTGCTTGTTCTGGTCGCTCCTGTAATCGCATCAACTTCATTGTCGGCGCTGCTGCCCCCCTTAACCACTTCTATCCTGGGCTTTAGCACCTTGTCCTTAAACTGGTTCAGGAACCAATCTTCCGTTATCCGAGCTCCAAGTCCCGGCGTTTCCTGTTGACTCAGTATCTCCAAGCCGACGACAGTTTGCAGGTCAGGTTTTAAAGAAATTATTCCCTGTATCGGCCCCTGAAAACCGGAACCGGAAATACGGAAAGCTACTTCCTGCAATTTACCATCCTGACCGTAGTGGAAGAACACTTCCTTTCCGTCGATCTCCCTCGTCTCTATCGTGGACTTGAACTTTTCCTCCAGGTTGTCGGAGTTATAATCCACGTTCACGGAACTCAAGACGGATTTCCTCAACTTTCTTGCTTCGTTCTCCTTAATTATTGGCCTGGTTGTAACGTTAATGAAACCCAGAACACCCGCACTGATAGTAGCAACCAGGACCAGAACCGTTACCATCCATACTTCTTTCTTCATTTTATCACCATGGCCCTATTTGTAAGGTTTCTGAACCGGCCCATACCTGAAAGTCATTACCATCTCGTCCATCAGAGGGGCAAACATATTCATCAGAAGGATTGAAAACTGTACTCCCTCCGGATAACCGGAAAATGCCCTTATAGACACGGTCATAACTCCGAGAAAGACGCCGTAAACCCAGCGTCCTTCCTTTGTCGTTGGAGAAGATACCGGGTCCGTGGCCATAAACATGGCACCAAAAAGCAGACCGCCGGCCAGTAATTGGAAGAGAGGCGGGGCAACCTGGTTTGGCCACAAAAACATGCCGAGCGTCGAGAAAAGGAACACGGAGCCGAGATATGCTACCGGTATCCGCCAATCGACGATCTTGGTCAGCATCAGGAAGATCCCACCAATAATTACCAGCAGTGCGGAAGACTCGCCGAGGCAACCGGGTATCGTCCCAAGGAACAGTTCCCGCAAAGGGGCGAGCGTCCCGCTGTTGGCAAAAACGCCGAGCGGAGTCGCGGTGGTTATCGTGTCGACGTTAAACTTCGTGAACCCGGCCCAGCCCCCGGTAAGAGGGGGAACCCATCGGGAAGACATGCTAACCGGAAAGGTTATCGTCAGGAAAACTCGCCCGACGAGAGCGGGATTAAATATATTGTAACCGGTACCGCCAAATACTTCCTTGCCCAGAATAACGCCAACTATGATCCCGACTGCCACCATCCAGAATGGCGTACTGGGCGGGAGGATTAACGGAAAGAGTATTCCGGTAACCAGAAATCCTTCAGTTATTTCCTCCTTTCTGATCAATGTAAAGGTTACTTCGGCAATACCCCCTGCCACGTAAGATACCACGATCATGGCCAGCGCGCGCCAGCCGTAAAAATATATTGCGGCAAAAGTGGCGGGCAGGACGGCAAGCACTACGGCAAACATGTAACGTTTTATCTCAATGTAATCCCGAATGAAAGGGCTCTCCGAAGCGGCTTCTCCCTGATGAAAGACTATTGCCCTTATCGTTTCCACTACCTCGGTAATATGCTTGAGATAAGGGTGATTTTCAGTGTAGTCTACGACGTCCGACATCAACTCGTCTAATCTATTCAACTTCCTCACCTCTACCTTGATCCGATCGGATATCTTTCGGTGTCAAACCTTCTTCGGTATCCTCGTACTCCACGTAATTATTGATCTCACCGGGCTGAGATTTTTTTGCTTCCTTAACCGTCTTACTTAACGGAAGCTTCGATGGGCAGACGTAAGAACATAGCCCGCAATCGACGCAGCGCTGGGGCTGCAAACGGTTAACTTCATCTACCATATCGTGGCTATGCGTCTGATAAATCTGGAAGGGCAGAATATCTACAGGACAAACCTCGCTGCAGTATCCACAGTAAACGCAAGGCCTTTCCTCCCCGTGAAGACCGGTATCGGCTTTCTTCTTTTTACCGGGAACCAGCGCTGAGAAGAAGGCGTTCGTATAGGAATTCCGGGTCAAACCGGTCTGCAGCCAGGCCAGAGCATCCGTTTCCTTTGGCCTTTCAAGCCTCACAAGCGAATCAAACTCCTTCCCGAGAGGCACATCAAGGCTTTCAAGCTTCTTTCCGCTGAGGGGACCACCCAATATATCGAGATAAGAGCCTTCATCCCGAATTTCGTTTTTAACTAAATCTCCCACGGCAGCACCAATCGGAGCTTCGTAAAGGCTGGCCTCCGCCCCGGGTCCGACAAGGCTAAATCTGCTGCGAACGAAAGGGATCCCCTTTGACACTGCCCGATATGCAGCGAGTGGTACGATTTCATCCAGTGCCAGAATCCCGTGTTCGAGCAGGAACCCTCCGTCGTCGAGTTCGTCAACTCCTGCGAGCTCCCGGGCAAGCATTTTTGGTCGTTCCAAGTAACTATCCTCTGCCACGGAATGAGCCTTAATTTTCTGGCTCGAGCTCACGGAATCGACACTCTCGTAAGTTTCTTCATCGAGGGCAAAATGGAGCTGAGCATCCGGAAAACAGCGGGCCAGAATTCGCAAACCCTCCTTGTAAGCAGAGAATTCGCTCTCGTAATCCACCAGATGTCTGGTAAAGGGTGCAGAACGAACACCGTTTATCAGAATTTCATCTACGTCCCCGGGAGAAAAATACGAACTCTTGTACTCCGTCGGAATTCCAGTTTGACCGAAAGAAGTCAAACCGGCGAGGTAAAGCAGTTCCCGCAGGTTAGCAGGTTTTTCTTTTTGCCAGCTTATCCCTTCTCCAGTAACTTCCTGACTCGGAGCCGCTTTTATCCTGACAGCCGGAATTGCTTTTTCAAAGCCCTCCAGAGTTTCTTCGTGAAAGTAATCCACTTCCGTCATCTCCACCACTTCACCATCAAGGCTGGAGAGTATCGGAGTGGAGAAGGAATCGTCGTTCCTGGCAATTATTTCACCGGCCTCAACTTCGTCACCTACCTCTACGGACGGATTCAGGGTAGAGCCAAAGCCTCCTTTTAGCGGGATAATCACTTCGTCTACTCGCCTGATAGTTCTAAACTTTAAATCCTCGTCGTCGTCAAGCTTTGTAAGATCTAGGCCAAATGTGTTCACTTTATTCACCGTCTCGTTGTTTTATTTTTCTAAAAACCAGCTATTGGCAACAAAACCCACTTTTACCTATTGATCTCTAACAAGCCCAAAACATATACTCAACTTCGTTATTGAGTTATTGTGAATATTATCGGTAAGTTAAGTACTTTTCAATTAATTAAGTGGTTATATGCAAAAAACGCTCGGCGGGAAGTAAATCGGTCAGGATTAAACTGCAACCCCCTCTCCAAGGTAGTTTTCCCCTTTAACCTTGTGACCACTAACGTAGCGGGTAATGGATTCCAGCGCGGTCCTGGCCACCTTGCTATTTTCCGGATCAGGCAACGAAGCTATCGCTTTATTTGCGAAACGCCTGGAATAACCCAGGGTTTTTTCAACGGCACCGGAATTTTTTATAATTTTTATCCCTTCCTCGATTTCACTTCTGGTAGGTGCTTCCTTTTCAAGTAGATCTTGCAAAAAATCTTCCCTGTTTGATTCCTCGAAAGCAATCATGGTCGGCAAAGTTATGGTTCCTTCTTTTAAATCGTTCCCGGGCTCCTTGCCCAGTTCTGCTTTCCTTCCGATTAAATCTCTCAGGTCGTCGGATATCTGAAAGGAAAGGCCCAGGTTCAAACCGAACTTCTCCATTCTATTCTGATC
>CAZYCI010000065.1:0-7612 GCA_964645955.1 uncultured Thermotogae bacterium
AAAACCGTCGTATTTAGGTCCATCTCAATTCGCAACTTAGGTTAAGCCGCTCGGTCAACGATTTTCAAGTCAACGATCTCGGTCTTCGGGACTGATTCCATGACAAAATTCGGGAAATTTCTTTTGATAGTTTCCACACTACCAGTTATCCTTTCTTGAGTATTCTTGGCCTTCGCACATGAAAAAAGGAGAATGATGTCATCTAAAAAAGAAATTTTGATCTTTGGTTTGGACGGTGCAACGTTTGAATTACTGGATCAGTGGTTTGATCGGGACGAACTTCCCTTCCTGAAAAAGATGACCCGGGAAGGCGTGCACGGGGAAATGAAAAGCACCATCCCGCCATTAACCGGACCCGCATGGTCAACTTTCCAAACAGGGGTCAACCCGGGGAAACACGGCGTATTCGACTGGGGAAGCTCGAGCGAAGATAATTACGGTGAAGGAATGGTAGACGCTTCCTCGATTGAAGCAAAAACCATCTGGGAACTGGCAAGCGAAGCCGGAAAGAAAGTCGGCTCAATCGGCGTGCCGGTCACCTATCCACCTCGCGAGGTAAATGGTTTCATGACTACCGGCGTCTTAACCCCGAAAGGGGCAGAGGACTACGTTTACCCGCCGGAACTGAGTCAGGGATTAGAGAACGCAGTTGGAGAATACAGGTTTGCTCCTTCGCACGCGGAGATGGCCATAAACAAGAAACAATGGATCGAGGAGTTAAAGGAGTCGATCGGTAACAGGGAAGATACGGCCACCCACCTTCTTTCGACCCAGGAATGGGACATGTCAATGGTATACTTCATGGAAACTGATACCGTAAAGCACCACCTCTTCCCCGATGGATCCGGAAATCGAGGGGACGTGAAGGAACCGGTGCTAAAAGTGTACAGAAGGGTGGAGGAGGCCGTTAAGAATATTTACGAAGAGGTTGCAAACGAAAACACTCACGTAATGATCGTCTCGGATCACGGTTTCGGTCCGCTGAAGTGGATCTTTAACGCGAACAGCTGGCTCATGGAAAAAGGCTACCTCCAGCTAAAGGATTCAGCGGCCACAAGGATCAAAAAAGCCGCCACCAAACTCGGCTTAAATCAAAAGAACCTCTACAAAATCGGCGACTTGCTCGGACCCCTGGGCAAGGGGAACGAATGGGAGATGGAAGGTTTCAACGACATACTGGGTAAGGTGTTTCTCTCGCTGAACGATGTTGACTGGGAGAACACCAAGGCTTACTCCCGGGGAGGTGTCACGGGAGCCCTGAGGTTGAATATAAAGGGAAGAGAGCCGAACGGTTGCGTACCTCCGGAGAACGCTCTGGAAGTAAGGGAAAACCTGATGGAGGACCTGAAGGAACTAAAAAACCCTTACACCGGCGAAAGGGTAATCGAAAAGGTCATGAAGAACGAAGAAGTTTACGAGGGGCCGAGGTCACCGGAAGGGCCGGACGTACTTTTCCTCACCAAAGGACTGAAAACGGATACCGGTGGACTTACCGTATTCAAAACGCTGGACCCAATCATACCCTCATTTGCTATAAACGGGACTCACCGGATGAACGGGGTATTTTCGGCACGTGGACCAAAATACAGTAGCGAGGGAGAAATCGAAGGTTTAAATATTGCCGATCCGGCAGCCATCGCTCTCCATACACTTGGCCTGGACATTCCCTCTTACATGGATGGTGTGGCGAGACGGGAAGTCTTTAACGACGACTTCTGGGAAGAACACCGGCCGGAGATCAGGGAGGCCGAACTACCGGGAACCAGAAAAAAAACCGGCGGGGAAGACAGTGACGAGGAAATAAAGGAGCGGTTAAAAGGACTGGGTTACCTCGCTTAAGGAATCCACATTAGAGCAGCAAACCATTTCCTATTTCGTGCTGATTCGAAGGATTCCGGCCTTTAGCTTGACCTCCGAGCCAACTTAATATGCCACCAACCCCCATAAAGTTTTCCGTGAATCCAGATAGGCAAGATAGTGCGACTGCAAAAACGGTCCAGTTTTTTTGTTGAAATTTGTCTTAATAATCATTTGTAATCAATAACATTTTCTATTAAACTTTGGTTGATCATCAGGATTTACCAAACCACAGGAGGTCAAAAAAATGAACGAAGAAATCGAAGCAGCTTTAAACGAACAGATTAACGAAGAACTCAGCTCTTACTACATTTACCTTTCAATGCAGGCTTACTTTGCTTCCGAATCGCTGGATGGTTTCGCTACCTGGATGGAGTTTCAGTCACGGGAAGAAGTAGAGCACGCCATGCGCATATTTCGGTTTCTAAACGATCGCGGAGCCAGAGTTAAGCTGGGAAGAATCGAAGAACCCAAGTCCGAATGGGAGTCACCACTGGCAGCTTTTAAGGATGCTTACGAACACGAACAATACATTACCCAGAAAATCAATGAATTAGTTGATCTAGCCGAAGAAAAGGACGATAAGGCCACCCTGAATATGCTCGATTGGTTCGTCGAAGAGCAGGTCGAGGAGGAAGCTACTACGGAAGCCATAGTGGACAAGCTGGAAATGGTGGACGGTTCCGGATCCGGATTACTTGCTCTGGACAAGTCTCTGGCAAGCCGACAGATGACCGACGAGTCAAATGCGACCGAATAATAATATCTCCATTTAATTTACAAAAGAGCGACAAGCGGGAGGCAACCCCCGCTTGTCGCCAACCCACATCCTAGCTAAACCAGTTCTTCCATCTCATCGAGATACTCATCGTAAAGAGAGAGTGCACTACTTACGGGATCCGGCTGACTCATATCCACACCGGCATCACTTAGAGCTTTGAGCGGGTACTTGCTCGATCCGCTTCTGAGGGTTCCCAGGTAATTTTCCCTGGCACTCTCCCCGCCCTCCAGAATCTTCCGGGAAAGGGCAAGAGCGGCACTGACCCCCGTACTATACTGGTAGACGTAGTAAGCCCGGTAGAAGTGAGGAATTCTCATCCACTCTTTCTCAATTTTTTCGTCCACGTCAGCCGGTTCATAATACTTTTTCTTTATCGATCCGTACAGCTCGTTCAATTTGCTTGCGTTTAAGCCTTCCCCGGATTCAACAATTTCGTGCACCCTGTGTTCGAAGTCCGCAAACAGGGTCTGTCTGTAAAGCGTCGACCTGAATATCTCCAGGAAATGGTCCAGCACGTGAACACGGAAGGTCGGATCATCTATTTCTTCCAGCAGGTACTCCGTTAAAAGCGCTTCGTGGGTGGTGCTCGCAACTTCGGCCACGAATATGGAATAATCGCCGTAAACGTAAGGCTGATGCTCAGAGGTCAGCTTGGAATGCATGGAATGCCCGAGTTCGTGAGCGAGGGTATATAGTGAAGAAACGTCACCCTGATAGTTCATCAGGATAAATGGTTGGGTGTCGTAGGCACCCCCACTGTAAGCACCCGCTCGCTTGCCCGGTGTTTCATAGACGTCGATCCATCGAGATTCGAAACCTTCCGCAATATCCTCTCTATAATCCTCTCCCAGGGGTTCAACGGCGTTAAGGACGAATTCTTGAGCTTTTTCGTAGGGGATATCGTCAATTTCTGCCTCGCCAATTGGTGCATAAAGGTCCCACATCTTCAGCTCGTCGTAGCCGAGAGCTTTTTTCTTGAGTTCGGCGTGGCGATGAAGGGAATCCAGGTTGTCCTCCACTACATCCACGAGGTTGTCATAAACTTCCAGCGGAATGTTGTTCTCGTCCAGCGAACTCTCCCGGGCGGAATCGTAATTCTTTATACTAGCCAGTTTGTTGTCCGACTTCACGCTATTCTCGTACGAAACGGAAATCGTATTACTCAAACTATCGAAACTTGAAAAGAACTTGTCATATACCTCTCGGCGGAAACCTCTGTCTTCTCTTTTTAAAAGGTTGACGAAATTACTCAGAGTTATCTTAACCTCTTCTCCTTCCGGAGTTTCGACTTCGGGGAACTCGAGATCCGCGTTGGTCAGGTAATTATATATCTCCCCGGGCGCGGCCAGTACTTCCTCCAGATCGGCAACGACCTCCTCAACTTCTGCACTTCGAGTATGCGGCTTCAACCGCATTACGTCGTCGAAGTAGTGCTCATAAGTCTCCAGCTCGGGCGTATGAGCAACCATTTCCGCAATTTCCTCCCGGCTGGACGATTGAAGTTCGGGTTCGATGAAGCTGCAGGCCGACCTGGCTCTGGAATAGAGACCCCGGGCCTTCGAGGACATTGCCTGGTATTCCTGATTTCTGGTATCCTCGTCGCTCTTCATCTTGGCATAGGAAAAGATCACGTCTACCTTCCGAAAGACTTCCTCTCTCAATTTGAGTGCGGCAAGCAGGGTCTCACCATCCTCGAGCAAGCGGCCGGAGTACTCTTCGAACTCCTCCAGTCGATCCTCGACGGCCTCGAACTCCTCCTTCCACTCCTGATCCGAACTAAAAACGCTATTCAAGTTCCACCTGTAAGCTGGTTCTAATTCACTCCGCTTCTGAACTTCTTCCATGATAAGACTGCTCCTCCTTTTTGTCCAAAATTGTAATCAAGTTAGTTTAACGACTCGGGGTAAAAATCACAAAAGGCTCAAACAAATCCGCCAGCTGAACTATTTTCCCGCTTTCCCGCCTCCTGGAGAAGGTTAACCGTTCGTAACCCCTTCCGGCGAGAACGAAATCGGTCTTAACTCAATAAAAACCCAAACAGGGTTAAAGTCTTATCTCGCTGGTTTCGTTCGGTTTCTCCGACCGTTGCAGGGTTTCCGAGAGATAACTATAATTGGGTTAGTTTCTACTAATTACTCGATACTGGAGGTAAAAGGTTTGAAATCCAAAGTAAAGGAAGAAAGCACGGATTCAGAAGTCAGGCTAGAGGTCACGATAGAAAGCAGCACGGTAAACGAAAAGTTGGACGAGATATACAATAAAACGGTACAGGAACTCGACGTACCCGGCTTCAGGAAAGGAAAGGTTCCCAAGAGTTTTGTCAAAGCACGGTTCGGTGATGACGTATTTTACGAGGACGCTCAGAACGAACTAATCGAAGAATACCTGCCGGAAGCATTAAAGGAAAACGGAATCAACCCTGTCTCGCAACCGGAAACCGAAGTCGTCGCTTTCGAACGGGACGAGGATTTTACCTTCGAAGCCTCCGTAGAGGTAATGCCCGAGCTTGAACTTGGGGATTACACTGACCTTGAGATAGAGGAACCGGGTACCGAAGAGGTCTCAGCAGAAGAAATCGAAGAAGAGCTCGAAGAAATTAGAGAGGATAACGGTCAACTGGTACCCAAAGAAGACGAAGTGGTGGAAGCAGGGGATTACGTTCTTGTCAGCGATCCGGAAGGTAACTCCCAGCAGGTCAACGTGAGCGAGGACGATCCGACGGGCGACCTCATCGGCAAAAGTGCGGGGGATCAGGTAGTAATCGGACCAAACCAGGAGGAAGGAGCACAATTAGAGGTCGAAGAAATCAAGGAACTGCAGCTCCCCGAGCTTGACGACGAACTAGCAAAGGACCTCGGGCACGAGGACCTGGAAAGTTTGAGGGCGGATATAAAATCCGACCTGTTTGAGGAAAAGGAAGAAGAAAGAACCGAAAAGTTAAAAGAGGGAGTCCTCGACAGTATACTTGAGTCCACCGAATTCTCTCCCCCGGAAAGAATGATCCAGGACATGGTTGACGAAAGAGTTTCCGAAACAAAAGAACAACTAGGGTCGGAAAAGTACTCCGATATCCTGGAAGAACAGGGTAAGACCGAGGACGAAGTCGCCCAGGAGGTAGAAAAATCGGCCCGAAAGCAACTAAAGCGCCGAATGGTGCTTAACGAGATCGCCAAACAAGAGGAAATAGAAATGACGGACGAGGAATTCGAGAACAGGCTCGAGGAAGAGGCGGAAAAACAGGACGTAAACCCGATTAAGTTCAAGAATCAGCTAAAAGCAGAAGATCAGCTGGAGTCCTATCGAGAATCATTAAACCAGGAAAAAGTACTCGATTTTCTGCTCGATTCAGCAAACTTGACTTCCGAGGAGGGTAAAGATGAGTGAACCCAGGTCTCAAGTCCCGTTTGTCGTCGATAAAACTGACGGACACGAAAGAACGTACGATATCTATTCCCGACTATTAAAGGACAGGATAGTATTTCTGAAAGGTCCGGTAACTGACGAGCTTTCTAACGTAATCATTGCCCAGATGCTTTATCTGGAAGCCGAGAACCCGAGCCAGGACATCAACCTATATATCAATACTCAGGGAGGTGTCGTCACCGGGGGTCTGGCGATATACGACACGATGCAGTACGTAAAACCGGAAGTAAAAACAATTTGCGTTGGACAGGCTTCCAGTATGGGAGCGCTACTTCTGGCTACAGGAGAACACGGCAAAAGATACGCTTTACCAAACTCCAGAATACTAATTCATCAGCCTCTCGGCGGTGCACAGGGACAGGCCACCGACGTGGAAATTCACGCAAACGAGCTAGTCAAGGTAAAGAAAAGGGTCAACAATATTCTGGCTGACCACACGGGCCAGCCTCTGGAAAAAATTCAGGAGGATACCGAAAGGGATTTCTTCATGTCACCTGAGCAAGCAGATGATTACGGAATTATCGATGAAGTTATTAGCACCCGGGAAAATTCCGAAGGAGAGTCCGAATAATCTCTCCCTGCGACCAATAATACATCTATAGAGGAAACATAAATTTATCATGAAACCAGGGCAGATTAGGTTCAAAAAACCGTTGTTGATCCTTGCCCTGGTTGTTTTCTTTTTTTTTATTTCCACCGGAGCTAATGCCGCGGAAGGTGGGACAAGAGTCAGGATAATTCATCTGGCTTCGGTACCAAACGAAGTCGAGGTCTGGGTCGAAGGGCGTTTAATAGACCAGGATCTCGAATTCGGTCAAGACACCGGTTACATCGAACTGACTCCTGGGGATAGCCGGGTAATTTGTAAAACCGTCGAGGACGGTAATTCAATCGTTTTAAATTCCCTGTTTCCTTTCAGGGATAGCAGGGACTATACTCTTGCCCTTACCGGAGAGGAGAGGTCCGATCTGCAGCTAACCACCACCATAGACAGCTGCCCACCCTCGGAAAACCTTTCCCAGCTAAAGTTCACCGACGCGATAACGAACCTGCCGCCACTCGACGTTTCAATTAAATACGGACCTACTCTCTACGAAAAATTAACTTTTAGAACGAGCGGCGGGTGTCGATTGGTCCCTCCGGACGATTACGTACTCAGATTCACCAAATCGGGGTCGGGTAATCTCGTGGCGGAAAAGGAGATTAGTCTTAAGGCAGGTACGAGGTACAACCTTTTTGCCACCGGAGACGGAAACGGTGACGATATAAGGCTATTCAAGTTTGAACAGGAAAACAGACCAAAAAGGGAGCCAAAGATCCTTGGGGTTGAAAGATCCGTCCTTCAGTTACTCGGCGCCGGGCTTATTGCCTCGATCCTGATACTAGTTCTCGGGCAATAAAAGAACGAAGGAAAGTAAAAACTACGCCCGGGAGGATTCGAACCCCCGACTTTCGGTTCCGAAGACCGACGCTCTGTCCAGCTGAGCTACGGGCGCAAGTGGGAGGAGCGACGGGAATCGAACCCGCAACAACTGGGACCACAACCCAGTG
>CAZYCI010000066.1:0-7495 GCA_964645955.1 uncultured Thermotogae bacterium
GCTCCGGCCCGAGACCTTTACTTTTACTTTCTCTATCTCGCCTCCGCATTTAGGACATTTCGATCCCGGGGAGCGGTGAGTCAGGAGGAAGTCGTCCGGTAATTCCGGCATATTTACCTCCTCTAGTTTTGATCAGTTCCTTCCAGCTCGTTTAACAGCAGGCGCCGGACTTCTGCCAGACCCTCAGGTTTTTCCTCGACCAGACCGTTGATGAAGCCATCTACGTCGAGATCGGTGCTCTCGTTCCCGGTTTCGAGCTGTTTCGTCCTGACGTACTCGTCCGCTTCCCGGTTCCGACGAAAGATGGTGCTGTGACTGCCGCTGTCCGAAGCGTGAACTCGGTCAATTCTACGGATCCGCCGCGAGCCCCGGGTTTCCATCTTCATGGTGACTACGAGGTCGATCCGGCTGAAATCTTCCTCCGACAGACCGACGGGCCGGCGGGTCAGCTTCTTGCGGACCCCTTCCAGGCTTTCGGCGTGGAGGGTTGCAGCTAGCTGTCGTTCCCCGGCGGCTTTCAGGAAACGGGCGGCTTCTCTTCCCCATATGTAACCGTAGTAAGGTGCGTCGTTTAACTCGTGCGCCAGGTAGAGCGGGGAGTGGCCGCTCTTTGAGTCCGGCAGCGGCGACCCGCGCTCGGCGGTTAAGATCTCGGTCCCCGGTGGTATCAGGTTGAGTAGAGCACCAATGAGCGTCGTCTTTCCCGTGCCGGACGGCCCGGCTGCCCCCAGCAAAGAGTCACCTCGCCAGAGACGTTTGAGGAAGAACTTGAGCAGCTTCTCATCGAGGGTGCCGGCCTCCAGCAGGTCGACGACCGTGAGAAACCTGCCTCCGCGCTGGTTGAGTCGGCGAATTGCCGATAAATTGGCTTCTTCAATATTTTTCAACGGATTTTTACCTCCGGAAACCTTGTTATAAACCTTAACGCAGTTTGGTACCCCGTTTAAGGGTACTGACGAAATCCCTGAGGTCTTTCGGGCTTTTCCCGTCCGCTATTTTCTCAACTATGGCGGAGCCGACGATTGCTCCATCGGCACCGGCCCTCACTACTTTATTGACAGCTTCGGGACTGGAAAGGCCGAAACCAACGCAGACGGGTAGCTCTTCCGGTACTTCCGGGGAAGTTGATTCTATGGCTTTAGTAGTCAGATTTCCGACTTCTTCCTTTCCGCCGGTGGTGCCGGGCCGCGCTACCAGGTAGAGAAAACCGGATGCCGCCCCCGTTATTTTTCTTAGTCTTTTTGGGCCCGTAGATGGAGTAGCCAGGAACGGCGTTGCCACCGAATTCTCCTTTGCCCGTTCCCCGTAACCCTGCGCCTCGGATACGGGCAGGTCGGGCAGGATTACTCCGTCTATTCCTACGTCACTGCACCTTTCCAGAAAACGGCTTTCTCCAAACTGCATTACCGGGTTGTAATAGCTCATCAGCACCAGAGGTACTTCTACCGAGCGCCTGGCCCGTCGAGCCAGGTCGAACACGTCCTCTAGTTCTTTGGTACTGGCCAGAGCCCTGTTCCCTGCGGCCTGAATCGTTGGCCCGTCCGCCACGGGGTCGGAGAAAGGTACACCAAGCTCGATTACGTCGGCGCCTCCGTCCGCTATTGCTTTGACGTAATCCAAAAACCCGTCCGGATCAGGGTCACCGGCCATCGTGTAGGCGACGAAAGCGCCTCCATCTTCTTCTTTTGCCCGCTTTATAGTCCGTGTCAGTCGATTCATCCCAGCACCTCCCTGACGGTTTCCAGGTCCTTGTCGCCCCGGCCGGATAGAGTAATTGCCAGTAAGCTTCCGGGATCCATTTCCGCGGCAAGTTCTATACCGGCGCTGATGGCGTGCGCCGATTCGAGGGCAGGAATTATACCTTCGGTTTCCGAGAGGGTTCGGAAGGCCTCAACTGCCTCCTCGTCGGAAACGCTGACGTATCTGGCCCTGCCCGTCTCCTTGTACAGGGCGTGTTCGGGGCCGACGCCGGGATAATCCAATCCGGCGGCGATCGAGTCAGTTTCTTCTATCTGGCCACCCTCGTTCTGTAATAAGTAAGATTTTGCTCCGTGCAGGACTCCCTCGTCTCCCTCCGACAGGCTTGCGGCGCTCCCCGCCTGGCTGCCGCCCGCTTCGACCCCGACGAGATCTACCTCCTCGTCGTCGGCAAAAGGGTAAAAGGTCCCCATGGCGTTGCTACCCCCGCCGACGCAGGCAACGGCTCGGTCCGGCAGGGTCCCTTCCCGTTCCCGGAGCTGCCACTTCAGCTCGTTTCCGATAACGCTCTGGAAATCCCGAACGATCATCGGGTAGGGGTGAGGGCCGACTACCGAACCTATCAAGTAGTGGGTACTTTCAACGTTGCCCGACCAGTCGCGCAGGGCCTCGTTGATGGCGTCCTTCAAAGTTTTGCTCCCGTTCTCGACTCGGTGGACTTCCGCACCGAGTAGTTCCATCCGGAAGACGTTTTGCCTCTGTCTCCGGACGTCAACTGCGCCCATGTAGACTTCGACGTCCAGACCGAGGACGGCACCGGCAAGCGCCGTGGCCACTCCGTGCTGGCCCGCCCCGGTTTCGCAGATCAGCCGCTCCTTGCCGGTTTTCTTCGCCAGAAGGGCCTGGCCCATTACGTTGTTGAACTTGTGAGCTCCGCCGTGAATCAGGTCCTCCCGCTTCAAAAATATTTTGGCTCCTCCGGCGGTTTCCGTCAGTCCTTCCGCGTGGTACAGCGGGGAAGGTCTGCCACCGTAATTCTGATTATAACTGGTTAGCTCGCGCTTGAACTCCGGGTCATTGCTGTACTTTTCGTAGGATTCTTCCAGCTCTTCCAGGGCGGGATAAAGAATTTCCGGCACGTAACTGCCGCCGAACTTCCCGTACTTTCCTGATTTTGGATAGTTGCTAAGCTGCAATTTTCCTCACCTCTTGCAAAAATCTTTCTATCTTTTGATTCGATTTTTTGCCATCAATTTCAACTCCTGAAGCGACGTCCACGCCGTACGGACGTACTTGCCGGATAGCTTCTCCCACGTTGTCGGGGGCCAGGCCGCCGGCCAGGATCACGGGGAAAGGGTGGAGGGCGTCCCTGATCTTGCCGCTTACCCTCCAGTCGTGCGTTTCTCCCGTACCGCCGGTACTTTCGCCGGACTTGCTGTCGAGCAGCAGCGCGTCAGCTGCCGAACCGGCCAGATCCTTCGCCTTTTCTAGCACTGTTGCTTCCCTTCCGGCTACCGGCAGGAGCGTAATCAGGTCCGTGGACTGCGGAATTGTCTCCTTTATTTCCTTCAGTCGGTCCGGATTTACCGGCGCGTGTACCTGTAACAGGTCCGGTTTGATCTTCTCGGCGAGGGACTTCAGCTCCTTCGGGTCCGATTCGGTCGTGACTGCAACCGTACTCGTGAATGGTGCCGTGTCCTCAACCAGTCGTGCCGCAAGCCCGACGCCGATCTCCCGGGAGGACTCCGGGGTCGCAACGATGAAACCGACAGCGTCGGCCCCGGAAGCCGCGGCTACGCCACCCTTGCTTTGATTGCCGCAGATCTTCACTTTAACCATCGAAACCCCCCGTAAGGTCTTCCAGTAGTCGTTCGGGGTCTTCCGCCCGGGACAGGGCCGTTCCAATCAGGAAGGCGTCACCGCCCGAACCTTGCAGGTATTCCAGGTCGTTTCTATCCGATATCCCGCTCATCGACCAGACGGGACGGTCCTTGCTTGATTCGGTCAGGATTCCTGCTGTAGTGGCTAGGTCGACCTCCAGGTTCCTCAGGTCCCTGTTGTTGATCCCGATCATGTCGGCATCGGTCCCCAGAGCTGCTTCGTACTCCCGGAGATCGTTCGTTTCGAGCAGGACTTCCAGCCCGAGGTCGTGGGCATAGGTAACCGCCTCTTCCAGCGTGAACTCGGTCATATTCCTTTCGAACAGTCGATGGATCAGGAGGACGGCGTCCGCTCCCATTTCGCTCCCCGCTTCGATCTGTCGGTAATCCAGGAGGAAGTCCTTCATCAGTGTCGGTAACCCCAGTTCTGAGACGACCGCCAGGTTTTCCAGTGATCCACCGAAGTAGTCCGGGTCGGTCAGTACGGAGTACCCGGCGGCTCCAGCCCGACGGTAGAGTTCCGCCAGATCTTCAACTTTTGTTTCTTCCGAAATGAGCCGGCCTTCCGAGGGCGAAGCCGGCTTGATCTCCGTGACTACCGGGACCTCCTTGCCACTTTTTATGGCTTCGACAAAAGAACTTTTGGCTCCTTCCGGGTTATCGTCTCCGGATATACAGTAGTATCCAGACTCCATCCTTCCTCTAGTTGCAGTGACCAGTTCTTTTAGTACGTCCTTCATCGTTATTGACCGCCGAAAAATTTCTCTTTCAGCCGGGAGAGCTCCTCCGGGTCGCCGGTGGCTTCAACGAGGTCCTGCAGGGCCCGATAGGCGCTTCCCGACTCAACCGCGCTTTCCGCGATTCCGATCCCTTCTGCGATTGATTCGGCTCCGCCGGCTACGTATATACCGGCGGCCGAGTTCAGCAGGACTATGTCCCGGGCCGGACCCTCCGCTTTACCGTTCAAAATTTCTAGCGCCAGCCTGGCGCTTTCCTCGGGCGCCAAGTCCCCGATCGCTTCCGGGTCGACTTCCGGCAGGTCGAAATCGCCGGGATGGATCCGGTAGTGGGAGATTTCACCGTGCTTCAGTTCGCCGACGTAAGTTTCTCCCGCCGTGGATATCTCGTCTATCCCCGGTTCGCCGTGGACCACGAGCGCTCGTTTTACTCCGAGTTTTCTTAGGACCAGCGGGAACTTCTCGACGAGTTCGGGATCGTAAACCCCCATCAGGTGCCGCTCGGCCGAGGCCGGGTTGGTCAGGGGGCCGAGTAGGTTGAACACGGTTCTTACTCCGAGCTCGCGGCGTGGCTTTGCGGCGTGTTTCATTGCGGGGTGAAAGCGCGGGGCGTAAAGAAAACCGAGTCCGGAAGTCTCGATTGCCTTTTCTATTTTACCCGGGTCCGAATCCAGCTTCACGCCGAGCGCCTCCAGGAGGTCGGCGCTGCCGGACTGGCTCGTGTTCGACCTGTTCCCGTGCTTTGCCACCGGGTAACCGGCACCGGCCACCGGAAAAGCGCTCATCGTCGAAATGTTGAAAGTTTTGACGCTGGAGCCTCCGGTACCGCACATGTCGACGAGTCCGTGATCGACGTCCGGATTCAGCCCGATGCTTTTCTGTCGCATTATTTCGGCGAAGGCGGCTATTTCCTCCGGAGATTCCCCCTTTGCTCTCAGTCCGGCAAGTAATGCCCCTATGTTCGTTTTGCTGGCGTCTCCGCTCATCAGCTCGTTCATGGCTCCTCTGGCGGTCTCCGGTTCCAGGCCTTCTCCTGCAATTACTTTCTCGATTGCTTCGGTCATGGTGGTCATTATGTTTCACTCCCGGTTATCTTCAAAAAGTTATGGAGGATCTCCTTTCCGTTCTCGGTAAGCACGGACTCCGGGTGGAACTGTACCCCGTAAATTGGATAGTTTACGTGTCTTATTCCCATGATTTCTCCCTCCGTAGTTCTGGCGGTTATTTCCAGTTCTTCTGTCAGGGATTCGGGATTCAGTGCCAGAGAGTGGTACCTTGCCGCCTTAAACGGGTTGGGTAACCCCTGGTAGACTCCCTTTCGATCGTGATTGACCATGCTTGTTTTCCCGTGGTTAATTTCCCCGGCGTTGACGACTTGCCCGCCGAAAGCAAATCCAGCTCCCTGGTGGCCGAGGCATACGCCCAGGGTCGGTACTTTCGGAGAGACCTGACGGAGGATTTCGAGCGAAAGTCCAAAATAGCGGGTTTCCTCCGGTCTTCCCGGTCCCGGCGATATAATGATCCCTTTCGGTTGTAATTCTTCGAGCTCCTCCAGTTTCAATTCGTCGTTTCGGAATACGAGCGGATCCCGCCCCAGTTCGCCGAGGTACTGAACCAGGTTGAAGGTAAACGAATCGTAGTTATCGATTACTGCGAACCGGTTTAGCTTTGAACTATCCGACTGCACCGGAATCACCTCCTGTAAGAGCGCTCTTCATCGCCGCAAGCTTGTGATTTATCTCTTCCCACTCCGATTCCGGGTCCGAATCGGCAACTATGCCGGCACCCGCCCGGAGCGAGAGTTCGTCGCCCCTGGTAAACAGGCTCCTGATCGTAATGCAGGAATCGATGTCGCCGGAAAAGGAGAGGTAACCAACTGCGCCGGCGTAGGGACCACGGGGTGTCAGTTCGAGTTCGTCGATTATCTCCATGGCCCGGATTTTTGGCGCACCTGAGACGGTGCCCGCCGGGAACAGCGAGCCAAAAACTTCGCTGGCGGTTTTATCTTCTTTTACCTCTCCGGTCACTTTGGATACCAGGTGTTGAACGTGGCTAAATTCCATGATCTCCATGTATTCGGGCACGTTGACCGAGCCGTAACTAGCGACGCGGCCGACGTCGTTCCGCGCCAGGTCCACGAGCATGTTGTGTTCGGCCCGTTCCTTTTCGTCGTGGAGTAGTTCTTCCGCCAGCTTATCTTTTTCGGTGTCGGTATCTCCGAGCGGTCTGGTGCCGGCGATCGGGTAGGTCGTTATCTCTCCGTTCCTGACGGAGGCCAGCTTTTCCGGGCTGGAGCCTATTACTCTCTCCTGACCGAATTTCAGGTGGTACATGTAGGGGGAAGGATTTATCCGGCGAAGCCTTTCATAAGCCGTTAACGGTTCTCCTTTGTACTTTCCCTGCAGTTTCCGCGAGAGCACCGTCTGGTAGATATCGCCGGAGTGGATGTACTCCCGGGCCCGGTTTACTGCCTGCTTGAATTGGTTCTTATCGAAATCGGAGTTTAACCGGGAAAGTTCTAGCCGTTTTCTGTTTTTACTCGAGGAAGATTGGAGTAACTCTCTTAGATTGTCAGAGCGGTCCTCTCCGCAGGAAAAGTAAGTTAACTGATCGTTCCTCGAATCGTGGACCAGTCCGTCGAGGTACAGCCCCATTTTAAAATCGGGGAAGGCGGACTGGGTGTCGCGGGTGGGCAGGTCCTCGAGGTACCGAATGAGGTCGTAGCTGACGTACCCGACGAGCCCGCCGAAGTAACTGGCCGAGGGAGGGGCCGGGATTCTTTCGAATTCCCTCTCGAGATTTCCCAGGATTTTTAGTGGATTGGAACTCCGGGCTATAACTCTTTCATCCGACTTCAGAGAACCATCCTCGAACTGAAGGATCGTTGTCGGACCGAACCCGAGAAAGGTTCGTTTTGCGAGCTCCTCGGGCCCGGTTGAGCTCTCTAGAATGAAGCTGTTATCGAACTCGTCGTGGATGCTTTCATAAATTTCAAAAGGGTCGGAAACATTCCAACCTAGTTGCTTGTGGACCAATTCATCTTTTTCCCTGCAGCCGGAGGGGATCCGGCTTAAAAGTTGCTGGTCGTTAAGCTGAGTCCGGCGATCCGGCGAGCCAAACCCGATCACCCTTACCGGTTTCAATAAATTTCTTCATGCTACACCTCCGTTTGGTTTGAGT
>CAZYCI010000067.1:0-7473 GCA_964645955.1 uncultured Thermotogae bacterium
CCTTTAGGCCCGTACCTCAAACCACTCAGCGGTTTGAAACTTCCTCCATCCTCCGGTTGACAAAATCGACGAATTCCCCTGCCTTTTCCGGGCTGGAGGTAAACAGGCTCACGCTTACGAACAGAAAGACGGTAAGGAGAAAGCCCCAGACGGAGGGCCACCAGCCAAATGGCTTAAAATCAGTTACGTAAAGCAGGCCGGTAAAAACGCCACCAGCGGACATTGAAGTTACAACTCCGGCCCCGGTACCACCCTTCCAGAAGAAAGCACCGATAAGAGCTGGGGCCGTAACGAGTAAACCGCCGGAAGCCATGCTGGACAGGACGGCAATAAGCCCGGGCTGCAGCCAGGCAAAGAGAACAAATATTCCGATAAGTAAGGGAATAGCTAATTTACCCAGCTTTAGGTGCCAGCTCTCGTCCGCCCCGGGAAGCAAGTTTTGAGCCAGATCCCGCGAAATCGAAGAACTCAGAGTTAGCGTAATCGAACCCAGGGTAGAAGTGGCGGCGGCAAATATACCGATGAACATGATTAGTCCGAGCGGGAGCGGGACCTTGGTAAGTAAGACCGGCATCGCCTTGTCGGCGTTCTCCAGGTTCGGTAAGAGGCTTGCCGCCTGAAAACCAAAGAGTGTACTGATAATCGTATAAATAAAGCCAAAGACGGAGAAGTAGATTATCATCCTCTTCAAACTGGAAATCCTGTCCGGTACGAGCATTCTCTGAGAGACCTGCGGATTCGTCAAAGCGAAAAAAGCCCAGGGCAACGCAAGGCCAATGAATAGGCGTGGATCCCAGGTCAACTCTAAAAGTTCCGGGTGGTCCAGGGTAATTGTTCGAAAGAAATTACCGGGTGAACCAAAGAAACGGAAAAAAATGTAGAAGAGAGCAAAAAGGGAAGTAGTCAGCATGGTGATTGCCTGAAACGCGTCCGTCCAGGAAACGGACCTCATCCCGGCCCAGAGTGCTACAAAACCGGCAAAACCGGCCATGACGGCCACTCCGGCCATATATGGAATTCGACCTCCAGTTAACCCCTCAACCAGAAATCCGATCCCCATAAGCTGAACCGCCGCATAGGGTACGAGCATCACCAGGAACACTACGGAAGCCACGATACCGGCCCAGGGAGTCTCGTACCGCCGGGCAAGGAGCTCGGCCGGCGTGATAAAGTCGTACCTGTTGCCTGCAAGCCAGAACCGCGGGGCGAACACGGTCAGGAGAAGGACGGTAAACATGAGATAAGTCATTTCGAATCCGAGAGCCCCAACTCCCGAATCGTAGGTCAATCCGACTAGCCCGACTAGCATGAAGGCGCTGTAGGTGGTTGCGCTATAGCTCATGCCCGAAATAAAACCACCCAGCCTTCTCCCACCGAGAAAGTACTCGGACGCCCCCTCACCGAGCCCGCGCCGGGACAGATAAGCTATAGCGACGGCTATCGCCATCCAAGAAAGGAGCGAAATCCAGACGTATGAAGGGTTAATCCTCACCCACCCCAGGTCCTATTTATATAAAAGGCACCAACAACTATTACAGTCAAAGTCAGAATACTCCAGAAGGCGTAGCTGGCAAGAAAACTGGGGATATTACCCAGTAAGTAGAAGGGAACGAAAAAATCCAGAAATGCAAGCAACGTGAAGACCAGAAAAATATTTCTTCTCCGCAAATTTCTCACCCGACTCAAAGCAACCAATCGTAAAATTATACATAAGTTTAATGTATGATCAACGGTATTAGAGGCGATCGGGAAAGTTTTAAGCTGATGGTCGGCTCTCGAAAAGTATAACCTGTTATCGCTTATTATCCCGGCCATTCCGCCATTGCAGGGGCCAGTCAGTTGTTACCTGAAAAATCTTAGCGGCATAAAAGTCAAAATTAAAAAGGGATGTTGGAATGAAAGCCCGGGACTTCAGGTAACTGTCTGGACGGCTTTTACGATCCGACTCAACCCTTCCTCCAAAATCTCACGCGGGCAGGCAAAGTTCAACCTGAGAAAACCCTCTCCACCTGGACCAAACCAGTGGCCAAAATCCAGCCCCACGCGCGCTTCCTCCAGGATTAGGTCCTCCAGTTCTTCTTTATTCAAACCCAGCCCCCGAAAATCCATCCAGAGCAGGGTCGTCCCTTCCGGTTCTATCGGCTTCACTCGCGGGGCATTCTCCCTTAGAACTTGCAAGCTACGGTCTCTGTTTGATTTTAAGTAATCAAGCTGGTCCTTTAGCCAGCTCTCCCCGTCGCTGTACGCGGCCAGAAGAGCTTCCAGTCCGAACACACTTGGACCTTTTAGCAACTTTTCACCGGCGCGCTTGAAGCGCCTCCTTATCTTTTCGCTCGGGATAATAGCGAGCGAAGCAGGAAGCCCGGCCGTATTAAATGCCTTACTGGGCGAAGTCAGCGTTATAGAATTCTCCGCAAATTCTCGGGAGAGGGAAGCAAAAGAAGTATATTCGCTTTCACCATAAACGAATTCGGCGTGTATGTCGTCGGAGATGACCAGCAAATCGTTTCCGGTACAAATTTGGCCCAACTTTTTCAACTCACTCTCTTTCCAGACCCTGCCAACGGGGTTATGAGGATTACAGAGTACAAGGGACGTCGGGGTTGGATTCGCCGGAAAGGATCTACTGCCGGTATCGCAGGCCTCTTCCAGGTCTTTGTAGTTCATCCTGTAGCGACCGCTCTCGTATTTGAGCTGGTTTATAATTATCTGCCCGCCACTTGCACGAATTGAAGTGTAAAAAGGGTAGTAAACCGGGGGCTGGAGAATCACGCCATCCCCCTGGTTGGTAATGCTATCCAGAATTATTCTTAAAGAAGGAACCACACCATTACCGTAAACTAGCCAATCCGGATCTACCTCCCAGTCGTATCTTCGTTTAAACCAATCCACTACTATACGATCCGTTTCAGCATTTGTAGTCGTATAACCAAAAATCCCATGCGAAATCCTCTCTTCCAGGGCATTAATTATTGGCTCCGCCGTGCGCCAGTCGGAATCCGCAACCCACATGGGCAGAACGTCCTCCTTTCCAAATATCTTTTCCCTGTTATCCCACTTGACTGAATTCGTTCCAGTCCTATCGACGTATTCATCAAACTTGTTAAACCTGTCCTTTCCCATACCATTCCTCCGGTAATCGATACGGTATTCTTCAGCAGGCAACCTCGCAGGCCACTTTACACTCGCGCAATCATTCCGAAGTCATAAAAAAGGTAACTAAGCCAGGTAGTCGGTCAATTACCGTAGGTTTCCGCCCTCAATCTCTCTCCAATTTCCTCCAAATCCGATTCCTGAGCCCCCCTGACGATCGAGTGAAGCGAACCGCCATCGTCATCGTGGTATCTGGGTATTAGGTGTACGTGTGTGTGGGGAATCGCTTGACCGGCTGCTTCGCCGTCGTTGACGCCGATGTTCGTCCCATCCGCGCCAAGACCTTTAAGAATTGCATCATTAACCTCTCTCACTGTCGCGAAGATCCCGGCTGCCACTTCTTCGGTCAGGTCGGAAAACCTTTCGAAGTGCTCCTTGGGCACTACCACGGTATGACCATCAACCACCGGATTGGCATCGAGAAAACCTATGGCGTAGTCGTTTTCGAATACGACTTCCGCTTCAATTTCTCCTTCCGCGATACTGCAGAATATACAATCGGACAACTTAATCACCCACCTATCGCGTTACTGTTCTTCGGGAATCATCCTTGCAAACTTCTTTTTCCCTACTTGAAGCACCTTTCCTTCTTCCACGGATGGATCGAAATCTACTTTGGCAACTTTCTCCCCGTTGAGAGTTACGCCTCCCTGGTCGATAAGCCTCCTTGCCTCCGACCTGCTGGAGACGAAGCCGGAAAGATCAAGTAGATCAATAATCCAAATTGTTCCGTCCTCTTTTATCTCTTCCGCGGGGATCCGCAGCTCCTTTAAGTCCTCGGGAACTTCGTCCTGTTCGAAAACCCTTTCGAACTCCTCTTCCGCGTGGCCCGCTTCCACTTCCGAATAAATACTCTCGACGACTTCTCTGGCAAGCCTCTTCTTTTTCTCCTTCGGGTGCATACCCTCCACTTCTTCGGGATCAATATCCGTCAACAACTTGAAGTACTCCGGCATCGTTTCGTCGGAAATTGACATCAATTTGCCGTAAATAGTCTCCGGTTCCTCATTGATGCCGATATAATTACCCCGGGTCTGACTCATAGCCCTGCTGCCGTCGGTACCGGTCAGCAGCGGAACCGTTAACACGATCTGTGGATCCTGGTCAAACTCCCGCTGTATATGTCTGCCTACGATCAAATTGAATCGTTGATCGGCCCCACCGAGTTCTATGTCGGCATCTACGGCCACGGAATCGTAGGCCTGAGCCAGAGGATAGAGAAACTCAAGAATGGAGATCGGTTTGTTGGACTCGTAACGGTTGGCAAAATCATCCCGTTCAAGCATTCTGGCGACGGTATACTTGGAGGTAAGCTCTATGATATCTTCGAAACTGAGCTTACCGAGCCACTCTGAATTATAGCGAAACTCAGTCTTCTCGGGATCCAGAATACGGAAGACCTGTCTCTCGTAGTCCTTCATGTTTTCCTCGATTTCCTTGGCTCCCATGATCTCCCTGGTCTCCGACCTTCCCGATGGATCACCTATCCTCCTGGTAAAATCGCCGACGACCATGACGGCTTTATGTCCTAAGTCCTGAAGCTGGCGCAGCTTACGCAACACAACTGCATGTCCGAGTGTAAGTGCGGAAGAAGACGGATCAACGCCCAGCTTCACCCTCAGGGGTCGATCCTCTTCCGCGGCGGTTTCCAGCTTCTCTTCGAGTTCCTCCTCCGGAATAAGATCAGCCGTACCAGATTTTATTTTTTCAACTTCTTCCGCAAAATCTCCTTCCATGCGTTAAAACCTCCAGTAATTCATATCACGGTAACCGAAGATATTAGGTCGAATTCGTCCAGGTCCATCAGCTTAACGCCCTTCGCGTATCGCTGAAACTGACTTATTTCGTCTATGCTCAGCCTGACCGCCTGGCCCCTTTCACTGTACAGAAGAACCTCTTCTCCCTTTTTGAGTAACTTCAGATCCCGGAGCCCGTCTTCCTCATCAAGCTTTATCCCAAGGTTACCCTTTCCAGAACGTTTCTGTGAATTGAATTCGGACAGCGGGACTTTTTTACCCTTGCCCGTTTCCGTTACGAAAAGCAGAAGCGGGTCCTTCTCCAGAATTTCCGGATTGACCGATTCCAGGCTTACCACCTGGTCGCCTGGTGCCAGGCTCATACCGCGGACGCCTTTTGACGGCCTCTGAGTCGACCTTAATTCTCCTTCCAAAAACCTTATTACTTGCCCTTCCCGAGTAGCCATCAGGATTTCACCTTCTCCGTGGCTCAAAGCGGCAGAGCTGATGGAATCTCCGGTTTCGGCGTTCAGACTATTTATCCCGCTGATGTGAGCGGAAGAAAAGTCTTTAATCGGGTTTTTTACGACGTAACCGCCTTTCGTACCCATGAGGCAGAAGCCATCTCCCCTCAGCTCATCTCCTTTCAGATTAAGGACCTCGCGCACGACTTCGTCGTCGGAGAGGTCCAGCATTCCCGCTAGCCGTTCCCCTCGAGAATCCCGGCGAGAAGTAGGCAGCTTGTAAGTCTTTATCTTGTAGGCTTTTTCCTGATCGGTAAATACGAGAGTTTCGTTCCGGGAGTTACCGCTTGAAGCAACGGTTATCCTGTCATCCTCCTCCAGGTCCATACAGATAACTCCCTTACCTCCCCTGTTTTGTGTCTTGTAACCGCTCCTCTTCGGGGCATTGACGTAGCCATTTTCGGTAACCTGGACGACTAGTTCATGGTCCGGAACGAGCTTTTCGGCGTCAACTTCCTCTACCTTCTCCGTTATCAGGCTTCTCCGCTCGTCTCCGTACTCTTCCTTGATGTCTCTGAGTTCGCCCTTGATGATCTCGTCGAGTTTGAGCGTGGAAGAAAGAATTTCCCTGTATCGTTCGATGTACTCGCGTTTCTCAGCAAGTTCCTCTTCGACCTTCTCTCTCTCCAGGCTGGTTAACCGGCCCAGCTGGGTCTTCAGGATGGCGTTCGCCTGCTTTTTGGAAAAGGAGAACCTCTCGATCAGGTTTTCCCTTGCTTCGTCCCTGGTTTCGGCGTCACGGATAAGTTTTATAATCAGATCCGTACTGTCCAGAGCAACCTGTAAACCCTCCAGAATATGAGCCCGGCTTTCGGCCTTTTCGAGCCTGTACTCCGTCCTCCTTTCAACGACGGACCGCCTAAAGTCTATGAACGCGTTCAGGATTTCCTTTAAAGAAAGCCTTCTCGGGTTACCGTCCACTATGACAGTCATGTTGGCGCCATAGGTCTTTTCGAGCGGGGTATACTTGAACAACCTGTTCAAAACTACTTCGGGCTCCGTACCTCTTTTTAGCTTGATAACTACCCGTAAACCGTCCCTGTCCGACTCGTCCCTGACGTCCGTTATTCCCTCTATGGTTTCGTCCTTTGCCTTTTCCGCGATCCTTTCAATTATCGTGGATTTCTTTATCTGAAAGGGAATTTCCGTAACTACTATGTTGTTTCCCTCAAGCTGAGTTTTGGCTCGCATGCGAATGCGACCCTTGCCCGATCGGTAAGCTTCCTTTATTCCATCTCTGCCAAGAATAATTGCACCGGTCGGGAAATCCGGCCCCTTGATGTACTTCATAAGCTCCTCAAGGGTTGCCTCAGGGTTGTCAATCAGGTAGATTAATCCTTCAATCAGTTCTGTAAGGTTGTGCGGGGGAACTTTGGTGGTCATACCGACCGAGATACCCCAGGCACCGTTCAACAGTAGTCCCGGAACCTTGGCCGGCAAGATCGTCGGCTCCTCCAGTGAGTCGTCAAAGTTCGGAGTAAAATCGACGGTATCTTCGTCCAGTTCCTCCAGAAAAGTCTCGCTTATCGGGGATAAACGCGCTTCGGTGTACCTCATGGCGGCCTGGGAGTCCCCGTCAATCGAGCCAAAGTTTCCCTGACCATCTATCAGCGGATAGCGGAAGGAAAACTCCTGCGCCATGTTTACCATCGTATCGTATACAGCTATGTCCCCGTGTGGATGGTACTTACCTAAAACTTCACCGACGATTCTCGCGGATTTTTTCGGAGCCCCATCCGAATACAGGCCCAGTTCATCCAGAGCATACAGGATACGTCGCTGAGCCGGCTTCAAACCGTCCCGGACGTCCGGAATGGCCCTCCCCCTGATTACGCTCATCGCGTAATTTATGTAGGATTCCTCCATCTCCTCTTCTATGTAGGCGGTCTTTACTTCGCTCATGTTTTTTCTCCCGTTTGATTGGATTGTTTAATATTAGCTTTTTCGGGTGTATAACTCAAGGAAAATTAGTTCCAATGGGACGTTAAGCAGTTTTCCGTTTTCCAGCAGGGGAGACCAAAAAAAGAAACGGGCGGATCCCCGCAGCCGAAGGATCGAGT
>CAZYCI010000068.1:0-7405 GCA_964645955.1 uncultured Thermotogae bacterium
TAACCGGAAAAGCCCACAAATTCGGCGACGACATAAACACGGACTACATAATTCCCGGAAAGTACCTGATGAAGATAACAGACGACGACAAACTGGCCGAGCACGCCATGGAAGGAGTGGACCCCGACTTCAGGGACAAGGCCGACCCGGGAGACTTCATAGTGGCCGGTAACAACTTCGGCTCCGGCTCGTCCCGGGAAGAGGCACCGACGGTAATCAAACACGCGGACGTCAGCGCCGTCCTCGCCAAGTCATTCGCGCGGATTTTCTACCGGAACGCGGTAAACATCGGTTTGCCGATCATTGAGTGCGATACGGACGAAATAGACCAGGGCGACGAGCTGTACGTCAATTTGGAAGAAGGCGTGCTCAAGGACGTCGACAAGGATAAGAAAATCGAGATATCCCCACTGCCCCCGGAAATGAGCAAGATTCTGGATGACGGCGGTCTGGTAGCGCACCTGGACAAGCACGGAACCTTTAACCTCTAAGCGATGGCAAGCGAAACAGTTTCCTTCATAACGGGAGACGGAATAGGTCCGGAGATCAGTCGAGCAGTACGCAGAATAGTTGACGCTTCCTCCGGTGAGATAGAGTGGGAGATAATCGAGACGAACCCGCAAGAGGAACCCGGCGAAGAAATAGTCGAACGGATGGTCGAATCCGTCCGGAAGAACTCCGTTGGGATAAAGGGCCCGATAACGACCCCGATCGGCTCCGGTTACAGCAGTCTTACGGTAGCCACGCGGAAGAAGCTCAACCTCTACGCGAACGTGAGACCGGTGACCAAATTGCCCGGACTCGGTCCCGACCTCCAGAAGGAAGTCGATCTGGTGACCGTGAGAGAGAACACCGAGGGACTTTACAGCGGGATAGAACATACCGTAAAGGACCAGTACGCCGAGTCGGTCAAACTCACCACCGTTGAGGGTTCGAGTCGCGTGGCCCGGTTTGCCTTCGAGTACGCCAAAAAGAACGGCAGAAGCAAGGTTACCGCCGTCCACAAGGCCAACATTTTGAAAGAGTCCGACGGGTTATTCCTGGACTGTGCCCGCGAGGTCGCGGAGGATTACCCGAGGATCGAGTTCGACGAGAAAATAGTCGATAACATGGCGATGCAGCTCCTGCTCCGGCCGGATGACTTCGACGTCCTGCTCGCGCCCAACCTCTACGGTGACATTTTGTCGGACCTATCCGCCGGATTGATTGGAGGTCTCGGCGTGGCACCCGGAGGTAATTTCGGTGACGACCGGGTGATATTTGAGGCCGTCCACGGCTCCGCCCCGGACATAGCGGGCCAGAACGTCGCCAACCCGCTGGGATTACTGCGTTCGGCGCTAATGATGCTCGAGTACCTGGATCAGGACGAAGCATCCACGGAGATCGATTCGGCAATCAGAGAAGTTCTTTCCAGCCGGAAAGTTCTCACGCCCGACCTCGGTGGAAATTCCAGCACGACCGAATTGACCGACGCAATTATCAGCCACCTTTGACCATGGAAACACGGGACCTGCTCAAGCGGATGGTGGAAATTTACAGCCCGTCCGGAGATGAATCCGAACTCGTAGACTTTCTCGGGCCGGAGATGGGAGAACTCGGGTACAGTACAACCCGGGACGGGGCCGGTAACCTGATCGGCCGTACCGGCCACGGGGACGTGACGGTCCTGCTGGTCGGTCACCTGGATACCGTGGAAGGCGAGATACCCGTCCGGGTCGAGGACGGAGTACTCTACGGCAGGGGCTCGGTCGACGCCAAGGCCCCGCTGGCCAGTTTCATCGGAGCGGGAAGCGAGCTCGCTGGCTCGGAGAGCCTGGAACTGATCGTCGCCGGTGTCGTCGAGGAGGAAACGAGCTCGAAGGGGGCTTACGCCCTGGTGGACGAAGTAGAGCCGAATTACGTAGTAGTGGGTGAACCGAGCCGCTGGAACGGGTTAACCCTCGGTTACAGGGGGTCGACCCGGATTACCTACTCGCTGACGGTCCCGAAGACGCACCGCGGGGAGGGGTCCGCACTCCCGGCCGAGGAAGCCGTAAAGTTTTACGAAGGCCTGAACGATTTGGTTGAAGACGATTCGACCGGTTTCAACAGTACTGACGTTCGGTTGACCGATTTCAACACGGAGGACAGGCCATTTGAGGACGAGACCGAAATGAAGCTTGACGTAAGAACGAGCCCGGGATTTGATTACGAGGAACTGGACGGGTTTATCGAAAAACGCGCCGGCAAAGCTTCCGTAAAAAGGACCCGCGGAATTCCTCCGGTTAGATCCTCCAAACGCAACAAATTGGTCAGTGCCTTCCTTTCCGGGATCAGGGACCAGGGGGGAGAGCCTAAGTTCAAGCTAAAGACCGGTACCGCCGACATGAACATATTTGCGGAGCACTGGGACGTTCCGATAGCGGCTTACGGCCCGGGGGATTCTTCCCTCGACCATACGCCGGAGGAACACCTGGAACTGGGGGAGCTAGATTGTGCCGAAGAAGTTCTGATCGAAGCACTAAGAGTTCTGGAAAACGCGGCAGCCGGCTAAGACAAGGAGGATCCATGCAATTACTTGACACTACTTTGAGAGAAGGAGAACAGACGCCCGGCGTATCATTTACGATCGAGGAAAAGAAGGAAATCGCCAGGCTGATGGACGAGTTCGGGATCGACATTATCGAGCTGGGGCACCCGGTAGTCTCCGAGGACATAGAGCGTGCCTGCCGTGTGATAGCCGGCGACGGACTGGAAGCGGAGACCATGGCCCACTCCAGAGCGTTGAAAGAGGACATAGAGGCCGCCAGGGACGTCGGCGTCAGCTGGGTCGGGATCTTTCTCGGTACTTCCCAGCTCAGCCTGGAACACAAACTCCATACGGATAGATCCGGAGCGCTGGAGAAGATCCGGGAGTCCGTAGCTTACGCCAAGGAGCTGGGACTCAAGGTCCGCTTCACTCCCGAGGACGCAACCAGAACGGAGGCGGGCTACCTCGAAGAGGCAGTCATTGCCGCCGAGGAGGCCGGGGCGGACAGGATCAGTATAGCAGACACCGTCGGAACTGCAACGCCCTCTTCCTACGGCGATCTGATCGAAAGGACAACCGAACTAGTCGACGTTCCGGTTCACACGCACTGTCATAACGACTACGGCATGGCGGTTGCGAACTCACTGGCCGGTTACGAATCCGGGGCGTACTTGATTGACGTCACGGTAAACGGGCTGGGCGAGCGGACCGGCATCGCTCCACTCGCCCCGACTGTCGTTGCCCTGCAGCGCCTCTACGGTGTAGAAAAGGACTGGAAGCTCGAGACCTTACCGGAGATTTCCCACGCCGTGGAGAAGGCATCCGGACTTTTCAACTCGGAGCTCGATCCGATCGTAGGCCAGTACGCTTTTGCTCACAAATCCGGACTTCATACCAGGGCGGTACTGGAGGACCCGGAGACCTACGAGGCAATCCCTCCGGAAATCGTCCACAAGCAGCGAGAGATAATCATCGACAAATACGCCGGGAAAGCGGCGGTAAAGGACAGGTTGAGCGAAATGGGGGTCGAACCGGACGAGCCGGAGTTAGAGGAAATAGTCTCCAGGGTCAAGGAGTCGGCAAGCGACGGCAAGACGCGGTTCAACGATATCGACCTGCTGGAAATAGCGGACAGGGTGCTGGACCTCGAGGTCAAGAGCAGGATTCCGGCAGGCGTGGAGGCCCTGGTTTCATTTGCCCTGAACAGTACTTCCTATACCACCAGGGCGACGAGAAAGATCGCGGCGTTCGACGAGGTTGATACGGTATTCGAGCTGACCGGGGACCACGACATTCAGGCCCACCTGGAATCCAGCTCGGTGCAGCAGCTAAACGACCTGATCGAGGAGTTCCGCAATATGGACGAAGTTCAGACTACGGAGACCAGCCTGGTTTTGAAGGGTTACGAAAAAGAAGACAACCAAGAATAAGGAGGAACAATGGCCAAGATTTACCTGAACGGCGAGTTCGTACCGAAAGAAGAGGCAAAGATCAGCGTATTTGATCACGGTTTTCTTTACGGTGACGGAATCTTCGAAGGGATCAGAGCTTACGACGGCTACGTCTTTAAGCTGGAAGAACACCTGGATCGCTTCTATAGAAGTGCCCGAGCGATAAACCTCGACATGCCAATGGAACGCGAGGAGATGACGGAAGCGATTCTGGAGACGCTCAGGGTCAACGGCTTTGACGAGGCTTACATTCGACCGATCGTCACTCGCGGAGCGGGCTCACTAGGTATAGATACCGAGTCCTGTACCGATCCTTCGGTCATCATCATTACAAAGGAGTGGGAGGCACTCTACGGTCCGGAACTCTACGAAGAGGGGCTCAACCTGCTGACGACAACCATCCGAAACCAGCCCAAACAGGGACTTCCCCCCACAGTAAAACACCTGAATTACCTGACCAACGTCCTGGCACTGATGCAGGCGGACAACTGGGGTGCGGACGAGGCGCTGATGCTTGACACCAACGGTAACGTCTCCGAGGGGAGCGCGGACAACGTATTCGTCTACAGAAAGGGAGCCGTTTACACGCCTCCGGTTATCAACAACCTGCCGGGGATCACCCGAAACGTCGTAATCGATATCCTCAAGGACCTCGGCTACGAGGTGAAGGAGCAAAACCTCGGTCTGGCGGAGGTAATGACTGCCGACGAGGTATTCCTGTCCGGAACGGCAGCGGAAGTTGCTCCCGTTTCTGAAATAGACGGCCGGAAAATAGGTGACGGCAAACCAGGAGAAATAACGTTAGATGTAAAGGAAGAATTCGGGAAGATCACCGGAATAGAGGATACCGGAACGAAGATTTAGAGACGAGTGCTATCCGAAAAGGGAACGGGGAAACCGTTCCCTTTTCATAATTTCGGAAATATCTTCTTATCTCAGGCCGCGTGGCCGGAGATTTCCGTCTTTTCGCTCAATAGACCGTAGATGTAGCCGTCACGGAGCGCTTCCCAGCTCGCTTCGATTACGTCCTCCGAGACACCGATCGTGTTCCAGGTCTTTTCACCGTCCTTCATCTCGATCATCACCCGGGGCACTGCGGCCGTTCCCCTGTAACTTTCCAGTATCCTTACCTTGTAGTTCGTTAGCTTCATGTTCTCTATCGAGTGATAAAAACTGTTCAGGCAGCGGTGAAAGGCATTGTCCAGCGCGTCCACCGGCCCGTGGCCGCGCTCTATCGCGTCGCGAACTTCCCCGTCGACCCGCAGTTTTACGCTCGCTTTCGCCGTCGGATCCTCCCCGTCGACTCGGTTCGTCAGAATCTCGTACTCCAAAACTTCGAAGAACTGCTCGAGTTCTCCCTGAACTCGCTTGGCGAGCAGGGCAAAGGAAGCATCCGCGTTTTCGAACTGGTAACCGTCCTCCTCGAGCTTCTTTATGTTGTCGAGGACCTCCTTGTGGGCATCACCGTCCCCCTCCAGGTCAACTCCAACGTTTTTCAGCTTCCTTTCGACCGTGCTGCCGCCGGAGAGTTCGGAAACCAAAAAGCGACGCTCGTTACCTACTTCTTCCGGATCTATGTGCTCGAAGGTCTTCGGGTGTTTGAGGACGGCGTCAACATGCAATCCGGCTTTATGACTGAAGGCGTTGACGCCGACGTAGGGGGTTCTCCTCTCCGGCGACTTGTTTGCCAGCTCCGAAACGAAGCGGGAGACGGAAGTAAGGTCCTCCAGGCTCTCCCGGGAGCGGAGGCATCCCCTGTCCTTCTTCAGAACCAGGTTCGGGATTACCTCACAGAGGTTCGCGTTTCCGACCCGCTCGCCGTAACCGTTCATCGTCCCCTGGACCGACCTGACGCCTTCCTCCACGGCTGCCACGGAATTGGCGGTAGCGACGCCGGAATCGTCGTGGGCGTGGATCGACAGCGGGAGGTCAACGACCTCCTTCACCTTTGCCACGACCTCGCGGACCTCCGAAGGCATCGTGCCGCCGTTGGTGTCGCAGAGGCAGATCCTATCCGCTCCCGCTTCGGCTGCCGCCTTTAACGTCTTCAAAGCGTAGTCGGAATCGTCTTTGAAGCCGTCAAAGAAGTGCTCCGCGTCGTAGAGGACCTCGCGGCCGTTTTCCTTCAGGTAAGAAGCAGAGTCCCGGATCATCTCCAGGTTTTCCTCCGGCGTCACTCCGAGGACCTCGTCGACGTGAAAGCGCCAGCTCTTTCCGACGATCCCGGTAACGGGTGCACCGGAATCCAGCAGTCCGAGCAGACTCCTGTCGTCTTCGGGTTCGGTTCCCGGCCGGCGCGTGCTGCTCAGTGCGACCAGCCTGGCGTTTTCCAGGTCATCCTGGCCGAACTTCTGAAAGAACTTGGTGTCCTTCGGGTTACTCGGCACCCAGCCTGCTTCTATGAAGTCCACTCCGAGTTCGTCGAGGCGCCGTGCTATTTTGATTTTATCTTCGAGTGAAAAACTTATATCCCTGCCCTGGGAGCCGTCCCGCAAGGTCGTGTCGAAGACTAAAACTTTATCGCTTTTCATAACCGCTACACCCTATCGAGAACGGCCCGTGCCATCTCCGTCGTCGTCAGGTCCCCACCGAGGTCGGGAGTGGTCTCTCCATCGGCTAGCGTCTCCTCGACGGCGTTTTCCAGCTTTTTACCGTAGTCTTCCGCGCCGAGAAAGTTAAGCATGTAACTGCCGGAAAGGATTGCTGCGGTCGGATTGACCTTCCCTTCCCCCGCTATGTCCGGTGCCGTGCCGTGAACGGGCTCAAAGAGGCCGTGTTCGTCACCGATGTTGGCGGACGGGGACAAGCCAAGGCCGCCTATCAGCCCTGCCGCCAGGTCCGATAGGATGTCGCCGAACAGGTTGGTCGTCAGTACGACCTCGAACCTCTCCGGGTCCTTGACCATGTACAGTGCGGCCGCATCGACCAGAACGTCCTCGTAGTCCACGTCCGAGCCTTTTGCCACCTCATCCGCTGCTTCCAGAAACTGGTTGCCGGTTACGGGCAGGACGTTGTTCTTGTGAATTGCACTTACCAGCGACCTGTCCTCGGATTCGGCGTAATCGAAGGCGTATTCCGCTATTCTCTTGCTGGCGGATTCCGTAATCACCCGAGTCGCCGTGGTTACCCCCGGGGCTATCCTGTTCTCAATTCCCGCGTAGAGGCATTCAGTGTTCTCGCGGACGATGACCATGTCCGTTGCCGGGTCGACGCACTCGACTCCGGGGTAGGCCTTCACCGGCCTGAGGTTTACGAAGGTATCGAGCTCCTGCCTCAACCTGATAACGACGTCGGCGGCCGTTTCTCCGACGGCACCGAGCAATACGGCGTCCGCCGCGCGGGCTCCCTTGAGGGTCTCTTCCGGTAGCGGCGTTCCTCGATCTTCTTTTACCCGATCCCCGGCGGAAAACTCGTTGAATTCAAGGTCAACCGGAAGTTCCTTCAA
>CAZYCI010000069.1:0-7391 GCA_964645955.1 uncultured Thermotogae bacterium
TCATTATGGGTTACTTTGAAAATAGGTGAATTTTCGTAAGGAGTTTAATTCTTATCGTAATTAGAAAGGGTTTTATAGCAAGATCTTCGAATTGATTTAAGCAATAGGTGATATATATGGAAAGACTAAAGAATGTTCGTATAGCTTTTCTCGTTGAAAACGGCTACGAGGATCTGGAATGCTGGTATCCAAAGATCAGACTGGAAGAGGCAGGAGCCGATACGGTAGTTGCTTCTCGATCCGCCGGAATTTACGAAAGCAAGCATGGCTACCCGATTGAAGCCAATTATCCTGCTGACGAGCTGGATCCCGATAACCTGGACGGGGTCGTAATCCCGGGCGGAACTGGCTCGCCGGATAAGCTTAGACGATCTAGCGAGGTTACTGGATTTGTCAGGGAGATGGACGAGAAAGGTAAAATGGTGGCCATTATCTGTCACGCCGGCTGGGTAGCGATTTCAGCCGGGATTCTGGAGGGTAGAGCCGCCACCAGTTACGAGGCCATAAGGGATGACATGGCGAATGCGGGAGTAGACTACCGGGACGATTCAGTCGTCTTGGATGGCAACCTAATAAGTTCCAGGCACCCTGGCGACCTGCCTGATTTCCTTAAAAAAATAATCGATTACCTGTCCTAATTTAACTCAATTAGTGGCAATTAAATCAATGGATTCTCCATACGGTGATTTTCGTAAATGCTTGATATTGAAAAATTAAGAGAGAACCCGGAAGAAGTAGAGAATCGGCTAAAAACGCGGGAAAAGGATCTGGATATTGGGAGAATTATCGAACTCGATGATCGAAGACGGGAGTTAATAGGAGAAGTCGAGGGACTGAGACACGAAAGAAACGAGGAATCCGAGAAGATCGGTGAGTTAAAGCGGCAGGGGAAGAACGCAGAAGCGGAAGCGATTATCGAAGAAATGGGGCGGGTATCCGAAAAAATAGATGAACTGGAAGACGATCTGGAAGAAGTTAAATCTGAACTCCAGGACCGTATGGACGAGTTACCCAACCTGCCACACGAAACAGTTCCCGTTAGCGATTCGGAGGAGGACAAAGAAGTTCTGGAGGAATACGGGGAGAAGAGGGACTTTGATTTCGAACCGAAGAACCACCTGGAGCTTGGCGAGAGAAATGAGCTATTCCGCTTTGATAAAGCCAGCAAGATTTCGGGAGCCAGGTTCCCATTCTACTACGGTGACGGGGCCCTGATGGAAATGGCCCTCATCAACTTCATGTACTTCTACCAGGTCCGGGAAAACGGTTATACTCCGGTTTTCCCGCCCTACATGGCAAAGGGCTCAAGTTACTACACATCGGGTCAATTGCCAAAGTTCGAGGACGACCTCTACCGGATAAATGGCAGGGGGGAACGAGAAGAGAGCCTTTACTTGAACCCGACTTCCGAGAGCATAATGGTTAACTACCATCGGGACGAGATATTACCCGAGGAAGAACTCCCGGAGAAGTTCGTGGCTTTTACTACCTGTTTTCGCAGGGAGGCGGGCAGCTACGGGGAAGAGGAAAGGGGCTTGATTCGGACTCACCAGTTCAACAAGGTGGAGTTGTTTCGCTTCACCCGGCCGGAAACCTCTTACGAGCATTTGGATCGGGTGATAGAGGACGCGGAGTCAATTCTGCGCGAGCTGGGACTCCATTATAGAAAAGTACTACTCCCGACTGCCGACCTTGCGCAACAATCGAGCAAGACGGTGGATCTGGAAGTATGGATACCGACACAGGAGAAGTATTACGAAGTGTCTTCGATTAGTAACTGCGAGGACTTTCAGGCAAGAAGGGGCAACATCAGGTACAGGCCGGATGGGTCTGAGGAAGACAAGCCGAAACCGGAGTACCTGCATACGCTTAACGGGTCCGGTCTGGCTACCTCCCGTTTGCTGGTAGCTCTGCTGGAAAACAATCAGAGGGAAGACGGAAGTATAAAACTACCCGAAACCCTGGCAGGTCACCTAGGGAAGGAAGTAATAGGTTGAACTCCAAGAGCATAAACGTTAGAACGGTAGATCTGACCAAGAAATTTGAAATAAACCGGAAGGAAAAGATTACAGCCGTCAGGAAGATGAACCTCGAGGCGACTTCCGGTGAAGTCCTCGGTATTTTGGGTCCCAACGGAGCTGGAAAGACCACGGCGCTCCGAATGGTTTCCACTATACTGAAGCCGACTTCAGGAACCGCTGTCGTCGAGGGGAACGACGTCGTGGATAACCCGCTTCAAGTAAGACAATCCATCGGGTATCTCGCGACCGAAATGGGGCTTTACGGGAGACTAACTCCGAGAGAAACCCTGAGGTTCTTTGCGAGAATAAATGGACTGGAAGAGGACAGGATAGAGCCGCGCATGGAGGAAGTTTTTGATATTCTCGATATGGGAGAGTTTCTCGGGCGCAAAGTCAATAACCTGTCCACGGGGATGAAACAAAAACTTTCCCTCGCCCGCAGCATAATTCACGACCCGCAGATCCTGATATTTGACGAGCCCACCCAGGGGCTCGATCTGATGACTTCTAAGACGGTTACCGACTACATAGAGGAATTTAAGAAAGAGGGGAAAACCATCATCCTGTCCACTCATATAATGCACGTTGCGGAAAAACTCTGTGATAAGGTCGCAATACTATTTGAAGGAGAGGTAAAAGCTTTTGGTCGCGTAAACCAGTTGCTGGAAAGACATCGCGAAGAAGACCTGGAATCCCTCTTCTTCAATGTAGTGGAGGCTAATAACCAATGAGGAATATTTGGCTACTATTCAAAAAAGAAATTCTGGCAGCTCTCCGGGACAGGAGAACGGCGATTCTAGTTATCGTCTTTCCTCTGGTTTTTTACCCCGTGATGCTCGGGTTGATATTCCACTTTTCCAGTCAGAGCGTGCCGACGGAAGAAAATACGACTTCCGAGGTCATCTACGTAAACCGGGAGGCCTCTCCTGTACTGGCGGAAATGTTGCGGAACAAAGAAGACGTGGTGACCACGTTTTACCAGGACGAGTCCGCCGCCCGGAACGCCTACGAGAACGAGGGGGGAGACGTACTGGTACTCGTATCGAAAAAGGAGACTTCGGGCCTGAAGGTAGATATTTCCTACCGTCAGTACGATCAGGACTCGGAGGTAGGCGTGAGCAGGACGAGGGCGGCACTGGAAAGTTACCTGGAGGAGACGATGAGGCAAAAGCTTGAGAGTATGGGGGTGAGCTATGAGGAGATTTCTCCCCCAATGGAGGTCAACGTAAACGGAACTGGCGACGCTCAAACTGCGATTGGCGGGGAAATGTTGCAAATGATGCTGCCTTACTTCGTTATCCTTTCGATAATTACTGCTGCCATGGGGCTTGGTGCGGAAATTACTGCGGGAGAGAAGGAGAAAAAGACGATATCTACCCTGCTGGTATCCAGGTTATCGCGGGAGGAGATAGTTTTAGGCAAGTTCCTGACGGTCTTTCTGGTTGCATCGGTTGCGGCTGTGTTTAGCGTTATCGGTTTGATTTACGGGCTCGGGTTTTTCGGGGTGGAGCTACCGATGGAAAGCATGACCTTTGGAATATTCGTCAGTATTCTTTTTACGGTCTTGCCCCTTGTAGCGTTACTATCTTCTCTGGTTATTAGCATTGGCTCCTTCTCCCGAACTCAAAAAGAAGCCAACGTCTATCAGACACCTGTTCTGATGCTCGTGGTCCTAACGGGGATTCTTTCGATGACTGGAGGGCTTGATTTCGGGAATATTGCGTTCTTTATTCCCCTGTTGAATTCGCTAGAAACCTTTAAAGAGTTGATCGCGGGAACGATAAACCTCTTTCATATAGCGGCTACGTTTTTGACCATGGTGCCGCTTACCCTGCTGTTGATTTACCTGGCGATCACTCTGTTTAAGAAGGAGGATATATTATTTAGGCAGTGAGGCTCTGTGCCGGAAGAGTTATAATTTAACTATCGCCATTTTATTCCTGTCCCCGGGCTAAGTTCGGGTGAGTTGTGAGTTGACTGAAATCGCGGATAATTATATCATCCTATGAACAGTTTGCCCCAGTAATAGGATAAGCGAAGGTGGGAAAAATGAAACCGAAGAGAAATTGTGTTACGCTTTTTATTATATTGCTCATTATCGCGACGGGATTTTTGGGACCGTCGCCGTTTGTTAAGGGTCAATCGACGGAAGTCTCCGTCGAGCTCGTTGGGGCCGTGGAAGCGCTGGATAGAGGCAACTACGACAGTGCTCTTGAGACCCTTTCCGGGTACAACGAGAAGCAGCCGCTTGGTTCCTACTCGGATTTACTCATTGCAAGAGCGAGAATTGGGCAGGGGGAATTTCAGAAGGCGCTTGAAGCGCTAAAACGATTCCAACCAGCTTCGGAACAGGAGTTATTCCGGTTTCAGAAAAAGTACCTGGAGGCGAAGGCTCAACTGAGATTGGGTCGGCTGGACCGGGCAGCAAGCCTTGCAGAAGAAGCTTCCGGACTCGCGGAGACCTCCAAAGAGAGGGAAAAATTAATACAGCTCAAACTGTCCATTGCAAGGAAAAGGGGCAATTCCCAGGAGGCCCTGAGCCAGGTTATATCTTTGATGGAAGTTACAAATCTGAGATTTATCGGGGAGAGGCGAGACGAGCTGTTTGACCTTGCCGAGAACCTGGTTGAGGAAACCAATATTTCCAAGAACGGTGGAAGCCAATACTTATTTCGCTTCGTGGAAAAGTTGGTTGACTACAGGGAGTACCGCAGGGCCAGGAGCCTGCTGCTGCGGAATATGGGCAGCTTTACCGGTGAAACGAAGGTAAAAGCTTACTTTCGGCTTGCCTGGCTGGATGGGTTAAAGCTGGATTACCCCGAGGAGTCCATCTGGACATTTCAGAGGCTTTTCCAGGCTAAGTTGAGTCGTTCGATGGAGGCAAAAGGACGTTATTACGAGGCTCTGACGAAAAACGGGTTCCGTGACAACTACGATCTGACGGGGCAGTTATTGGGAATATACGAACGTTTCCCGGAGACTTATTTTGGTCGGTTGGCCGTGGGGCGCGCATTTGAAAGGGTTACGAAAGGAGCCAGCCTCCAGGAACTGGATTCGGCTCTGGAGCAGTACAAAAGCCGTCTATCCCGTTCTGCCGTTAGAAGTGCAACTTGGCGACTGTTCTTTAAGAGTTACGAAAGAGGAAATTATAAGCTTGCGCTCGATTATACTGGTTACCTTGAATCTTATTATGATGAGTTGCCACCGGAATTATTTTTCTGGCGTCGCAAGGCCCGGATCGCCAGTCCGGATGTGGATCCCCGAAGCTATATTAAGGTTGTAAGTTTTCAGGAAAACAACCCGACGAACTATTATGCCCTGCTTGCGGGTAAAAACGGGTGGTCCCGGCAAAGTTTTAAAATAAGCGAGACCTGGAGCCAGAGGAGCGTTGACTTAGAGGAAGTGGAAACCCGTTTGTTGGAGAGCAATCTTTCATCTTCCTTGCTTCGGAGGTTGAAGCTCACTTTATCGTTAAAGAATCATGGTTTGCTTGCTTCTGCTCTGGCCAGTCTTGAGAGGCTAAAGTCAAACTTGCGGACTTCTGATTATCTTTATCTCAAGCTTCAATGGGAAAAACTAGCTGAAAATTACAGAGAATCTTTAAAAGCGGCGACCCGGTTAACTGGTTGGTACTACGACCGGAATCAGAGGCCGCCGATTGAAGTCGTCAGGGCGGCCTACCCGAGGTACTATTCTCGGGACGTAAAGAGGGTTGCCGGGAAATACGGACTATCGGAATCACTGATATATGCCGTTATTCGTCAGGAAAGTGCTTTCGACAGTGAGGCTTATTCGACGGCGAAGGCAGTAGGTTTGACGCAGGTTATTCCTTCGACGGCGGAAGGAATTGCCGAGGACCTTGGGGTGGATGATTTTACCCCGGAAGATCTCTTTAATCCCAGTAACTCAATAGAATTTGGCAGCTTTTATATAAACAAGCAACTGGGTCGTTTCAGTGACATCCGACTGGGCTTAACCGCCTACCACGGTGGCCCGGGTAATCTCGGTAAGTGGAAGGAGGAGTTTACGACCTCCGATGTAGATTTGTTCGTGGAAAGAATTCCACTGGGGAGCACGAGAAATTACGTCAAATCGGTCTACCGGAATTACCTTGTATACAGTCAGCTGTACTAATAATTCTGAAGAACGCCTTAAGTTATAGGGTCGTTTAATGACTCCCCGGGAAGTAATAACGGGGGTCAGAAGAAGAAACGTGAGACCAAATAGACAACCAGCCCAAGACCCGTAATTCCCAGCGTCAAAAAAAGGAACATCTTCAGGGCTAGCTTTTTCACGAAGGTCCTATCGTCGTCGGAGAGATCCGGGTCCTTTGGATTATTAATTTGAATTTTATTGGCTTTTTTTCGCTGCTTTACGGATTCGTCGATCTTACCCTGTTCCCTGTAGACAACTGCGAGGTTGTGCTGGGAGTTGGCGTGTTCCTCGTTTTCCTCTATTGCTCTCTCGTACGAGTACTCAGCCCGATCCAGATCGTCGGCGTCATAGAATATATTGCCAAGGCGGTAGTAAACTTCGTCCTGTTTTACCCCAAGTTCCAGCGCTTCCATAAGTACGTCAATACCTTGATTGTAGTCTCCTTCCTCGCGTAGTTTCTGGCCCTTTTTTAGAAAATCCTCGACACGCTCTTTTTTTTCGGAAAGCGAGAGGTCGGAGCGGGAATCTAATTCGACTGCAAAACCTTTTTGATCTTCTTTATGTCCTGCCATGTCTGGTACTTTGGGCTCCCCTTTTCTTTTGATGGATTGCGCAGGAGGTAGCTGGGATGGAACATCGGGAATACCTGTATCTCCCCGCGCCAGCTGTAAAATTTCCCCCGGGCGGAAGTGATACCCTCTTTCGTGTCAAGTAACGTCTTTGTTGCTGTATTGCCCAGGGTGGCAATGATAGATGGATTGATTTCGGCTATTTGTGCTTCAAGGTAGGGTAAACACGAGTCTACTTCGTCGGATTTTGGGGCCCGGTTCTCGGGAGGCCGACACTTGACGATGTTCGTTATATAAACCTGACTTCGCTCCAGCGATACCGACCCCAGAATGTCAGTTAGCTTGTTCCCGGCTCTTCCAACGAAGGGTCGTCCCTGTTGGTCTTCCTGTCTGCCTGGGCCTTCCCCGACGAATAATAAATCGGAATCCTCATCTCCTTCGCCCGGTACGGCTTTCGTCCTGTTTTCGGATAGCCTGCATTTTGTGCAGGTCCTAACCTTTTCCGAAATCTCCGCTAAGTCCAATCGAAACAAACCCTTGTCTGAAGAATTGACCACCATTGGGCACCCTAAATTTTCATGCTTCAATTTAGAGCGGGCAACGGGATTTGAACCCGCGACTTACAGCATGGGAAGCTGTCGCTCTA
>CAZYCI010000070.1:0-7306 GCA_964645955.1 uncultured Thermotogae bacterium
GAGGTTATATAATTATGAATTATCGATGGAAAAATGGGTTGATTTTTGCACTTTCCGTAACTCTATTATTTTCTTTAGTTGTAGCTGGTCTGGGTCAGGATAAGCCGGAGGTACAGAATCCGGATACACTTACGGCAGTTGCAACTGGAACCGCAAATACTCTTGATCCCGCTTACGCTTACGATACGGCAAGTGGGAACATAATTAACAACGTTTACGAAAACCTTATACGCTACCCATATGGTATAGTCGACGGTAACGAGAAGAAGACCGAAGGCTACAGCGTAAGCGAGTATAAACCGATGCTGGCTACCGAGGTACCCACCAAAGAGAACGGGCTGGTTAGGGAATTGCCCGGCGGCGAGGTAATCTACGAGTTCCCGATCAGGGAAGGGGTCACCTTCCATAATGGGAACAAGCTGACTCCGGAAGACGTCGAATATTCCTTCGAACGAACGATGATCCAGGACAGGTCCGGCGGACCGAGCTGGATGCTGCTGGAACCGTTTACCGGCTACGGTAGCATAAAGAACCTGGTCACGGACGTGGCGGGAGTTGAAGAATTTAGCGAGACCACTTCGGCCGACCGAGTGGCGGCGTTTAAATCGTTTATCGATCCGGCGGTAGAGGTAAAAGGCCAGAGCGTCATCATCAAGTTACCGGATCCCTATCCGCCAATAATGAACATTCTGGCACATAGTTCCTACTGGTCCTCAATCGTCGACAAGGAATGGGTAACTGAGCAGGGTGGCTGGCCCGGAACCGCCGAAACCTGGCCCGAATACCACAATCCCGGTGGAGGTTCGGCCGCTGAGGAATCGCCGCTCTACGACGTGGCAAACGGAACCGGTCCCTTCAAGCTTGAACGCTGGGAACCCGGTCAGGAAGCCGTATTCTCAAGTTACGCTGACTACTGGCGAGAACCCGCAGAGCTTGACAGTTTCGTTCTGCAAAAGACCCAGGAATGGGGAACCAGAAGACTGCAGCTGGTCAACGGCGAAGCGGACATCGTTTACATGCCGCTTCAGTACATGGATCAGGTCAAAGGCGCGAAGGGAATTTCCGTACAGACTGGGTTGCCGACCATTCAGATGAACCCGGCAGCTTTCTTCACCCAGGACGTAATTACGGAAGACAACGATCTTGTCGGTTCCGGTAGCTGGGGAGACGGAATTCCTTCGAACTTCTTTAACGACGTAAAAGTTCGCAAGGCCTTTAACTACGCTTTCCAGTACGATGCATTTATCGAACAGGTCCTTCAGGGCTACGGCTACAAGACGAACGGTCCGGTCCCGAAGAACATGCAGCCGTACTACAACGAAGACCTGGAAATGTACACCCATAACCTGGATAAAGCCGAGGAATTGCTCAAAGAGGCCCACGGCGGCGAACTCTGGGAGAAGGGCTTTGAGTTCACGATACTTTACAACTCTGGCAACGAGTCCCGTAAGACTGCTGCCGACATCTTTGAGGCAAATATTGAAAAACTAAACGATAAGTTCAATATAAACGTTAGGGGTGTTGATTGGTCGACCTACCTGGACATGATGGTCCAGGAAAGGACTCCGCTCTTCCTGATCGGCTGGATTGCCGACTTCCCGGATCCCCACAACTTCGTCACGCCCTTCATGGCCTCCGACGGAACTTTTTCCGGCTGGCAGGGCCAGGGGATGAAGGAACTAGCTACCGAGAAGTACGATCCGCTGATAAAAGAGGCAATGCAGACTGTGGACGAGCAAGAGCGAAAGGAAATTTACTACGAACTGCAGAGACTGGCTAAGGAAGACGCGGTAGACGTCTGGTTACCCCAGGCGGAAGGGTACAGGGTAATGAGGTCCTGGGTACAGAACGTACCGTTCAACCCGATGTACTCTGATTCCTGGTCTTACGTCTATCCAATAAGTAAAGGTTACGAAGAATAAATTCTAATTTAGCGAAGCTGGCCAGGGATCGGTTCATTCCGATCCCTGGCATATTATTTTGTTTTAATCTTACTCGGTCGAGGGATATAGAAAATGATATCATATATAACCCGGAGAGTTCTTGTTTTACCTTTCGTTATTTTGGGCGTACTGTTGATCGTATTTGGAATGATCCAATTTCTTTCGGTAAACCAGAGATTGTCGACTTACATCTCCAGTCCGGCGGAACTCAAGAACACCGATCTGGAAGTGTTGGCTGAACAGTATGGTCTCAACGACCCGATATGGACCAGGTTCGGTCGCTGGCTGAACGACGTGATACATTTTAACTTTGGTTGGTCCGAAAGTGCGAAGATGCCTACGAAACGGGCCTTTGTTACCTTTTTGCCGGTGTCGCTCGAACTGGCGCTCTGGTCCGCCCTGCCAATTGTTCTCGGAGGGATTTGGCTGGGTACGCTGGCAGCCGTAAACCACAACAACGTGATTGATCACATCGCCCGATTGTTCGCAATTGTGGGGTGGTCTTTGCCTTCTTTTGTAGCCGGTTTGCTTCTGCTAATGGTGTTTTACGGAGGGGTTGTATCTTGGTTTCCACCCGGCCGACTCGGATTTGACGCGAAGCAGATAGTCAACTCGGCACAGTTCGTCCGGTATACCCATATGAATACGATTGACGCGATACTAAATGGGAACTGGTCCGTATTTGCGGACGCAGTAAGGCACATAATCCTGCCGGCTATTGTCATGTCCTACGTGCGCTGGGCGATGCTGCTTCGTATTATGCGATCGAGCCTGCTGGAGACATTGAGGAAGGATTACGTCCAGACCGCGAGGGCCAAAGGACAGAAGGAAGGTATAGTGATAAAGAAGCACGCTAGACGGAATGCCCTTATTCCCGTAGTTACGGTTGCGGGTATCTACATTGCCTTTCTAATTAACGGGCTCGTCGTTACGGAGACGATTTTCGATTGGCACGGATTGGGTAGGTGGGCGGTAAACGCCGCGCAGCAGTTCGATACTTCCTCGTTGATGCTATTCGTTATGTTTAACGGGGTTTTGCTGGTTTTTGCTAATTTAGCTGTCGATATCATATACGCTTATCTGGATCCGAGGGTTACTTACGATTAATATGAAAAAGAAAATAACGAAGTTATTAACGAATCCTCTATCCGTTGTTGGGCTCATAATCATACTTTTCTACGTCGGGGTTGCTGTAGCCGCACCCTGGATAGCTCCTCCAGAGAACGCCGGTGAACCCTATAAGGTTCCTCGGGATGGATGGAGTTCGACTCCTCAGCCCCCGGGAGAAGGTCATATTTTTGGCACTACCCAGGGGCAGTACGACATATTTTACGGAGTCGTTTGGGGTACCAGGACTGCCTTTAGGGTGTCTCTGATGGTGGTTGGTATCTCCGCGATTATTGGGGTTTTGATAGGCACTATGGCTGCGTTTTATGGAGGGGCTGTGGATAGCGTACTGATGCGGGTTGTAGATATATTCTACTCGATACCGTATCTGGTGGCAGCAATGGTCCTTACGACGATACTCGGGAGGAGTTTAACCAATGCCTTGATTGCCCTGATCGTTTTTGGCTGGATGGGGTATGCCCGCCTGATCCGCGGTAATATACTGTCCGTCAAAGAAGAAGAATACGTATCAGCTGCTCAGGCGGTGGGGGCAACCGACTACAGGATCGTGTTCAGACATATATTACCGAACTCGATCTTCCCAGTCGTAGTACAAGCCTCTATGAACATGGGTACAATCGTGATTACCGCGGCGACACTTAGTTTCCTCGGAGTCGGTGCTCAGGAGGGATACGCGGACTGGGGGCAAATGATCAGTTTTGCAAGGAACTGGATACTTGGAACTCAAGGGAATACTTTGAAGTTCTGGTACACAGTTCTGATTCCCGGTGCCGCCATAACGACTTTCTGCCTTTCCTGGAACTTAATCGGGGACGCCTTCCGAGACATAATGGATCCGAAGATGCAGGGAGGAGGGGTGTAGTAAGTTCTACTTTCTGTCGGGCGTAGCTTTCCTTTCGTAAGTTGGAGTTAGGGGATTTAAGGATTTAAGGTCTAACTTCCGGAAGTTCAACTAATTTATAATTCGCCGTTGGAGCCTGAAAGCCATATCTAAGGTGAAAGTAGGACGAGAGTTGCCTGGCTGTTGTAGAGATTAGCGGTATGCTTTATATTAAACGGAGCGTAGTTGACCGATTTAGTTTAATCACACATAGGTAAGACGAGGTGGTTGGTTCATGGCAAATTCAAAGACATTGAGTTTGATTGGACATTCGGGTACTGGGAAATCCAGTCTGGCAGAAAAATTGCTTGGAATGAGCGGCCTTGACGGGGACTTAAATTTTGATCCTTCGCCGGAAGAGGAAGAACACGGGTACTCGATCGATCTGGGGATTGGTTCCTTTAAACACAAAGGGCAAAACTGGACGGTCCTCGATACACCCGGGGCTGAAGAATTCGTGGAAGAAGTCTATAAAGGTACTTTCGCCTCGGAGGCCTCGCTCCTCCTTGTTGATGCGGAGAAAGGAGCCCAGGTTCATACGGAGAAGGTCTGGAATATAGCGGAGAAGTACGATAAACCGACTGCTGTCCTGGTCAACAAGATGGATCAGGAAGAAGCTAATTTTGGCGAGACCTTAAACGAGCTGCGTGAGGAGTTCGATAAGAACTTCGTCGCCCTCCAGATACCGATAGTCACTGAGGACGAGTTCGTCGGTTACGTGGACGTTCTGGAGGAACAAGCGGTCTATTTCGATGACCGGGATGACGGGATACCGGCGGAATTAGAGGGGGAGCTTGATCGGGAGAGGGAAAACCTGCTGGAGGCGCTGGCCGAACAGGACGACGATTTAATGATGAAGTACCTGGAAGAAGAGGAAATAACGGCGGAGGATACCGACCGCGCTCTCAAGACGGGTTTCGAAGCGGATGCATTTGCTCCGGTATTTGCTTCTTCCGTAGAAGAGGGGCTCGGCCTGGAAACTCTGCTTGAAAAGTTGAATAACCTGGTTCCCGAATTTAACGGCGAGTCCAGGGGCCGCTCGGATTTACTTGTATTTAACAAGCTTTCCGATCCCTATCTTGGTAAACTGGCTTTCGTCAAGGTTTACGGAGAAAAGCTCGAAGAAGAGAGCTCCCTGCGCAACCTGAGAAACGGCCAGGACGTCGAGATATCGGACATCTACAGGTACCACGGTGGGGACCAGGAGAAAATCCATTCCGCCGAATACGGTGATATAGTTGCTCTTGGAAAGCTTGAGGATATCGCTCTGGGTGATACGCTGAGCGACACCGGTGAAGAGGAGATAGAGTTTGTGGAGTTTCCCAGTCCCGTTTATCACAGGGCAGTAAACCCAAAAAGCAGGGAAGATGAAACTAAAATGAGCACCGCTTTGAAGGAACTCGTCGCCAACAAGGCCTCGATCGACTATTACAGGGACGAAGTTACGGAGGAAATGATACTGTCCGGTATGGGTGCCAACCACCTGAACGTCTTCAAGGAAAGGTTGAAGAACGGGTTTAACGTCGAGATCGATACAAAAGAACCAAAGGTTCCTTACAAACAAAGCATAGCAAAGAAGGCCGATACCAAGTACAGACATAAGAAACAGTCCGGAGGCAGGGGACAGTACGGAGAAGTTTACCTGAAACTAACCCCGCTTTCTCGAGGCTCCGGGTTTGAGTTCGTAAACGAGATAAAAGGTGGAAACATTCCGACTCAGTTCATACCCGGGGTGGAGAAGGGGATTAAAGAAGCTCTGGACGATGAATACCCGATTACTGACGTCAGGGCAACCGTGTACGACGGTGATCACCACCCGGTTGACTCCTCGGAAATGGCGTTCAAGATAGCTGGCCGTGAGGCATGCAATAAGGCGGTAAAACAGGCCGGCGCGATTTTGCTTGAGCCGATAATGGAAGTAAAGGTTACGACTCCGGGCGACTATACCGGGGACATCATAAGTGACCTGAACGGGCGGCGCGGCAGGATTCTCGGTTCGGATACTTCCGAAGGCTACACGGAAATCGAAGCGGAGGTACCACAGGCCGAGGTCATGAATTATGCGACCAGGCTAAAATCGTTGACTCAGGCAAAGGCAACTTTCCAGATGGACTTTCTCAAGTACAAGCAGGTCCCGAGTAACATAGCTTCGGACATTCTGGATCGGTGAAATTAGATGCTAGTCAAGGAATTTCTTCAGAAGGATCCTGCGTCAGCGTTAGAGGGCAAATCCGTCTCGGAAACCAAGGAATTGATGAAGGAAAACAACTTCCGAATTATTTTTGTGGTCGACGATGAGGAGCGACTAGTCGGTTTCCTGACTTACGACTCGATTAAGGAGAAATCGGGCGAGGAACCGATCGATAACTACGTTTCTCGTTCAACCCTTCACGCTGAGGAGACCGACACGATAGACAAAGCCGTCAGCATAATCAAGGAGTACAGTCTAATGGTACTGCCGGTGGTGGATTCGGACCGAAAGCTCGTCGGGGTCCTTACGCCAGGCAAGCTCTTCGAGGAGTTTTCTAACCTGTTGAATTTTGGCGAGGGCGGCTTCTGGGTAACTATTTCTCCGGAAGGTTTGAATGAACTGCAGGAGGTGCTTGCGGTTCTCGACGACCACGGGGTTTCTTTGCTCAGTTTATTGAATGCTGGAAGCGGCGAAGAAAAAAAGTTGATAATGAAGGTGGGCGAGGTAGAGGACGCAAAGGGTTTAAAACGATCCCTGTCGGAGGTGTTGTAGGGTGGAAAAACTTACGGTAAGTACTTCTTCCAGGATAGAGTTGAAGGACATTACTTCGGACGTAAAGAAAGTGATCGAGGGCGGATCTACCGAGGATGGGGTATGTACCCTCTACGTTCCCCACACTACAGCCGGTATTACAATTAACGAGTCCGCCGACCCGGACGTGGCGGTTGATATCGAGGAGAAATTATCGGAGCTGGTTCCTAAGGGAGGGTACCGGCACAGGGAAGGTAACGCCGACTCCCATATAAAGTCGAGCCTGGTGGGTAACTCTACGCGAGTTTTCATCGAAGGCGGAAGAATTCAACTTGGAACCTGGCAGGGGATATTCTTTGCCGAATTCGACGGTCCCAGGACCAGGAACGTCTGGCTGAAAACCAGTTAACTTGAGAGAGCCCCACCCATTGACATTTAAATAGGGTTTCGGTAAAATTCCTCTGCTCAAAGCCGGTGTAGCTCAATCGGCAGAGCAGTCGACTTGTAATCGACAGGTTGCCAGTTCAAGTCTGGCCGCCGGCTCCATGAAGGTAGCAGGAATAAAAAAATAAGAGGTATAGAAGTAGGCGGTATTTGACGATATGGAGGGGTACCGAAGTGGCCAAACGGAGC
>CAZYCI010000071.1:0-7257 GCA_964645955.1 uncultured Thermotogae bacterium
TCCTTGGCTTTTCTCTTCCCTTCTTCGAGAAGGTCCTCTACGTGAGAGCGGTTTTGCATCAGCTCCTTTTTCTTTTTCTGCACGGGGCGAATTTCGCTCATCAGGTTCTCGTAAACCGCCTCTTTTAAATCGATGTACATCAGGTTCCCTTCCCTGTGGTCCTCGCGGAAATCCTCAATAGTTGACTCCGGAGCAGTTAATTCGAGAAGCGTGAACAGGTTGGCGACTCCAGGGCTCATTTCGTCGCCTTGCGCCTTTCCGGGATCGGTAACGGCGGATTTGATCTTTTCCCATATGGAGTCCTCGTCCTCCATCAACCCGATGGCGTGCTTGTCGTGGGCGCTTTTACTCATTTTCCTTTCCGGGTCAGCCGTCGACATTATTCTGGCAGCCTTGCCGACTATTGGTTCTGGTTCCGGAAAAAACTCTCCAAATCTGCTGTTGAATTTTCGGGCAATTCGCCTCGTAAGTTCTACGTGCTGTACCTGGTCCTCTCCTACGGGTACTCTGGAGGCCCTGTAAAGAAGTATGTCCGCTGCCTGAAGTACGGGGTAATCGAATAAACCGGCGCTGACGAAGTCTCGGTCTTCGGATTTATCTTTAAACTGTGTCATTCTGGTTAAATCCCCGTAAGACGTGACCGTATTAAAAATCCACTGGAGTTCGACGTGTTCCCGGACTTCGGACTGGATAAATAAGATCGATTCTTCCGGGTCTATCCCGCTTGCTATTAGATCGGTTGCTAGATCAACCGCGCTTTCCCGCAGGGTTTCGGGGTCGTATTCGGAGGTAATTGCATGCAGATCGACAATGCTGTAAACGGTATCGTGTTCCTCCTGCAGGTCGACCCAGTTAGTAATTGCCCCGAAATAGTTTCCCAGGTGAAGCTCCCCGGTTGGCTGGATGCCGGAAAATAAATTTGGCATTTAAAATTTCACTCCTTTATCTTGTTTTGGTATTTATGCACCAGTTCTGTAGTTGTAGCTGTAGCTGTTAACCTTTTAACCAGACTGTCAGGACGGTAATATCGGATCTGGTGACGCCAGGTATTCTCTCGGCCTGCCCCAGCGTCTGCGGTTCTACCTCCTTTAGCTTCTCCCGGCCCTCGGTTGATAGGCCGTCAAGTTCATCGTAATTCAGTGATTCCGGAATTTCTTCGCTTTCCATGTCCCGGAATTGCTCAATGCGCTTTTCCTGTTTTTTGATATAACCCTCGTACTTGGCCCTGATTATTACCTCCTTTTTAACTTCGGGGGCCGTTCCGTCTTCTAACGATCCGAGCTCGAGGACGTCCTCCCAGGAAAGCTCCGGCCGCTTAAGTAGCTCGTAAAGACTGGCTCCCTGGTCTTCCAGCGGTGAAGTACCGCTGTCCCTTAAGATCGTGTTTACCTCTTCTCCCGGAGTTACGCGTGTCGATTTCAATTTTTCCATTTCCTCCTGGATCAATTTCTTCTTGCGTCCGTACTTTTCGTACCTCTCTTCGCTGACTGTACCGAGCTCTCGTCCCAGCTCGGTCAACCTCAGGTCGGCATTGTTTTCCCGCAGGGTTATTCTGTACTCGGCTCTTGACGGAAGCATCCGGTAGGGTTCGTCTATTCCCTTGGTTACGAGGTCATCTATCATCACTCCGATAAATCCCTGGGACCGGTCGAGAGAAAATTGGCGGTCGCCTCTTTTTGCAGCGTTTATCCCGGCTATTATTCCCTGTCCCGCCGCTTCTTCGTACCCGGTAGTTCCATTTATCTGACCCGCCGTGTAAAGGCCTTCGATTTTATTGACCTCCAGCGTGTTTTTCAGCTGTGTTGGCGGAATGTAGTCGTATTCTATCCCATAACCGTAGCGTTCAATCCTGGCGTTCTCGAGGCCCTCCATGGACCGCACTATTTCTTCCTGCAGGTCCGGCGGCGAAGAAGTGTAAATCCCCTGGAGGTAGTATTCTCGGGATTTCTCCCCCTCCGGTTCCAGAAAGACTTTGTGGTGGTCCCTTTCCGGAAAATCTACTATTTTACTCTCAAGCGAAGGGCAGTATCTCGGGTGCGCGCTAACTACGGTGCCGTTGTACCTTGGATTTCTATCCAGGTTATTTCTAATTATCTCGTGGGTCTTCTGGTTGGTCCGCGTCAGGTATACCGGATAATCATCGGGCAGAGTTATTTTTTCCGAGGTATAGGAGAAAGAAAAGGGTCGGTCCATCGTTTTCTGTGAATCCAGCGAGGAAAAATCTATCGTGTCACCGTTTATTCTGGGGGTTGTGTCAGTATTCATTCTTTTCAGCGTCAATCCGTGGTTTTTCAGACTCTCCGATAACTTTTCCGCAGGCGGCTCTCCGGTGCGGCCGGCGGAATAGGCGGTTTCCCCCAGATAAACCGTTCCGTTGAGAAAGGTTCCCGTGGTCAAGACGACGCTGTCGGCGTAGTAACTGACACCTTCTCTCGTGGTTACCCCCTCAACTTTGCCGGAATCGACGATGAGTTCCTGAACCATTTCCTCCCTCAGCCTGAGGTTTTCTTCCGTTTCCAGGACCCTTTTCATTTCCCGCCGGTACTTGTCCCTGTCCACCTGGGCTCTCGTTATTTGCATTGCCTGACCTTTGCTGGTATTGAGCCGGCGCAGGTGCAGGGCGGCCCGGTCCGTGTTCTTGCCCATTTCTCCCCCCAGGGCGTCGATCTCCCTTACGAGCTGGGATTTTCCCGGGCCTCCAATCGCCGGGTTGCAGGACATACGAGCTGTCTTGTCGAGATCAATCGTCAATAACGTGGTCTCTTTGCCGCTCCGTGCGGAGATTAAAGCAGCCTCACAACCCGCGTGACCCGCTCCTACGACGACTACATCGGAGTTTTTCTCCATTTCGATATCACCAGTGAGATAATAATTTACAGGTGGGTCCTATTCAACGCATGGGAAGGCCTCTTGCAAAGGTCCCGTACCCCGGATATAAATTTTCGGTGATTATAAATGATATCAATAAATAAAGCTGGAGAGTACGAGAAAATAGAAATAACTGGTCTGGAAGGTGCCGAGAACGTGGAGAAAGAGGTGCTTCTGGGGGATTCCGAGGGTGTAGAGACTTTTGCAATGAGGCGGTTTACTCTGGATGAAGGTGGTCATACTCCTTATCATAATCATAATTGGGAGCACGAAATATACGTTCTTGCGGGGGAAGGAAAAATCAGGACTGGAGACGGGGAAGAGGAGCTTGGAGCCGGTGACACGGTTTACGTTCCTTCCGGCGAGAAGCACCAGTTTATAAGCAATGGTGAGGGGTTCACTTTCCTATGTCTGGTACCAAAACGGGGCGAGCCGACTACGTCAGAAAGCTAGAGGGACCGAAAAATAAGGGAGAGAGCGTCCTCGTCGCTATAAGCGGGGGCGTCGACTCCTCCGTGGCAGCTCTGTTGCTGAAAGAGCTCGGTTACGAGGTGGTGACAACCACTTTCTGGCTCTGGGATTATCCAAATTCGCCGGGCTATCAGGGGAAGGAAAACGCCTGTTGCTCACTGGATACTGCGGAGATAGTTGCAGATCAACTGGATCTACCGCATCGAAAGTTCGACCTCAGTTCGGAATTTAAATCCGAAGTAGTTCAGCCGACCGTAGATGCGTACCTCGAAGGGGTGACGCCAAACCCCTGCGCCAGGTGCAACCGTCTTGTCAGGTTCGATTTACTGCTGAATAAGGCGAAGGAGCTCGGGTTTGATCGAATTGCCACCGGTCATTACGTTCGGACGGAAAAACGAAACGGAAAGTGGCGGCTTTTACGAGGACTGGATCCCGACAAGGACCAGTCTTATTTTCTCTACGGTCTCGGTCAGGCCGAACTGGGCAGGGCCGTATTTCCCGTCGGAAATTACCGTAAAGAAGAGATCTACGATATAGCTCAAGAGGAAGGCCTGGTTTCCGCGGACGTTGAAGAAAGCCAGGATCTCTGCTTTGTTCCCGACGGCGACTACCGCGATTTTCTGGAAAGTGAAGAAGGCCGCGCCATAGAAAAGGGCGATATAGTGGATACCGCCGGGAATAAGCTGGGTCGACATAACGGGTTACCGTTTTATACCGTGGGGCAGAGGAAGGGACTTGGTCTCGAGGCGAATAGAGCGTATTACGTCGTCGAAATGAACAGAGAGGATAACGAACTGGTTGTAGGGTCCGAGAGCGATCTATACTCATCCGGTTTAGTCGCTGGAGATACGAACTGGGTTTCTGGTTCACCTCCGGACCCAGGTTCTTATTCCGTAAAAATTAGGTACCGAGCCAGTTCCGTAAAGGCGGAAGTGGAATTTGGACCGGAGGAGTTTTCCGTCGATTTTGCTCGGCCGCAAAAGTCAGTTACGCCCGGACAGATCGCTGCCCTTTACGAGGGGGACGAGTTGCTCGGAGGCGGCGTGATAAAGAGGGTCGATGACGAGAAGAACGGTCGTTAGGTTCACTTCTCGTCTTGAGTTTCGAGCTGAACTGACTTATCACTATATTGAACTGAAGTTGTAACTGGGAGTTTGAATATGAAAAAGAACGAAGAAACGGTAGAACCGGAAGCCAGTAGAGACGGGAGCGAAGAAGGTTTTGGGAGTTCGTCAGGTAACCTGCTCGGATTATATATTTCCGAGATAGGAAAATACGAGCTCCTCGACAGGGCCGAGGAAAATTACTTGAGCAGGAGGATTAACCAGGGGAGTAACCTGGCCCGGAAGAAGCTCATTCTTTCGAATCTCCGGCTGGTTGTAAAGCTTGCCCAGCAGTATTCAAACCAGGGCGTGGACCTGCTTGACTTGATTCAGGAAGGGAACATCGGTTTAATGGAAGCGGTCGAAAGGTTCGATGAATCCAGGGGGTACAAGTTCAGCACTTACGCTACCTGGTGGATAAAGCAGAAGATACGACTTGCCCTGGTGGACCAGGGTGAGACAGTTAGAATCCCGCCTCATACGTACGACATAATAAGAAAGATAAAAAATCTTAAGCAGGAAGAAAAAGAAGAAAAAGGCGAAACGAACCTATCAAGGGAAGAGATAGCAGAGAAGCTTGATATATCGGTGGAAACGGTTAAAAGGGCTGAGAGGGCTGAGAAAAGAACCGTTTCGCTTGATAAACCAATTGAAGAAGGTAAAGAGGAGGTTCTTGGGGACTTCATAGAATCCGATGACTATTCAACTCCGGAGGAAGATACTTTAAGGTTCCTTCTGCGAGAGGATCTCGAGTCCGGCCTGGATGAGCTTTCCAGCAGAAAAAGGGAGATAATTGAATCCAGGTTTGGGCTGGAAGGGAAGAAACAGGAAACTCTGGCCGAAATAGGGGACCGGTTAAATTTGTCACGTGAGAGGGTGCGCCAAATTGAATCGGAGGCACTGGAAGATCTGGCACAGCCCCGTTTCCTGAACCACCTCAAACGCTATTTCGCGAAGATCTAACAGGATCTCCCAGTTCCAGGGCAACATATCTAAAAACCTTTCAAGTCCCTTTGTGTTTCTCAAATTTTTAAAGAGAGGTCAGGATGAAGAAGCTTAATGGTTTCTACGATTCTTTAAACGATCTGGAAGCCATCCATTTTGATTTGGATGGATCTTTGATAGAAAGCGAGAAGGCCTGGTTCGAAAGCGAAATAGATCTGCTGCGGCATTACGGAGTCGAAGCTTCGGTGCCGGAGATAAGGGATGTTACACACGACGAACTGGTTGGGCGCGGTCAGAAGTTTGCCGCGAGGTTTTACAAGGAAAATTTTGGCCTGGCTGCACCCGTAGAGGAAATCAGGGAAAAGAGGATCGGGCTGGTAAAGGAGTATTACCGGCAGGTACCGCTCATGGAAGGGGCGGATTCGGTTATAAGGATATTTGGGGAAAGCGCGGTCAAGGTAACACTGGCGACAAGTGCCCCGCTCGAACTGGCGGAGATATTTCTCGAACGGAAAGACTACCGGGGTTACTTTGATCACGTCGTTTCCGACGACGACGTGGGTAAAAGCAAGCCGTCCCCCGAGATCTTTCTCTCTGCTGCAGCAGGGGTGGGGGTGGAGCCGAAGAACAGTATGGTATTGGAGGATTCCAGGAACGGAGTCCTTGCTGCCGAAAGGGCTGGTACTAGCTGTCTCTGGGTTCCACACGAAGGATACGCTGAGGAATGGAAGGACCTGGCTGAAAAAGCGGACTTCGTAGTGGACAGCCTAACTGAACTGGATTTGACCGTGTTGCGTTCCAGGCTGACTTAATCGATAACCGCCAGAGAAGTTTTTTCTAGTATAAGGTTTCACGGTACTGGGTTTTAAATTCTGGGGTGATCCGGATGGCGAAGAACCATGAAAACTCGCGGTTTTCCGAGGGCTCAGGGGAAAGTGCGGTGGAACAGAACAATAAAGCCAGCCCCGGACAAAATGAGGAAGGCGTAGAACTCGAGGAGTTGCCCGTCTGGAAGATAGTAAAGCTACATAAAAAGGGCTTGAGCCGGAAGGAGATCAGGGAGGAGATGGACGGGCTTTCGGAAAGGGAAGTGAAAATGGCGGTATCACATTACTATTGTAATAGAAGGTCGGTAGAAAATAGGTTAAAGCGGAAAGGGTAATGTGTCGCCCGTTTTTCTTCGTTTTTAAATTATAGCAGTACTTTCAGGGGTGATTTGGTTGTACTGGGAAGAGCCCGGGAGAAAGAACACGGAACGGACTCTGGAGCGAGTTCGGGGCGAGATTGCTAATTCCGAACTGGAGCACCTCGTTATCGCTTCCAACACTGGTGAAACCGTAGAAAAATTCCTGGAATTGAAAAATGATTTGCAGGTCAACGTGGTATGCGTAACTCACCACGTAGGTTTCCGGGAACCCGGTTCCGATGAAATGGAAGCAAGCAAGAGGGAGGAATTACGGCAGAAGGGTGTAGATCTTTTGACGACGACACATGCGCTGGCTGGAGTTGCCAGGTCGATTAAAAACGATTACGGCGGGCTATATCCGGCGGAAATAATGGCGGAGACCCTGCGGATGTTCGGGCAGGGGGTAAAAGTATGCGTTGAAGTTTCGATTATGGCCCTGGATGCCGGCCTGGTACCTTTCGATCAGGAGATGATTGCCATAGGCGGAACGGGCCGGGGTGCGGATTCTGCCTGTATAGTGAAACCGGGACACTCAAACGATGTTTTCTCCACTGAAGTAAGAGAGGTTCTCTGCCGCCCGCGGAAAAGCTAATTCGGTAGACTGGATAGAATTTAGAAGACCCCCCTTTTTAAGACTTTATTTTTTGCTAAAATCTATTCTTAATTCAAATCAATTACGAATAC
>CAZYCI010000072.1:0-7068 GCA_964645955.1 uncultured Thermotogae bacterium
GCAGAAGACAAACAGGTAATTTTCGTCTGAGGTGATATCCTATGAGCGAGGACTACAATCCGGACAAGGTAATTGACTCTCGAGAAGCCGCCTGTCCCGGCCCGCTGATGGACCTAATCGGTCAGGTAAAGAGCGCCGAATCGGGAGAGGTTCTTGAACTAAAGACGACCGACGAAGGTTCGAAGAACGACGTACCGGACTGGTTGGATAAAGCTGGTCATGACCTGCTTGAAGTCGTCGACCAGGGAGATTACTGGAGTATTTACGTGGAAAAATCATGAGTACGAAGATCTGTGTAGTCGGCGGAGGTTCTGGCGGTACGATCGTGGCAAACCGGCTTGCCGACAACCTCAGGCCCGAGCTGGAATCGGGCGAAGTGGAAGTCGTCGTACTAAACGATACGCCCTACCAGCTTTACAAACCCGCCACTCTTTACATGGCCTTCGGCAGGAGCGAGGTCTCCGAGGTAAAGCGTCCGGTTAAAGAACTGCTCGACCCGAGGGTCAAGTTCAGGCAGAAAAAAGCTGTCAGCATAAACCCCGACGGCAAAACTTTGGACCTGGAGAGCGGCGAAACCTGCAATTACGACTACGTCGTGCTCACGACCGGGGCCAAGCTGGCCATGGACGATATGCCGGGATTAAAAGAGGCCGGGCACCATTTCTACGGGCCCGAGGGTTCGGAAGAGCTCAGGGAGGAGCTGGCTAACTTCGACGAGGGCCGGATAGTCGTCAGCGTAATCGGCGTGCCTCACATGTGTCCCGTAGCACCCATGGAATTCGCTTTCCTCGCGGACGACTGGTTCAGGACTCGGGACAAACGGGACGACGTCGAGATCGTGTACACTTACCCGATGAACGACATATTCGGAATGGAACCGATAGCGGACTGGGCCAGACCGCTGATGGAAGAAAGGGATATCAAAATCGAGACCTTCTTCAACCCGGAAGAAATAGACCCGGACGAGAAGGTAATACACACCGTCGAGGGTACAGAACTGGGCTTCGACCTGCTGGTTGCCATACCACCCCACAAAGGTGACAAACTGGTAAAGTCAGCCGACCTGGGAGACGGTGAATGGGTAGATACCAACCAATATACTCTCGAAGCAGAGCGGGCGGATGACGTCTACGTTATCGGTGACGCTGCCGACGTACCGACCAGCAAGGCGGGAAGCGTCGCCCACTACGAGAGCGGCGTCGTCGCGGACAGGCTGGCGAGCCAGGCCAGGGGAGAGACACCGACGGCCCGGTACGACGGAAAGACGGTCTGTTTCGTCGACGGAGTGGACGGGGACAAAGCAACGTTCATTCAGTTCAAATACGGAGAAGAGCCGAACCCTCCCGAGGAATCCAAACTCATCCACTGGGCCAAACATTCCTACAACGAGGCCTACTGGCTGACCGCCAAAGGACTTTTGTGAGGTGATTTCATGAGTAATTCTCAATCAGGAGATACGGCAACGGTCGAGGTAAACGAGGAACTCAAACGGGCCATCGAGGAAAACCCGGAAGCTCTCGCCGGATTCATTCGGAGGCTGGATCTGGTCAACGAGGTGCTGGACGTAGCGGACCTGGGAATCAATGCCATGGACGACGAGATGGTTAAGAGATTGGTAGGAATGGCAACCAGGCTGGGCGAGCTGGTTGATACGGCAGCCGATCCCGGCACGGTAAAGGGTCTGGAAAACCTGCTCGGGGCAACCCGGGAAGCATCTGACACCGACAACCTGCCGGATTCTACCGGCATCATGAGCTTGATGGGTTCGCTGAACGACCCGGAAGTCCGAAGGGGTATCAGCTTCCTGCTGGTTCTGGCAAAGTATCTCGGGAAATCGCTGGAAGAATAATTTAACCAAAAAGGAGGACACCGGCCCCGTCCTCCTTTTTCGTCTTTTTTGTGCGAAGCCCGGCCTTCATTCCTTCAACGCATTCAAGTCATCAAATAGTTAAAACTCAAGAGAGCGGATTGCCGTACTTTAACAGCTATTACCCCCCTCGACCGGAACCACTCTCGCCAGGAGTTGCATTAAGCCCGAGAAGCTCCTATCTTTATTCGACGAAAAGGCAAAAGAGGGTGTGGTTATGGGAGAATACGAGGTAAGTCCGAAAATATTTCACTACGATCTGGATCTCTCCATGGAAAGCGGGAGGGTATCTCGCTACCTGAAAAACAGTGGCCGGGGGGAAATAGAAAGGTATATCAACGACGGGATCAAACGCGGTAACGAGCTCGTTGAGCCACGGGCTGCTTACTCGATAGCACACAATACCGAGTCCCTGAGAAAAGGCTACCACCTTCCCGACCCCCTCCAGGAAGCCGAGCTTCTCTGTTTCGGTATCAGCACCATTGGCGGCGAACTGGAGAAACGCGTCAACGCGCTGATGGACGAGGGGGACTACACGCTGAGCAACGTCCTGGATTCGGTCGGTTCCGCCGCGGTCGACGAGACTTCCGATATGCTGGGCGAGAAGTTGCTCGAGTTCGCCGGCCAGCACGACCTAAATACGACGCGGGCATTCCAGCCCGGTTCCGGTGCGAGTCACTGGAAAATCAAGAACCAGGAACTGATCTTCGATTACCTCGAGCCGGAAGAGATCGGCGTCGATCTGACTCCGTCTTTTACCATGACCCCGAAAAAATCCAACTCCTTCGTAATTGGCCTGGCGGAAGGCATAAAACAGGTAGACGACCTGTTCTCCTGCGTCGGTTGCGAGAGGAATGACTGCCCTTACCGTTACATCCCGGAGAGAAAAGGTAATTAGCAGAGGAGACAAGCAAGGGGGAAAGCTTTGAAGAAGATAGGTTTGCTCGGAGGCATGGGGCCGGAAGCATCACTGGAGTACTACCGCCAGCTGATAGAACTGGCCAAGGAGAAAAACCCCGAAAGTCGGTACCCGGAAATAATCATCTACAACTTGAACTTCGAGGATTTCTGCAAACCCGTTTCCCGGGGAGAGGACGAAGAAGTTTTTAACCTGCTTCGCGATAAGCTGGAGGCCCTGGAGAGGGCGGGCGCGGACTTTGCAATGATGGCGTCCAACACTCCCCACCTTTACTACGACCGCCTGGCCAACGAGGTCTCGATACCGATACTCAGCATAGTGGATGCAACTGCGGAAAAAGCCAAAGAGAAGGGACTGGAAAAGGTTGCACTTCTGGGAACGGAATTTACGATGAACGCCGATTTCTACCCAGATACTTTTGAAGCGGCTGGAATTGAACTGGTCATCCCGCAGGAGGAGAACCAAAGGGTGGTACACGATAAAATAATGAACGAACTGGTCAACGGGGAGTTCCTGGATAGTACGAAGGAAAAGTTCGTAGAGATAATCGAGGGCTTAAGGCGGAACCATGGAATTGACGGCGTCGTACTCGGTTGCACGGAACTTCCATTGATACTGTCGGAGGACGAGCTGGACGTCTCCGTCCTGGACACCACCCGCATTCACGTAGAAGCCGGGTTTGAGCTTTCCCGGAATGAGGGATAACGGAAACCGATACCTTGATAGTTACTTGTTCCGGCCTACTAGAAAACGGTACCGGAAAACAGGGGTAGCAGGATTGCAGCGACCAGGGTTCCGATAATCGCTCCACCCACGACGTCGGAAGGATAATGCTCCCTGACGAATATCCGAGAGATGCTGATGATCAGTGAAGCGAGGTAGGCGCCAAACCAGGCCCACCAGAACTGGCTGTAAGCAACCGTCAAAACGTAAGCTATCCCGAAAGCTACAGTCGCATGGCCCGAAGGAAAAGAGAAGTCGTCGACCATTCGGTACTTTAGCGGTCTGCTCTGCAGGGAAATCGGCCGCGGTCTCCCCATCATCGTTTTTAACAGACGGAATACGGCTATATTGACAATGCTGACCGAAAGTCCAATAAGGACGTAGTTATGTCCTTTATCCCCGCCAAAGAGGATAAGTGCCAGACCGGCAAGCCCCCAGAGGTAACCGTCGCCGAAATAGGTTGCAGCTATCAAGTAGCGGGAAAACTTCTTCGTAACCCAGCTTTCGCTTACCCGCTCGAGCCCGAGCTCGTCCTTTTTAACGAGCCAGAGAGCGAATTCGTCTAGCCTGCTGACTAACCAGGACCAGAAACCGGCAGTACCTTCTGCGTCCATCTCTTTACTCCTTGCGTCTCAGTGCGGGAAACAATATGACTTCTCTTATCGACTCCGACCCCGTAATAGCCATCAATAGGCGGTCGAGACCAATTCCTATACCGGCAGTCGGCGGCATTCCGTACTCGAGTGCCCGGAGGAAGTCCCTGTCCTTGCCCTCGTCGCCCCCGCCTTCGAACCTTTCCCGCTGCTCCAGCGGGTCGTTTAACTCCGTGAAGGCGTTGCCCGTTTCAATGCCGGCAATGAAAACTTCGAACCGCTCCGTCAGGCTCCTGTCTCCATCGCGTTTCGTCTTTGCCAGCGGCGATATATCCGTGGGGAAATCCGTAATGAAAGTCGGCTGGAATAGTTCGTCCTCGACGAACTCCTCGAAGAGAACCTCGACCAGCTCGCCCCAGCTCGGCTCCTCGACGTCCTCGGGCAGGTCCATGCCTCTGTCCCTGACGAAGCCTTCCAGCTCCTCCGCCGGCGTTTCTTTCAGGTCGTCCAAACCCGCTTCTTCTTCAACTGCCGAAACCATGGATACCCTTTCCCATGGTGGGGTAAGATCGAGTACACCCTCTTCCAGCTCGGGTTTTACCGTCCCAATTGCTTCCTCGGCCGCTCCGGATATCAACTCCTCGGTTAGCTCCATCGCGTCCTCGTAGTCGGCGTAAGCCTGGTAGATCTCTATCGTGGTGAATTCAGGGTTGTGCTCGGTGGAAACTCCCTCGTTCCTGAAGTTCTTCCCCAGCTCGTAGACCCTTTCCATCCCACCTATTACCAGGCGCTTCAGGTAAAGCTCGGGCGCGATCCTCAGGTAAAGGTCCTGATCCAGCGCGTTATGATGGGTAACGAAGGGTTCCGCGGTTGCCCCACCGGCGGCCGGCTGCATCAAGGGAGTCTCGACCTCCAGGAAGTCCCTCTCGTCCAGCCTCCTGCGGAATGAGCTTATCAGCTTGCTCCGCGCGATGAAGGTCTGGCGCACCTCTTCGTTGGCAATAAGGTCAAGGTACCTCTGTCGGTAACGCTTTTCGACGTCCTGCAGTCCGTGCCACTTTTCCGGCAGGGGACGCAGGGATTTGCTGAGCACCTGAAACCCGTGAACTTTGATGGACAGCTCTCCCCGATTGGTGACGAAAACCACTCCCTCCAGACCGACGAAGTCACCGCGATCCAGCCCCTTCAGCGTTTCGTAATCATCCTCGCCGAGGAGGTCGACGTTCGTATAGCCCTGGAGTTCCCCGCTGCCGTCCTTTACGTCAAAGAAGCTGGCCTTGCCCATGTCGCGGAAACCGACCACCCGCCCGGCGACTTTGACCGGGTCCTCGGTCTCGTCCCCGGACTCGAGCTCTCCCTGATAGGTTTCCTTTATATCCGCCAGTGCGTGGGTCCTCTCGTAAGAATGCGGATAAGGCTCTACGCCCTTATCACGTAGAGCCTGAAGTTTCTCTATTCTATCCTCTCTCAGGACGTTTGAATCATCCGAGCTATTGCTGTTTTCCGTAGACAAGTTCTCACTCTCCAATACCAAGAATCTTGTAGCGCCTCTCCCCGCTGGGCGTATCGGCAACTATCTCCTCGCCCTGCTGGTGTCCCATCAGGGCCTCTCCAATCGGGCTATCTATGGAAATCTTGTTTTCTTCCAGGTTCACTTCCGCCGGGCTAACCAGCGTGTAAGTTTCGGACCCGTCACCCTCCTTTGGCTGAAGGATCACCCTCGTTCCTATAGACACCATGTCGGTATGTATCTCCGACTGATCAATTACTTCCGCTTTGTCCAGAAGGTTTTCGAGCCGTTTTACTTCCGACTGGAGGCGATCCTGTTTTTCTCGCAGGTACATGAACTCCTTGTTTTCCCGGAGATCGCCCTCGTGGGCCTTTGCCTCCTTTAGCTTGTCGGGAAGCTCTTCGTATAGCTCGTGCCTAAGTTTCTTCAGTTTTTCTACCTTGGCCTCGTGGCCCTCTTCCGTCAAAAAGAAAGTATCTCTATCGTTGTGGTTTTCCATTGTTTACCACCCTTTTCAATCCGCCGGGAACTCGTCTAAGAAACTTTCTCCCAGCGCAGTATTATTGAGTTCGCTCGCCTTTTGCCTCGGCTTGACGATAAATTCCAGGCCGGCAAATAAACGTTTGTTCTTTCTAAAGCTCTCCCGAATAATTCTCTTTATTCGGTTTCTCTCGACTGCGGTGCCAAGGTACTTGGGCGTAACTATACCAATTTTGGGTTTACTTTCATCCCGATTTAGGAGATAAAAGACGAAGTTATCCGCCTCGAACCTTTCCCCATTTCCGTAAACTCGGGAAAAATCCTTTTCCGTAAGCAGTCTATTTCCTTTTGGGAAACTATTATCGACCATTGATTTTATTCAATGTATAGGGTTCTATCAAGAAGGAGGTCCCAGCAGCTGGCTTAAGAAGGGTCATCTCGGTCCAAAAATTCCAGTACCGACCCTCACCATGTTGGCCCCTTCTTCGATAGCAACCCGATAAGAATTCGTCATTCCCATGGAGAGTACTTCCATTTTATCGTCACCGTTCACCATATCCTTTCCGGATTCAAATAACCGGCGTGTTACTTCGAAGTAGGGTCGCGCGTCCTCCGGATCGCCGGTATAGGGTCCCATCGTCATCAAGCCTTCCAGGCGGAGGTGACTCAGTTCCCCGATCCCGTCGATCAGCTCCTTCAGCGCCGCCTCAGTTGGCTCTACGCCGTACTTGTTCTCCTCCTCTCCGCTGTTCACCTCGATCAGTACCGGCATCACTTCCTTACCCGCCTTTTCGACCCTCTTGTCTATATGTTGTGCTTTGGAAACCGACTCGACGGTCTGGATCCTGTCGAAGATCGGCAATGCCTTGTTGATGTCGTTCTTCTGCAGGTGGCCTATTAGTTCCCAGTCGACTTCGTCACGGCAGTCTTCGAGACTTTCGTACTTCTCTACCGCTTCGGGGTACGTATAGTTCTC
>CAZYCI010000073.1:0-7035 GCA_964645955.1 uncultured Thermotogae bacterium
GGACCTCACGCTTATCAGGCGTGCGCTCTGACCAACTGAGCTATAGACCCATGCCAGATTATTCTATTGCCTTAAAATTTCATTTTCAAGGTTGAACCGCTTCTAGACGTCTGGAGAACGGAGATTCCAGCGATAAAAGTCCGTTTTAACTGACACTTAACAGTTCGGAAATTCCCTGGTTTTCCAGCATCTCTTCCTTTTCCGCTTCTTCCAGCTTGGCTATCAGTTCGTCGATTTCCCCTTCCATGATCGCCTCGAGGTTGTGGGTGGTATAGTTAATTCTGTGATCCGTTACCCTGTTCTGGCGGAAGTTGTAGGTGCGAATTTTCTCGCTTCTCTGTCCCTGGCCGATCTGTCCCCTTCGCTTGCTGTCACGCTTTTCCGCTCTTTTTTCTTCGATCTTCTCCTGGTAGCGGGAACGGAGTACACGCCAGGCTTTCTTCCTGTTCTTGTGCTGCGAGCTTTCGTCCTGGCACTGGACCTCTATCCCCGTTGGCTCGTGAATCATCCGTACCGCGGAATCGGTCACGTTGGCGTGCTGGCCTCCCGGACCGGATGAGCGAAATGTGTCAATGCGCACGTCGTTCTTGTTTATTTCGACGTCGATTTCTTCAGCCTCCGGTAACACCGCTACCGTGGCTGTAGAAGTATGAATTCTGCCGGAGGATTCCGTCTCCGGAACGCGCTGAACCCTGTGGACGCCGCTCTCGTATTTGAGCTTTCCGTAGGCGTTTTCACCCTCAATCGCCACGGAAACCAGCGTAAATCCGCCAATGGAAGTTGGATTGTTTTCCAGGGTTTCGACTTTGTAGCCCTTCTTCTCGGCGTACCTCTGGTATAATCTGAGTAAGTCGGCTGCAAAGAGGGCCGATTCGTCACCGCCGGCGCCGGACCTTATTTCCACTATGGCGTTTTTCTTGTCCTCTTCCGGTTGCGGCATCAACAGGTCCTTTATCTTTTCCTGGAGACGTTCCTTTTCCTCCCTGTTCTCGGCGAGTTCGTCCTGGATCAGATTGATCATTTCCTCTTCGTCTTCCGCCTCGAGCATTTCCTCGTTTTCCTCCACCCTTTTCGTGACTTCTTCCAGTTCCTCGGCGAGTTTCAGTACGTCCTTTACCTTTGAGTATTTTTGCGAGACTTGCTGGTACTTGCTGCCTTCCATCACGTCCGGGCTCTGCATCTTCTCTTCCAGGCGTTCGTACTCTTCCCGAATCTCCGGTATTTCGCTGATTATATCAAGCATAATTTTTCCTCCGACAACTCAGGTTACTTAATCAGGTACGCTTTTTCAATGGATTACAGAGGTCCGGAGGTCGGAATTGTTGAGAGAAAGTCCCTTTTTTTGCACAATTATTCTATATCGAGGGGTTTTCAGGAGGGGTAAAGTGAGCCTCGACAAACTATTTCATCCCAAATCGGTTGTTGTAATTGGAGCAAGCAGGGAAGAAGGCCAGGTGGGGCGTGAGGTCCTGACCAATTTACTGGAAAGTTTCGAAGGGGACGTTTTCCCGGTAAACCCGAATGCCGAAAAAATTGACGGACTGAAGTGCTACGATAGCGTGACGGAAGTACCCGGTGAAATCGATCTGGCCGTGATTGCAGTTCCCGCGGGCTTGGTTCCCGACGTGCTAGCGGAGTGTTCGGAGTCCGGAATCAAGGACGCCATAGTTGTCAGTGGTGGGTTCAAGGAGATAGGCGAGAGAGGGGCGGAGCTCGAGGAGCAGCTTGCCGAGATAGCTCGGGAGAACGGGATGAACGTGATTGGCCCCAATGCCATCGGCGTGATTTCAACGGGTTCCAACCTCAATGCGACTTTTGCCCAGGAAATGGCGCTCCCCGGCAACATATCCTTCATGAGTCAGAGCGGGGCCTTCTGTACCGCCGTCCTGGACTGGGCCAACGAATCCGGCATGGGTTTTAACCACTTCGTTTCCCTGGGAAACAAGGCGGTACTGGACGAGATCGATTTGATTGAGGAGTGGAACAGGGACGATAATACCGACGTAATTCTTGCGTACCTTGAGGGTATCGATCGCGGTTCCAAATTCATCAGGGTCGCCCGGGAAGTGACGAAGGATACGCCCATGGTGGTCGTTAAATCGGGCCGAACTGACGAAGGGGCAAGCGCGGCTGCCTCCCATACCGGAACCATAACTGGAAGCGACGATGCCTACGATGCTGCCTTCTCCCAGAGCGGCGTGATCCGAGCGGAGGATATAGAAGAGCTGTTTGATTTCGGATCCATCCTGGCTCACCAGAAACCGCCAAAGAACAAGAAAGTGGGGATACTGACCAATGCCGGAGGGCCGGGAGTGATGGCTACCGACGCGCTGGGAGAATACGGCCTGGAGCTGGCCGAGTTGGAGGATACGACCCTGGAAAAGCTGGAAGGGGTGCTATCGTCGCTGGCCTCGAGAAAGAACCCGATAGACCTGACAGGAAAAGCGGACGAGGACGACTACCGAGAAGCGCTGCAGTACATGATAGAGGACGACAACGTCGGGTCGGTACTTGCCATGTCCGCGCCGGCCGCAATATTTTCCTATCCCGAACTTGCCGAAATAATTTCCGAAGCAAGGGACGAAACTGATAAACCGATCGTCGGCTCGCTCATGGGTGGCCAGCTCGAACCGAAAGCGAGGGAGCGACTGGAAAAGGCGGGAGTTCCCAATTATTTTGACCCTGCCCGGGCGGTCAGGGCGCTTTCCGCCCTCGTCAAGTACGGCGACATCCAGAAGAGCGGAATTTCCTCGGCCGAACGTTTTTCTGTCAATAAAGAAGGTGCGGCGGAAAAGCTCGCTGAAGCCAGGGAAACGGGCACGGACGTTATAGGTCTGTCCGGGCTCGAGGTACTGGAGGATTACGGAATTCCTACTGTAAGTGCCGATATCGCTCAAACGGCCGAGGAAGCAGCCAGCCTGGCGGGTCGGAAAGAATTAGAAGTGGTCCTGAAAGTTGATTCACCTCAAATAGTTCACAAGTCCGACGCGGGCGGCGTTAAGCTCGGCGTGAAGGATGGTGAGGTGGAAAAAGAGTACCGGAATATGATAAAAACGCTAGAGAAAAGTCGTCCTGATGCCGATATAAACGGGATTCGGGTTCAAGAAATGCGGGAAGGACAGGAGGTAATTGTCGGAATGAAGCGAGATCCCCAGTTCGGCCCCTTGCTCATGTTTGGCCTCGGCGGTATCTACGTAGAAGTGCTTCAGGACGTTTCCTACGGGGTCGCTCCTGTATCGGAGAGAAGGGCAAAAGAGATGGTGGAATCGATAAATGCCTATCCGATACTGAAAGGAGCCAGGGGAAACCAGGGGGTTGAAATAGATGCTCTAGTGGATATAGTTCAACGGGTATCGAAGTTTGCCTCTGATTTTCCCGAGGTAGAGGAACTGGATTTAAACCCCGTTATTGCTTCGGAGGAAGGAGCCAGGGTTGCTGACCTGAGAATGAGGTTCAGTTCTTAACTTCTGGAGTTCCCCTTCTAGAATATTGCAGTCTGGAAGCGGCTGAGGGAAATACTATTGGGATAAATATTTTAAAATTTTAAATATTGACAAACCTGTTTCCCCTAATTATACTTAAGCGAGGAAGATATTTATGAAAAAAGAATTGGCTGTAGATTTAAAGGAAGTAGAGTCCGTGTTTAAAGCACTGGCTAGTTCCCAGCGACTAAATATCTTGTCTCTCGTACTGGAACACGACAACATCTGTGCCAAGGAGATTTCTAGCGAACTGGAACTCAGCCAGCCCGATATATCTTACCATCTTTCGAAGCTGACTCAGGCAGGTATTCTCAAGAAGAACAAAGATGGGATAAAGTACTGTTATGATATTAACTACGACCTATTGAAAAATATGGGCGTCAACCCAGAAGTATTATTACAAAACTCAGGAGGTGACCTAGGATGACTGATCAGAACGTAACCATCTATACTACTCCTTCGTGTCCATACTGCAGTGCCGCAAAGGATTACTTCGACGAGAACGATATTTCCTATACGGATTACGACGTTTCCGAGAACCGAAAGAAGGCAAAGGAAATGATTGAGAAATCAGGGCAAAGGGGTACCCCGGTTATCGACATCGACGGGGAGATAGTCGTTGGCTTCAACAAGGAAAAGTTACAGTCTTTACTGAATTAAATTACTCTTATAGCGATCAATATTACCACAATTGATCACGGACCTATTTGCTCAAGAGCAAATAGGTCCTTTTTTATATGGACTTTTGCCAGCTAACTCCTTATGCCATATATTTTGGCATTCTTTGACCTTAACTGCCCCCTGAAAATGGCCTCGAGTCAGACTTGAGCAGGCAACTATAGCTGCTTGCCTTGAAGGAGTAGCGGATATTCTGGTATAATCACCTACCTTCGAGAGATCGAAGAACAGTTCGAGAGATCATCGATAAAGGAGGAAAAGATGTGGAACTCTTAACTATGAAGGAGCTTTTAGAGACAGGTGTCCACTTTGGGCATAGGACTCAGCGCTGGAATCCCAAGATGGAAGACTACATTTTTATGGAGCGGAAAGGGATTCACATAATCGATCTCGAGACGACTCAGGCACTATTCGAGAAGACCTACGAGTTCGTTCGAGACGAGGTAAGAAATGGCGCCGAGATTCTCTTTGTTGGGACAAAGCGACAGGTACAGAACATAATCGAGAAACAGGGGAAGCGTTGCGGGGCCCACTACGTCAACCATCGCTGGTTGGGAGGGACCTTAACCAATTTCGACACCATTCGGAACAGCGTTGATCGAATGATAAAGCTGGAAAGGATGGAGGAAGACGGAACCTTCGAACAGCTACCGAACAAGGAAGTAGTCAAGCTGCGCAGGGAATTGAAGAAGAAGAAGCGGAATTACGATGGAATTAGGGATATGGAGGAACCGCCGGATATAATTTACGTTATCGATCCGGAAACAGAGGAGATTGCCGTTCACGAAGCGAGAATACTGGATATTCCGGTTATCGCCATTACGGATACGAACTGTGATCCCGACCTTATAGATTACCCGATACCGGGGAACGATGACGCGATAAAAGCAACCCGGTTACTGACTACTCGTCTTGCTGACGCCGTTATCGAGGGTCGCGAGGGTGCCGACCGTTCCCTCGAGGAAGAGAGTTCCGAGGAAGAGGAAAAGGAAGAAACTGAAGCAACCGAGGATAAAGAAACTGAATCGGAAACGAATACCGAAGAAGCCGACGAAGACGAAGTAGAAGAAGGCGCGGAAGTAGAAGGTGCTTCGGCCTAAGGTAGATATTCATACTTTGCAAGGAGGACATATTAAATGGCAATAACCACCGAAGAGGTAAAGAAGTTAAGAGAGGAGACCGGCGTAGGGATAATGGACTGTAAGCGCGCCCTCCAGGAAGCCGACGGTGACATGGAGGAAGCAAAGCAGTCGTTACGAGAACAGGGCATGGAAATGTCCGAGGGCAAGCTTCAATCTGGTGAAGGAAGAGTAGGGTCCTATATTCACCACGACGGAAAAGTAGGAGTCCTGGTAGAAGTCAAGTGCCAGACCGACTTTACTGCCAATAGCGACGAGTTTCAGGATTTCGTCGATACCGTTTCACTCCAGGTTGCCGCTGCCTCTCCCGAATACGTATCCAGGGACGACGTTCCGGCTGAAGTAGTTGAAGAGGAAGAAGAAGTCTACAGAAAGCAGGCAAAGGAAGAAGGCAAGCCGGACCACGTGATAGACGACATCGTAGAAGGAAAGATGGATAAGTACTACGGGGAAATCTGCCTGCTGGAACAGGAGTCCGTCAAGGACACGGACAAGACCATCGAGGAAATAATGGGTGAACTTTCCGCAAAGGTCAACGAGGAAATTGAGATCACCAGGTTTGCCCGGTTCGACGTGGGTGCGGATGAGGAAGACGAGGAAGAAGAGGAGTAGATTACGACACCGTAATCCCCGTAAAGTCCACCAACCAGGTAAGGCCCGGGTTGGTATAGTGAGGTAAAATCAGCTAGATTGAGTTCTTCGACGTCCCCACCTCCAAGGTTCAAACCCAACAGAGCGCTGTTGAAGGTATCAGGCGCTGGATTCGGCGTCGATAATCCGCTTGATCCGGATTCTATCGAATTCATTCGGGAAAGGGTTCAAGCCGCGCTGGATACCGGAATTGAGGTTGCTCTGGTAATCGGGGGTGGGAATATACTGCGAGGGGCCGAGCAGAAAATACTCGGTAGGACCGCCGGCGACATGGCCGGAATGATTGCGACGATAGTGAACGGGGTAGTATTAAGGGATCGGTTGCAGGAATCCGGCACGCCGGTTTTACTTCAGTCCGGCTTGCCGGTTGATCGTGTCGCAGAGCCGGTCAACGCGGATCGAGCTGAATCCTATCTTAAAGACGGTGGCGTTGTTATCTTCGCCGGCGGTACGGGTAACCCCTATTTCACCACCGATAGCGCCGCAGCTCTCCGTGCGGGCGAGATCGGGGCCGATTTGATCCTGAAAGGGACGGACGTTGAGGGGGTTTACTCCGAAGATCCTGCTCGCGGTGAGGCCCGGTTTCTCTCGGAAGTGACTTACCGGGAAATCACCGAAGGCGAACTCGGTGTCATCGATCTTACCGCCGCAAACATATGTCGCCAGACCGGTATTCCTATGGTAGTTTACGATCTGTTCAAGGAAGGTAACACGCGGGCCGCTTTGAACGGAGAAGAAATAGGGACTTACGTCTATTCGGAAGAGAAGTAAGGCCCTGTTTCCCTAATCTCGATCTATCACCGGCGGAACCTGAAAGAAGTTATCTTTTTTTGCCGGTGCGTTTTTAAAAACCTCATCTCTGGGAAGTTTCTCCCTTTCTTCGTCTTCTCTTAGGACGTTTTGAACCTCCAGAATGTGTCGTAGAGGTCTTACTTCCTCCGTGTCCAGTTCCTGTAGCTTGTTGACGTACTCTATGATATCGGCGAGATCTTCCGTAAGTTCTTCCCGCTCGGATTCGGTCAGACTTAGTTCGGCGAGGTCTTCTACGTGTTTTACGCTTTCTTTGTCAATCATTTTGGCCGGTG
>CAZYCI010000074.1:0-1835 GCA_964645955.1 uncultured Thermotogae bacterium
CCCAGCACAGTCACGGCACCGACAACGTCCTCTCGGTCGCCAACCTGGCAATGGTCACGGGTAACGTCGGAAAGGAATCGACAGGTGTCAACCCCCTGAGAGGTCAAAACAACGTCCAGGGAGCCTGCGACCTCGGAGCTTTGCCGAACGTTTACCCGGGCTACCAGAACGTCGACGTCGCGGAAAACCAGGAAAAGTTCGAGGAGGCCTGGGGCGTTGACCAGTCACCCCAACCCGGTCTGACCGTGGTTGAGATGATGAACGCCGCCGGAGAAGGTGACGTACGCGGCATGTACATCATGGGCGAAAACCCGATGGTCAGTGATCCCGACATCGGTCACGTCGAGGAAGCCCTGGAAGAACTTGACTTCCTTGCCGTCCAGGACATCTTCCTGACGGAAACGGCGGAATACGCCGACGTCGTTCTCCCCGCCGCCAGTTTCCTGGAATCAGAAGGCACTTTCACGAACTCCGAGAGAAGGATACAGAAGCTAAACCGGGCGATCGAGCCAAAAGGCAATACCCGAACGGACTGGGAAATCATCTCCGAACTGAGCACCAGGCTCGGCTACCCGATGGACTACGACTCGGCCATGGAGATAACGGACGAGATAACTGAGGTAACGCCGATCTACGGTGGAATTACCTCCGACAGAGTCGAGGACAAGGCTGGGCTACAGTGGCCGTGCCGCGACGAGGACGATCCGGGGACCAAGTTCCTCCACGAAGGAGAGTTCAGCCGGGGTAAGGGCAAGTTTCACGCTATCAGCTACCGGGAACCGGCCGAGACCCCGGACGAGGACTATCCGATGACCCTGACCACCGGGCGGATGTACTATCACTTCCACACGCGCTCGATGACGGGCCGCTCCAGAGGTCTGGACGAGCTGGTACCGGAAGCCTACGTGGAAGTCAACCCCGCCGATGCTGATTCTATGGAAGTCGAAGAAGGAGATGAAGTCAAGGTAAGTTCCCGCAGGGGAGCGATCGAAATAAAAACCAAGATAACGGATAGAGTTCCGGAAGGTACGGTCTTCATTCCATTCCACTTCGCGGAAGCCGCCGCCAATAGATTGACAAACTCCGTGCTGGATCCGATCGCCAAGATACCCGAACTAAAGGTGGCTGCAGTTAAGCTGGAAAGGTTAAGCTAACTCATTCATTCCCTCCCCGTTTTCCGGGGAGGGAATATATTTTTTTCGAAACCGCTCCCTCAAACCTCAATAACCTGAATTTTTAAAAGATCACCAAACCAGTGCGAAAAATCAGATGGTATCAAGTTTCTCAAAATCCTCTCGGGTATTGACGTTGTAAAAACACCTCCGGGTAATTTTCCCTTTTTCAACGAGTCGATCAATTGAGACTTCCTGCACGTTATTTAATCGATCGAGAAAATAAGTTATCTTCCTGGACCCGGAGGCCAGGATTTCTTCGAGCTGTCCTTTTACTCTACCGTGATACATCGCGACAAGAGGTTCCAGGTACCCGTTGTCCCACCGAGGAATCACTACCTCAGTCTCCTCTTCTGCTTCCGAGTACAGTTCGTCCACGATCCGAGGATTCAGGTACGGCAAATCACATGCGGAAACGAAGAGCCAGTTGTGTCTGGCGTGTGCGAGGGCCGAATAGATAGCACCAAGTGCCCCCCCATCTTTGTAGAGGTCCGGATAGCTTTTCAGGTCGTACTCGTCGTCAGGTGCGACCTGCAGGAAGACGTCGTCGCTTTTTGGCTCGAGCTTATTCCAGCTGCGCCTGTAAAGAGGAACGCCGTCTATCTCGGCTCGGGTCTTGTCCGCCCCGAAGCGGCTGGAATCGCCGCCACAGAGAATTGCTAT
>CAZYCI010000074.1:1935-7011 GCA_964645955.1 uncultured Thermotogae bacterium
CGGACTTCCTTCTCTATCAAGTCCTCGATCGAACCTACGCCCTTCGGGTTCCCTGGTTGAAGGATCAAGCCCTGCTCCCTTTTGTACCCTTCCAGAAGCTTGACGCCCTTAACCTCCCGCGCCTTTAGAAAAGGGACGTTATAACCGTTCTCGTCCCATATGTGAACTCCCGCTACGTCGGCCAATCCGTTGCTTATGGCTTCCACGCCGCCTATCGACCCCCGGCTGAGCGACCGGGTTTTGAAGGGCAGCAGTTCCAGTAACCTGTTCAATCCGACACAGTTGCTCCCGATCAAAAGGATTTCGGGCAACTCCGGGTCCTCCGTCAATGGAGTAACCTGGACTTCCTGGTCCCGCTCCAGGTAGTTTACCCCTTCTGGAATCGTTACGTAACCGTCGGCCTGGGACAGTAAGGTAACAGCCCCGCTGACCTTGTTAATCGGGTAAGCCCGCTTCCCTTCGTCTCGATCGACTATTCCGACGAACTTCTGTTCGGTCCGCCCTCCCTCGGAAGTCGTCCTCTCCGTCAAGCTGGCTGAAAGAGAAGGAGCTTCCGATTTTTGTTTACCGACAAGCCTCCTAATGAAAGGGGCAATGAAATTGGTGAAGACGACGTAAGCGGAAGACGGGTTCCCGGGCAGACCAAAGAAGGGGGTCCCGTCCAGATCGGCAAGAACGGTGGGTTTACCGGGCTTTATCTTCACGCCGTGGGCAAGTAACTCCCCTTTATCTTCGAGGACATCGTATACCATATCGTGGGGACCGGCGCTCGTGCTACCGGAGGATATCAAAATATCGTACTTTTCGAGGCCACGCTCGATAAGTTGGTCCATCTTTTCCAGATCGTCGTTTACGATACCTAGCCCCGAAGCCCGACCACCGGCCTCCCGGACGCCGGTTAACAAAAGGGAAGTATTCACGTCGTAGATCTTCGATTCCGGTAACTCTCCGCCCGGCGGTACCAGTTCGGGCCCGGTGGAAATGATCCCTGCTGCGGGCGGTCGGTAGACCTCTACCTCGTCCAGCCCGGACCCTGCCAGTTCCGCTATTCGAAGCGGGGTTAGCACTTCTCCTCGCCTGATAATCAGGTCTCCGGTCGCGATATCCGTTCCCGCGGAAAGGACGTTCTCGCCCGGAACCACGGACGATCTAATCAGTAGTTCATCTCCTTCTCGACCCGTATCCTCAACCATTACAACGGCATTGGCTCCCGCCGGAATTGCGGCTCCGGTCGGTATTTCCAGCGCCTTTCCTTCTTCAACTGTTAGCGAGGACGATTGACCGATTTCGACCTCTCCAGCGATTTCCACCCGCTTCGGGTTTTCCTCGTCCGCCCCGTACGTATCTGATGCCACCACGGCGTAACCATCCATCAGAGACCTGCTAAACGGGGGGACGTCCGAGCGGGCGTAGACGTTACCGGCGGCAACTTCCCCGAGCGCGGCATCAAGTGGCAGGCTTCTTTTGGTTTTTTTTAGGTCAAAATCCCGAATCAACTCTCTAAATTCGTCCGGATCAATCAGATCTCGAAACTCCTTCCTCACTATTTACCCCCAGTGATGTAACTCTACCGTTTCTCCGGCCGCGATGCCTTCGGAATCTTCAGGTACGAGAACGAACCCGTCGCTACGCGTCACGCTGGATAAGACGCCCGAGCCCGCAACTCGGATCGGGTGGGCTTCGCCATTCTCGACCTTTACCCTGACCAGGCTCAACCGGCCCAGCTTCGACGATATTTTCCTGGCCAGACGAACGGTGGCCGTCTTATCCTCCGATTTAGCTTCCGTTAAGTGTTGGATCAGTGGCTTTAAGAAGAAATAAGCGTCGGCAAGAGCGGCTACGGGATATCCGGGCAGGGCGATAACAGGTATCTCCTTAACCAGAGCCAGAGCAACAGGCTTACCGGGCTGTACGGCTACACCGTGAATTAGGACCTCTCCTTCATCCTCGAGGACACCCACTATCCTGTCCCTCCGACCGACCGAACTACCACCGGTAAAGACAACCGCGTCCGATTCATCCACTCCGATATTTAGCGCGGTGCGAAGATCCTCCGGCTGGTCGCTCAAAACCTCCCGCTCATTCGGATCCCCGCCCCATCTCCGGACGCAACTCGATATCATAATCCCGTTCGACTGGACGGTTTCCCCTGGACCGGGTTCCTCACCCGGCGAAACAAGCTCTTCGCCGGTTGGCACGACCGTAACTTCCGGCTTGGCCACCACCTTTAGCGTCTCCAACCCAAGCGACCGCAACAACCCGAGAACTGAGGGCTGAATTTTGGACCCCTTCTCTATAAGAACGTCCCCTTTCTCCACGTCTTCCCCGACCGGACTGACGTTGTCACCCGGAGCTATAGCCGAATATACGTCCAGGCTCTCGTCCTGTCTTCTGGTAACCTCGATCTTCAATACGCCGTCGGCTTCGTCCGGCACGTGCCCTCCGGTATGGACCGGAACTGCAACACCTTCTCGAACCAATTCCCCTACCGTCAACCTGTTAGGAGACGTCTGGCTCGCGCCAAAGGTATCGGCAGCCCGGACGGCAAACCCGTCCATAGCAGCTCTTCGGTAGTGGGGAGCAGGACGCGGGGCAAGGATATCTTCCGGAGAAATACGGCCGTCGGCTTCGGGAAGAGGAAGTTCTTCGGTTCTATCGAGCGGCTCTACGGGGGAGAAAAACTTCTCTCGTGCTTCATCGACCCGAACGAGGTCCTTAAACCCCTTTTCCTTCATAATCAACCACCTATCTCCGACATTTCCCCGGTAGTTTCCCTCTCATCTTCCCACTGATGACCATAGGGCTTCTTCTTTATTATCTCGCTCAAACGGTCCTCGAGCTCCGTGACGGTCGTATCGTCCTCGATTTCAAGCCCGTATTCTTCATCCCGAGCCAGGCACGGCCTGACGCTTCCCTGTGCCGTGACCCGCAACCTGTTACAACCCGCACAGAAACTCTTGCTTATTGGGAAGATAAACCCGACCTCGCCCTCCAATCCGTCCCTTTTAACCCTAAAATACCTGGCGGGACCGTTGCCCTTTGGTCCGGAAATTCGCTTCAGCTCCCAGTCTTCCTTTACCGCTTCCCTTACTTTCCCGAGCGGGAGGGGTTCGATCGACCTATCGGACGCTTCCCCCATCGGCATCAATTCTATAAACCGCAAGGTCAGTTCCTCGCGGACGGCAAATTCGATCAGATCGGTAACCTCTGCTTCGTTTAACCCTTTCATTATCACTGTATTCAGCTTGACCGGATCCAGTTCGGCTTGCTTCGCCGCACTGATCCCGCTCAGTACTTCGTTCAGATCCCCACCCCTGGTGATCTCCGAGAACGTCTCCGGGTGGACGGAATCCAGGCTGATATTGACCCGGTCGAGCCCCGCACGGGATAGCTTGCCGGCAAGGTCTCCCAGCCGCGAACCGTTCGTGGTCATCGACAGATCCTTTATACCGGCAATTTCATCTATCATTTCGACCAGTCGGGGCAGGTCCTTCCTGGCGAGAGGTTCCCCTCCGGTCAACCTGACTTTCTTTACTCCCAGGTTCGCAGCGGCTCTAATTAACCTGACTATCTCCTCGAAAGTAAGAATATCGTCGTGGGATGTCTTCTCGATGCCGCCCGCGGGCATGCAGTACTGACACCGAAAATTACACCTGTCCGTCACCGAGAGCCTGAGGTAGTTTATTTTTCGTCCGTGACCGTCCTTCATCTCTCCTCCTTGTCTATCTCGTAAAGGGCGTGACCGATAGTCGGCAATATCAGCTCGTTCATCGCGAGTTCGACGGCCCCGGTCGAACCGGGCAGGGCAAATATTAGCGTATCTCCGGCCAGTGAAGCCCGAGCTCGAGACAGAATTGCCCTCGTCCCGATGTCCTCGAAGCTTAAAGAACGAAATTTCTCGCCAAAGCCGGGCAGTTCCCTGTCCTCAAGTTCTGCCAGTACGTCTACAGTCTGATCACTACTCGACAGGCCGGTACCGCCGGTGAGTACCAGGACCCTGACCTCACTTGATACGGCGGCCCGGATCCGATCCTCCACCTTGGAGGTATCATCCGGTATTAACGCCTTTTCGACGACCTCGTGCCCATCGGCGCGCAGCAATGCAACGATCCTCTGACCACTCTCATCGGTATCCTCAGTCCTGCTGCTGCTTACCGTTACGACCTCGCAGAGGATCTCGGATTTCTCCAACCCTTCGTGCCCCACGCTAGCCCTCCTTATTCACCGGCTCAACCGGATCACCCTGAGAGATCTCCCCTCCTTCGAGGACCTTAAAAAACAGGCCCTTCTGGGGCATGATACATTCTCCGGTCTTTTCCTTGACGGCACAATCCTCGTGACAGGTCTTCCCGATCTGAGAAACCTCAAGCAGGACGTCATCCGCTACCCTCAACCTATCACCTTCCGCAAAGGAATCAATATCCAGACCAGAAGTGGTCAGGTTCTCCGCGAAATCTCCCGGATTGAGGTCTACCCCGGTTCTATTCTCCATCGCCCGGATCTCGGAGCTGTCGAGCAGGCTAACCTGCTTCACGGGAGAGCCGGCATGAACGTCTCCCTCGATCCCGTGGTCCTTAATAACCCTGACTTCGGGAACCGGAGTCTTTACCTCACCCTTCACCTTGCTGGTGTTTATCGAAGTCAATTCCGCTAGCTCATTGCTGTCTCTTCCAGTGTCCACTACGACCTCCCGATTTTTCCATTAACTTGACTTCACTGAGGACCATGCCCCTCTCCTCGTTCTTCACCATATCGTATATCGTCAGCAGGGCGACTGAACAGCCCGTTAGGGCTTCCATTTCCACTCCGGTTTTACCGCGATAATTTACGCTGACCTCGACTGAAAGACCGGTATCACCGGACTCTATATCTACCTCTACGTTGTTGATTGGTAGCGGGTGACACAGAGGCAAGAGATCCGAGGTCCGTTTGGCCGCCATGATTCCGGCGGTGCGAGCTACGGATAGTACGTTACCTTTCACCAGCTCACCGTTCAGAACCTTTTCCCTGGTCTCATCCTTCATCTCTATCGACCCGACGGCGACCGCTTCCCGATTCGTGTCATCCTTGTCACCT
>CAZYCI010000075.1:0-7008 GCA_964645955.1 uncultured Thermotogae bacterium
AGAAACCGATTGGCAGACTCTCCTCGCTAAATAGGGGAAAATTGATGTATCCGGAATCAATGGCTGCAATCAAGATTGAAAGAACTATAAGAACAGGTATACGTGTTCTTATCCGGTGGAGATAATCATAGATGGAATAATCGGTTAGATATATAACCATGGGTAAAAGAGGAATAGTACAGGCTAAAATCAGAACAGGAATCGTTGCTAAAAAAATCAGCCAACTATTCATTATTCTCGTTATAATATTTCAGTTGTAGGCCCAGCAAAATCTTAAAATAAGTAACTCGATAAATCTGCGAAGAAATGAATTAGAACCAGAAATTCCACAATAAATGCCCTTCATGATTTTTTCTGTGCTAAAACGTAAACTCGAGCTGTTTATCGTTTAAATCTTTACCCTCTTTATTTTCAGAATTGAAATCGATCTCTTTCATGAGTTAGGTGAAATCAGTAAGACCAGTTTTCAGACCTAATTATAACCGCAAAATCTCCCCTAAAAAATTAATCAAGTTAAATATAAGTTTAATCTAGATTAAACTCCCTGGTTCCTTTTTCGATCGAGATAGATTTCGAAGCTTAAATCTCGATCCCCGCTGGATTGATTTGGGATTTCTAATCCTATATTATTTTTCGGATTTATTGTCAGCTATGGAGAATAGACCTCTTTTACTTCTCGATAGGACTCCGCGACTACTTTAGTAATTCGGTTACTTAACGTTTTGACTTTATTTTGAGTTTCCGGATAGTCTGATTTTTAAGGGGTCGTTTTTCCTGAATAGGTTTTGTTTTTAATTGCGGATTTTGCTATCTTTGGACTTCTGGCTAAATCCAGGAAATACGGGTTTAGCTTTTTAGAACAACTATGAACGAAATTATTGATTGAATGGGCAAAAGAAATTCAAAAACATAACCCAGGTTGGAGGTAGTTATGCCGAGATACGGTGATTTGACGGAAGATCCTCTGGAACGTGAAAAAGAAATAATGAATTTCTGGGAAGAGGAGGAAATCTTTCAGCGGAGCGTGGATCAGAACGAGGAAAACGAGGAGTGGGTCTTCTACGAAGGCCCGCCGACGGCCAACGGTAAACCCCACTTCGGCCACCTGATGGCACGAGTCTACAAGGACCTCTTTCCGCGATACAAGACGATGCAGGGCTACCACGTCGAGCGCAAGGGTGGCTGGGATACGCACGGCCTCCCGGTCGAGCTTGAAGTGGAGAAGGACCTAGGGCTGGAGAACAAGGAAGAGATCGAGGAGTACGGAATAGAGAAGTTCGTCGAAAAGTGCAAGGAAAGCGTCTGGGAGTACAAGTCCGAGTGGGAAAAGATGATCGAGCGCATGGGATTCTGGATCGACCTGGACGACCCCTACATTACCTACGAAGACGATTACATCGAGACCCTGTGGTGGGAACTGAAGAACATCTGGGAACAGGGCCTGCTATACAAGGGGCACAAGGTCCTGCCTTACTGCCCGCGCTGTGGTACCGGCCTTTCCTCCCACGAGGTCGCTCAGGGCTATGAACTGACTGAGGATCCGTCGATATACGTCAAGTTTCCGATTGAAGGTGAAGAAGAGAGGAAACTACTTGCCTGGACGACTACCCCGTGGACGATACCGTCCAATACCGCTCTCGCCGTAAGTGACGAGCTCTGGTACGCCGAAGTCGAGGCAGACGGCGAGCGGCTGATAATGGCCAAGGCCCTGCTGGACGAGGTTCTCGGACCGGATTACGAGGTCCTGGAAGAGTTCAGCGGCGAAGAATTGATTGGGCTCAGTTACCAGCCACCGTACAGGTTGTCCGACGAAGCCGGTGCTTACGAGGTTCACGACGCCGATTTCGTCACCCTGGACGAAGGGACGGGCGTGGTTCACGTCGCCCCCTCCTTCGGTGAAGAAGACGCAGAACTGGGTGAAGCGAAGGGGGTACCTTTTGTCCAGCCGCTGGATTTGAACGGTAAATTCACCTCCGAGTTCCCGCTGGCCGAAGGCGAATTCGTCAAGGAGGCCGACGAAAAAATAGTCGAGGACCTGGAGAAGTCCGGAGTCCTGCTCAGGCACGATACCTACGAACACGAGTACCCGTTCTGCTGGCGCTGCGACACTCCGCTGCTTTACTTTGCCCTGGATTCCTGGTACATAGAAACGACGAAGCGAAAAGAAGAGATAATCGCGGAAAACCAGAAGATAAACTGGCACCCCGACCACATGAAGGACGGTCGGTTCGGGGACTTCCTGGACAACCTGAAGGACTGGGCGCTCAGCCGGGACAGGTACTGGGGGACTCCGCTCAACATCTGGACCTGCGACGACTGCGGCCACCAGCTCGCGATCGGCAGCAGGAAGGAGCTGGTCGAGCACGCCGAGGACGAGGAGCTGGCCGAAGAAGTCGAACTGCACCGACCCTACATAGACGAAGTCAAGTTGACCTGTCCGAACTGCAGCGGCGAGATGGAGCGGGTAGAGCACGTCCTGGATACCTGGTTCGACTCCGGCTCGATGCACACCGCCCAGCAGCACTACCCGTTCGAGAACCGGGAGGAGTTCCAGGAGCAGTTTCCCGCCGACTTCATCTGCGAGGGCCAGGATCAGACGCGGGGCTGGTTTTACACGTTGCTCGTAACCAGCACGTTGTTGCACGATCAGTCCTCGTTCAAGAACGTCCTCGTAACTGGTTACGGCCTTGACGCGGACGGTAACGCGATGAGCAAGAGCAAGGGCAACGTCATCGACCCCTGGGAGACGATAGACGAGTACGGGGCGGACGCCATCCGCTGGTACCTCTTCTCCTCGACGGCTCCCTGGAAGACCAGGCGGCTGGAGGAGGACGGACCGGGCGAAGTCCTTTACAAGTTCCTCGATACCCTGCGTAATACTTATAACTTCTTCTCGCTTTACGCCGAGATAGACGACTTCGACCCGACGGAGGTCGACGAGTCGGACCTGGAACTTTCCCTGCTCGACCGCTGGATCCGGTCAAAGATGAACCGGACGGTGAAGTACGTGACGGAATCGCTGGACGACTACGACGTGCCGGCAGCCACATCGGCGATAGAGAACTTCGTCGACGATCTGAGCAACTGGTACGTCCGCTGCTCGCGTGACCGGTTCTGGAGTGACGAATCGACCGGAGACAAGCTGGCGGCCCACCACACTCTCTACGAGGCCCTGCTGACTTTGAGCAAATTGTTCGCTCCGTTCACTCCGTTTCTGGCCGAGGAGCTTTACCTCAACCTGAAGGCCGACGGCGAGGAGAGCATCCATCTTGCTGAGTGGCCTGAGGTAGATGAGGCGGAAATGGACGAAGAGCTCGAGGATCACATGGGACAGGTCAGGTCCCTGACGGCGCTCGGTCGCAAGGCACGAAACAGGGCGGAGATCAAGGTAAGGCAGCCTTTGAGTCAGCTGATAGTCCGGCCAAAAGGTGATATGAAAGACCTGAGCGGTGAATCATTACAGCTGCTGAAAGAAGAACTGAACTTGAAGGAAGTATCTTTTGAAGAAGAGCTGGACGAGTACTACGCCCCGGTCGTAAAGCCCGACTTCAGCGGGCTCGGTCCGAAGTTCGGCTCCGATGCCCAAAAGATAGGCGACAGGGTGGAAGAGGAGGACTCCGAACTGATAGCGACGGCACTCGAGGATCAGGGCAAGTTTAGCCTGAAGATCGACGGAGAGTCCTTTGAACTCACAGCCGGCGAAGTCGAGGTCAGCCACGAACCGAAGCCGAACTACGTTCGGGTCGAGGACAATAACTACGTTCTGCTTTTAAACGTGGAATTAAATGCAGAGCTCCGCCAGGAAGGCTACGTAAGGGAGCTAATCCGACGGATACAGCAGCTTCGCAAGGAGGCCGGGTTCGAGGTCACGGATAGAATTGAACTCTACTGTAAGGCAGATCAGGCGATCAACGGAGCGATTCAGGAATATACGGATTACCTAAAAACGGAAACTCTTGCCCGAGAGCTCAGCACCGAGGAGGTACCGTCGGAAGCCGACATTACTTCCGAGGAGAGTTTAAATGGGAAGAAAGCGACTATCGCGCTGAAAAGGGTTGGTTAGACCTTGGGTGGCTGGGAGAAAGTCAGGTCTCAGGTTGAGAAGTCCGGTTTCTGGTCGGAATTCGTCCACCGGGAGGAGCTAAAATCGACCAGCAGTTATCTGAGGTCCAGGGGTGATTTGTCTACCGGTACGATCGTCCTGGCCGAGCGGCAGACATCCGGACACGGTCGGGGGGCGGCCCGGTGGTACTCTCCGGAAGGGGGATTGTGGTTTTCCTTTAAGCTTGCGGAATCCTTTGAGGGATCCGCCCAGGAGTTCTACGTCAAAGCGTTAAATATGCTTCGGGATTTACTGGCTGATTTCGGGGTTGAGACTAAAATATCGCGGCCGAACGACCTGGTCGTAAAAGGAAATAAGATAGCAGGTATACTAATCGAGGAGCATGACGCGAGCTACATAGTTGGTTTCGGGATGAACGTCAATAACGACCTGTCAGCCATTCCGGAGAACGTGGGGGAAAACTCGATAACAATGCAGGAAGTTATCGGGGGAGAGGTCGACAGGGACGAGTTGCTTGCGGAATTTCTTATCCGGTTCGAGGGAATGTTTACCGAGTAGGTTTCAAAAAATTTTTTATACACACTTCGTCCGGCAGGACGGGAATTAGACTTACAACTTACGGAGGAGGAGTCATGAACACTCTGACAATTATTGGTTCGCAGTGGGGAGACGAAGGGAAAGGAAAGATAGCTGACATGTTAAGCGAGGACGCCGACTGGGTTGTCCGGTTTAACGGTGGACCGAACGCCGGCCACACCGTCGTAGACGAGGAAGGGACTTTCAAGTTCCACCACCTGCCGTCGGCCAGCCTGCACGAGGGTTGTAACGTGCTGCTTGGCCCCGGCATGGTTATCAACCCGGAAGGCCTGGTGGAGGAACTGGATCAGCTCCAGGAGAAGCGCGGAATCCAGCCCGATATTTATCTCGGCGCCCGGGCACATGTTATTACTCCTTTCCATCCGGTAGTCGAGGTACTGGAAAAGGCGAAGGAGGAGGTCGGTACCACCGGCAGGGGGATCGGTCCGACTTACGAGGACAAGGCTGCCCGCAACGGCTTTCGGATAGAGGACCTCTTCCGCTCGGACTTTGAGGACCGATTCCGGAACAGACTGGAAAGGCTGAAAGAGATTTGGAACGATCCCTCTCAGCTGGACAGGATCGAAGAAGACAAGTTCCTGGACGTCGTGGATAGATTGCGCGACCTCGTTCCGGACGGCAACGTAATCAGTACCCCGCCGACTGTCAATAAGGCAATAGCCGAGGACGAAAAGGTAATATTCGAGGGCGCCCAGGGGACGCTGCTGGATATCGACTTCGGTACGTACCCGTTCGTGACTTCCTCCAACCCGACAGTTGGCGGAATTGGCACCGGGGCCGGCGTATCGCCGACGAAGGTAGATCGCAGGATCGGTGTCGTCAAAGCCTACACGACGCGCGTCGGAAAGGGGCCGATGCCGACGGAAGACGAAGGCGAATTCGGCAAGGCGCTTAGGGAGAAGGGCGACGAATACGGTGCTACAACCGGCAGGCCAAGGCGCTGTGGTGCACTTGATTTGGTTGGGCTGAAATACGCCGTCGAACTCAACGATTTCACCGAACTGGCCCTGACAAAGCTGGACGTGCTCTCCGGCTTTGAAGAAATCAAAGTTGCGAGCCATTACCATCTTGACGGTGAAAAGATAACGGAATTTCCGGCTTCTTCGGATGACCTGGCCAAGTGCGATCCCGGTTATATTACCTTCGAGGGCTGGGACGAAGACGTAAGTCACGCCGACGATCTCGATGATTTACCATCGGCCGCAAGGGGTTATATAGACTTCCTTGAAGGCGAGTTAGGGGTTCCGATAACGATAGTCTCCGTCGGCAAGAAACGTTCGGAGACCATCGTTCTGAACGAGTAAGCATTGCTTCTATTCTAGCGAAATAGTACCGATAACCGGGGGTTCTACCCTCGGTTTTTGGTTTATCCCCACCCCTTGAATTTACCGATAATGCCCCGCACAATCTTTATACTTTATGGGTAACGTATGAATTAAAACTACTTCACACGGAAAAACATTCGGAGGTAAACTATGCAAAATACATGGATGGCAAAGAAAGAGGAAATAACTGATGAAGATAGAGACTGGTATATCGTAGACGCTGAGAACAAGCCGCTGGGAAGGGTTGCATCAAGAGTCGCGACTATTCTGCAGGGAAAACACAAACCCACTTACACACCCCACGTTGATACCGGAGATTTTGTTGTAATCGTAAATGCCGCAGACGTAAAACTGACCGGTAATAAAGGGGAGCAGAAAAACTACTACAGCCACTCGGACTACCTTGGTAACCTCCACGAGAAGTCCTACGGGGAGCTACTTGATGAGAACTCCCTGATTCCAATCAAGGAAGCCGTTCGGAGAATGATGCCGAAAAACAAGCTTGGAAAAGAAATGATGAAAAAATTTAAACCCTATAAGGACGAAGAACATCCCCACGTTGACAAGGAATTTAAAGAAATAGAGTTCTAGAGCAATTTCTTCCTTTTAACATTTTGGTTACCTTTCTCTGTAACACCCGAACACCTCTTCTGGCTCAAATGGCTCAAACAGGCAAAAAGTAGAAGCTTAAGAACAAGAACTGCTTTTATTATAAAAAAGAATCACAAGCTTACACTTCTTCATCTCCTTTTGGCTAAATTGTAATTGCATCTTCAGCCGGAAGAAGTGTCGGGGATCGACTCTTACGGTGTCACCCTCCTGTGTGTTGATCAAGGTATCTCAAAAACACGACTTGATAGCTCTATAAACCCTGAGACCCCGCGATTTCAAGAATAAATTGGATTCGGACTTTGATGTCGAGAATTCCGCCATACCCTTTCTGAGGGAGTTACAAGATACCGGGATACAGAGTTACCGACCAAAGGGGAACTCGTCTTACTGCTTGGTTCAACCTCCCCTGAG
>CAZYCI010000076.1:0-6999 GCA_964645955.1 uncultured Thermotogae bacterium
AATCTTTGCGGGCCGGTCGGAACAAGAAACCTCTACGGAGGTATTGACCGACTCCTTTCTTTCCGTTAATTCCGGCCTTGTATTAGTTTCCCTAATTATCACCCTCGTCGTTATTCTGCCCCTTTAGGGGCATTCACTTCTGCAGAAAAACATACCATAACTAAATTCTTAACCGACTTTTAAGTTTCGTTTCGTTTTCTTTAGAAAAACTTATTTCCCAACGGGAGGCGATTACCGTGCGAGATAGCCTGAAAGAAAGTACGACTTTTGCAGATGAAAGGACGACCGGTGGCGAAGTTAATTCCGGAACAACTTGCCCGAAGTGTGGTGGAAAGATGGTGGCATCTGCCCACCAGGTGGCTGCGAGATACCCGGCTCCGGCGCTTGAAAGGCAGGTTTGTGAAGAGAGCAGCTGCAATTATTCCAGGTTCGTAAAGCTGGATAGGGAGACAGGTTTGACGAGCAGCGGCAGAGCAGGAGAACTGAAGTGAGAAGTGACAAGGTAAAGAAAGGCGTAGACAGGGCCCCGCATAGATCGTTGATGCGGGCAGCCGGCTTCTCCGACGGTGATATCGAGAAACCGATAATCGGGATCGCAAATTCCTACAACGAGTTCGTTCCGGGCCACGTCCACCTGAACGAACTGGCCGAATCCGTCAAGGAAGGTGTCCGGCAGGGCGGAGGTACGCCAGTTGAGTTCAACACGATCGCCGTGGACGACGGGATCGCCATGGGGCACGAAGGCATGTTTGCCTCGCTCCCCTCCCGGGAAATAATCGCGGATTCCGTCGAACTGGAAGGTTTTGCCCATCAGTTTGACGGCCTGGTTCTCATGGCGTCCTGTGACAAAATCCTGCCGGGTATGCTGCTCGGCGCTGCCCGGTTGCAGTTACCGACCGTCGTGGTTACGGGCGGCCCGATGGAGTCGGGCTGTTTCCACGGAGATAGTGTCGACTTATCCAGCGTCTTTGAAGCCGTGCCCAAAGTGAAAGAAGGAGAGATGGAGGAAGACGAATTGCTCGAACTGGAGAGGAACGCCTGTCCCGGGGCCGGTTCCTGTGCCGGGATGTTTACGGCAAATACCATGGGATCAATCACGGAAGCCATGGGGCTGAGCCTGCCATTTGCGGCCACTGCTCCTTCTCGCTCTACCGAAAGAAAAAATATTGCTCGGAAAAGCGGGAAACAGGTGGTAAGAAACGTGATGGAGGAAAGATCAATGGCGGAACTCGTCCGGCCGGAAAACTTCTTCAATGGGTTGAAGCTCGGGATGGCGCTCGGTGGGTCGACGAACATGGTCCTTCACATGCTCGCCTTCGCCCAGGAAGCTGGCGTGTCCGTTGACCTGGACGACGTCGGTAGAATCGGAAAAACCACGCCACACCTGGCCGAATTGAGCCCGGCCGGCTCTCACGACGTAGCCGACCTGCACCGGGCCGGGGGAGTACCAGGAGTAATGAGTAAAATGGTTGAGGAGCTGGACGAGTCGGTTTCGGTCGTGGAACACGACTCCTTGAGCGAGAGACTCGCGGGAGAATCGGTTGAAGTAAATGAAGAAGTGATAAAGAACCCCGCGAACCCGGCTCATGAAGAGGGATCCATAGCAGTTCTGAAAGGAAGCCTGGCTCCGGACGGTGGGGTCGTAAAGAGAACGGCGGTCGACGAAGGAATGTTGCGCCACCAGGGACCCGCCCGGGTCTTTGAATCGGAAGAGGCCTCGGTTGCAGCTATAGATTCCGGGGAAATCGATCCGGGCGACGTCGTGGTGATAAGGCACGAGGGACCAAAAGGTGGTCCCGGAATGAGAGAAATGCTCACGCCGACCAGCAGGATAAGTGGTGGAGAACTGGCCGGGAAAGTTGCCTTGATCACCGACGGCAGGTTTAGCGGGGCAACTCGCGGTGCTGCCATTGGCCACGTCGCGCCCGAAGCCGCGGCTGGCGGTCCGATCGGCCTGGTCGAGGACGGGGATAAAATTGAGATCGATATCCCGAACGGCGTGCTGGATCTGAAGGTTTCCGAGGAAGAGATAAACGCGAGAGCTTCCAGAAGAACGGAAAGTGATGGCGAAAGAAATACCTACGGTAGAAAGTTTCTGGCCCGGTACGCGAAGCTGGTTTCCGGGGCGGATAAAGGTGCAATTCTTGAATAAAAGTATTTCGGAGGAGATAGTTGATGTCTCGATCGCAGGATAAAAACCAAGCTTTGGCTACGAAGGAAGAAGCCGAGAAGGAAAGTTCGAAGCCACAGGAGAGAAGGATGACCGGCGCGAGAGCCGTGATCAAAGGTATAGAGGAAGAGGGTGTAGATACGGTTTTCGGGATCATTGGCGGAGCCATAATGCCCATTTACGATGAACTGGGGAAGTCGGAGCAAATCAGGCACATCACGACGACACACGAGCAGGGAGCCGCCCATGCGGCAGACGCCTACGCTCGGGTAAAGGACGAGCCCGGCGTCGTATTTGCCACGAGTGGGCCGGGTGCTTCCAACCTGATGACCGGAATAGCGAATGCTTACATGGATTCGGCTCCGGTAGTCGGGTTTACCGGTCAAGTTGCGACCTCGCTGATCGGCCAGGATTCCTTTCAAGAAGTTGACGTCAGAGGGATGAGCGATCCGATTACCAAGCACAATTACCTGGTTATGGACCCGGAAGAGGTTCCCGGAACGGTTAAGGAAGGTTTTCACCTTGCTACCTCCGGGCGACCGGGGCCGATAGTCATAGATCTACCGAAAGACGTTCAGCAGGGTGAACTTACCTGGCCGGAGAACGGTCCCGAGCTGGAAGAATTCGAGAGTTACGATCGAAGCCGGAGCGTCGACGAAAATGAGGTAGCGGAACTGGCAGAAGAGCTGGAAAAGGCAGAACGCCCGGTGGTTCTGGTCGGAGGTGGAGTCGGACACGCCGACGCGAGCGGGGAACTTATGGGAGTTGTTGAAGAAATGAAGCTCCCGGTATCCAGCTCACTGATGGGTCTGGGAAGCGTTGATACCCGCGACCCTCACTTCATCGGCATGGTTGGGATGCACGGATCCGGTCCGGCCAACAAGGCGATAGCGAAGTCGGATTTCCTCCTTGCCGTCGGGACTCGACTTGACGACAGAATAACGGGTGACGTCGACAACTTCGCGCCGAATGCGGAGGTGGCGCACATCGACATCGACCCGGCCGAGATGGGAAAGATCATCAAGCCGGACTATCCGGTGGTCGGGGACGCAAAACAGGTACTATCTCAGCTCCAGGACGAAGTTACCGGAGCGAAAAAGGACGTAGATGACTGGTGGAAGGATATAAAAAGCTGGTTCGAGAAATATACGCCGGAAGTCAATGGAGACGAATCCGTTCTCAAGCCACAGAAAGTTGTCGGAGCGCTGGATCAGATGACGGGAGACGAGACGATCGTCACCACGGGCGTCGGTCAGCACCAGATGTGGGCGGCCCAGGGTTACGGTTTTTCTCGCCCGAACCAGCTGATTACAAGCGGTGGGCTGGGCACGATGGGCTTTGGCTTCCCCGCGGCGATTGGAGCCCAGGTCGCGGCTCCCGACCGGCCGGTGGTATCGATAACGGGTGACGGATCCTTCCAGATGAACATTCAGGAACTTACGACCGCCGTCCGGGAAGAGCTTCCCGTAACGGTCGTAATACTCAGAAACGGCTCCCTTGGAATGGTCAGACAGTGGCAGCAGCTCTTCTTCGATAACAGGCTGGTAGAAACGTTGATCGACGAGGGTACGCCTTCTCTCGCCGAAGTTACGGATGCTTACGGAGGTAAGGGCGTAACCGTCGCGAGCGAGGACGACCTGGTTCCGGGTCTGGAAGAAGCGTTGAGTTACGAGGCCGGCCCTTCCGTGGTCGAGTGTTTCGTGGCGGAAGATGAGAACGTATTTCCGATGGTACCGGCTGGCGCCGCGAACGAGGACTTCATACTGGGGGAAAACGATGCCTAAAGGAGAACAGTTCCATCCACTTACGGCTCTGGTCAAGAACGAAAGCGGTGTTCTCTCCAGGCTCTCAGGACTCTTTGCCCGGCGCGGTTTCAACATAGATAGCCTGGCCGTGGGGGAGACGAAAAACCCTAAGTACTCGCGGATGTCGATCGTCGTAAAGGGTGACAAGGAAGTTCTGGATCAGGTGGTAAAACAGCTGAACAAGCAGGTCGACGTGATTTCGGTCAAGGACCTTTCGGATAAGAAGCACGTCGAGAGGGAGCTATCCTTGATCAAGGTCCATGCCAGCAGCGAAAACAGGAGCGAAATAATTGAGCTTGCGGATATATTCAATGCAAAAGTGGCTGACGTGGGAAAGGAATTTGTCATGGTAGAAGCAACCGGTAGCGCCGAACAGGTGGAAGCGCTGGAGGACCTGCTGGAGGAGTTTGGAATAGAGGAAATGGCCCGGACGGGTAGAGTCGTCCTGGAGAGGTCGAGAAAGAAGGAAGAAGAGTAATTAAAGGAGGTTAGCGTGTCAGCAACCGTTTATTACGAAGAAGACGTGGACGAGTCGTATATAGCAAACAAAAAAATAGCGATCATCGGTTACGGAAGTCAGGGTAGAGGTCAGGCACAGAACCTGAACGATAGCGGCTACGACGTGGTCGTCGGCCTGCGCGAGGGTAGTTCCTCCCGTGAGGTCGCCGAATCGGACGGTCTGGAGGTCACGAATATCGAGGACGCGGCGAAAACGGGTGACGTCATTCAGATGCTGATCCCGGACAACGTACAACCGGAGGTTTACGAGTCTAAAATAGAGCCGGGACTGGACGAAGGAGACGCGCTTTTCTTCTCCCACGGCTTCAACATTCATTACAACCAGATCCAGCCGCCGGAAGACGTAGACGTCGTCATGGTGGCACCGAAGGGCCCTGGTAACCTGGTTAGACGGGTCTACACCGAAGGCCAGGGGGTGCCGGCGCTTCTGGCGATTTATCAGGACTATACCGGGGAATCCCGGGATACGGGGCTTGCCTATGCCCACGGTCTCGGTGCGACCAGGGCCGGAGTAATTCTGACGACTTTCAAGGAAGAGACCGAGACGGACCTCTTCGGAGAGCAGGCTGTCCTCTGTGGCGGCGTAACCGAGCTGATCAAGGCCGGGTTCGAGACGCTAACCGAGGACGGTTACCAGCCGGAGATCGCTTACTTCGAGGTGTTGAACGAGCTGAAATTGATCGTCGACCTGATCTACGAAGGCGGGTTAACCGAGATGCGCCGCTCCATCAGCGATACGGCCGAGTACGGGGACCTGACCCGGGGAGAACGGGTAATCGGCGAAGAAAGCAGGGAAGCGATGAAGGAATTGCTGGAAGAGATCAAGTCGGGCGAATTTGCCCGGGAGTGGATCAACGAGAACAAGGCCAACCGGCCTCAGTTTACCCGGCTTCAGGAGATGGACGAGGGGCACGAGATAGAAGAGGTCGGTCGGAAGTTGAGAGAGCTGATAACCCGTTAGGGTACACCATGAAAGAGAGAACGGTAGAGATATTTGATACGACGCTCAGGGACGGAGAACAGACGCCCGGACTGGGCTTTTCCCGCGAGGAAAAACTGGAGATAGCCAGGCAGCTGGATAAGCTCGGAGTTGACGTAATTGAAGCGGGGTTTCCGGCGAGCTCGCCCGAGGAAAAGGAATCAGTAACAGAGATAGCCGAAGCAGTTGAAACCCCCGTCTGCGGACTTGCCCGGATAAAGGAGAGAGACCTGATCCCCGCCTTCGATTCTGCCGTGAAAATAGTTCACCTGTTTGCCTCGACTTCCGAGATCCAGCTGGAAAAATCGATGAAGATGACCCGGGAGGAAGTCCTGGAGAACTCTGTCGATACCGTGGAACGGGTCAAACGTGAAGGGAAGACCTGCGTATACAGTCCGATGGACGCCACGCGAACCGAGCCGGATTTCCTGCTGGAGATCAGTCGAGCCGTGGTGGAAGCCGGTGCCGACATCATAAACCTTCCCGATACGGTCGGGGTTGCCCGGCCGGACGAGGTTAGAGAAATGGTGAGCGCTGTTTTTCAGGAGGTCGATATCCCTCTAAGCGTTCACTGTCACGACGACTACGGCCTGGCGCTTTCCAATTCCCTGGCAGGGGTAGAAGCCGGAGCAGGTCAGGTTCAGGTAACCGTGAACGGAATAGGCGAACGGGCCGGCAACGCTGCGCTCGACGAGACCGTGATGAACCTGGAGCGGATGGACGGGCTGACCACGGGGATCAAAAAGGATTTGCTGTTCGAAACCTCCAAACTGGTGGAGAGGTTGAGCGGTACCCAGCTACCACCGAACAAACCGATAGTGGGCAGAAACGCCTTCTCGCACGAGAGCGGTATCCACGCGGCCGGGATGGTAGAGGACGACAGTACGTTCGAGCCGGAATTGCTCGATCCGGAAACCGTCGGCCACAGGCGGAGGTTTATCGTCGGCAAGCACGCCGGACGGAGCGGACTAAAAAAGGTACTGGCCGAAGCCGGTCTGGAACCGAGCGAGGAAGACCTGAACGGGATCCTGAAGAAGGTAAAGTCGATGAGTAGCAACGGCAACAAGCTTTCTGAGGCGGACATCTACGCAATTGCCGAGACGGAACTGGACAAACCCGACAGGGAGGAGCTGGTCGATCTGGATCAGGTATTCGTCATGACAGGGGACAACGCGACACCGACGGCGACGATAACCGCCAGCGTCAACGGCGAGGAAAGGACGGAGTCCGGGAACGGCGTCGGGCCGGTGGATGCAGCATTTGGCGCCATGCGGAAAATCATTGGTGACGAAAAACAGATCGAGATCTCGCAGTTCCGTGTCGACGCGATTACGGGCGGAAGCGATGCCGTGGCCAACGTGGTCGTAGCGCTGGAGGACGAGCTGGGGACGTCTGCCGAGGCCCGGGGAACCGGTGACGACATCGTGATCGCCAGCGTCGAAGCGCTGCTGAACGCCGTCAACCACCTGGCCAGGAAGGACGACAGCGAGCGGGAGCGGAGACGAAAAGTGAAGAGTAAAGGTTAA
>CAZYCI010000077.1:0-1168 GCA_964645955.1 uncultured Thermotogae bacterium
TAACTCGGAACAAGGAACCAAGAACCCGGAACTAACCCTTGAATCAAAAAACGCCCTGCCGTTTGAGACAGGGCGTTATATATCTATTCTCTCAGTATCTATCGGGTTCTTTTACAGAAGATTATCCGAGTTCGGAGTAAATATAACCCATTACCATGACCACTACACCAATTCCCGCCAGCAATTCTGCCTGACCTATGGTCCTTTCCTCTTCCGGTTCGGGTGTCGGCGCCGGCTGCTCCGGCTCTTCCATGAGCGTCTTCACGCTACCGGAAGTTGACGAACCGGATTCGCCGGAGTCGTTAAAGGCGGAGATCTCGTACGAATAGGACTGATTAGGGTTCAATCCGGTATCGACGTACCTCGTAGTGTCGGGACCGAGCGTCGCTATCCGCTCACCGTTCCTATAGACCCTGTAGCCGGACTCGTTGTCGGCATTATCGGTCCAGTTCAACCGTATCCGTGTCGGAGACAGTGGCGTTGCTTTCAAATTACCCGGAATCGCAGGAATCGACTTTAGGGTCATCGCACAGTTCCGGTTGGTTTCCTTCGATTCACCGCTACCGTTAAATGCCACAACCTGGTAGCAATAGCGGGTTTCGCTATCGAGGTTACCATGCACGTAACTCGTAGTATTCGGACCGACGGTTGCCACCCGATTTCCGTTTCTGTAAATCCGAAAGCCGTCTTCGTTGTCTGAATTGTCCCGCCAGGTAAGCTCAATCTCCGTCGGGGAACCCGTTTCTACACCCAGCCTCCCCGGAGCCGCCGGAATTTCGGCCGGCGTATTAACGCTTAACCCGGAGGAAAAAGCGGATTCGCCTGCTTCGTTGAATGAGGACACTTTGTAGTTGTAAGCGGTACCTCCGCTCAGTCCGGAATCGACGTAGCTCGTGGTATTCGGACCCAGTTCCGCTATTTGTTTGCCATTTCTGTAGACCCGGAAGCCGTCCTCGTTTTCCGAAGTGTCCCGCCAGGTCAGCTTAATTTCCGTCGGGGAAAGGGTCTCCGAAGAAAGCCCGCCAGGAGCCATGGAGACTTCGACTGGAGTTGTAACCGAAAGACCGCCAGTAGTGGACGATTCGCCGCCCTCGTTAAAAGCGGCAACGCGATAGGTGTAGTTCGTCTCGCCCGCGAGACCCGAATCACTGTAGCTGGTCACGTTCGC
>CAZYCI010000077.1:1268-6955 GCA_964645955.1 uncultured Thermotogae bacterium
ATCCGGAAGCCGTCCTCGTTGTCCGAGTTATCCTGCCAGGTCAAATCTACCTCGCTCGCACCTATCATATTAGAGGTAAGACCTCCGGGAGAGCCGGGAATCTGAACTGTCGGCCCTTCCTCCGGTTCGGCAGGAGCTTCACCTGTTCCACCCGCTCTATTTACCCTGAAGTAAGTCCTGTAGTTTTTACAGCAGTTCAAGGTTATCCTTATGTAACCACGGCCGGCGCCCAGTTGCTCTCCGGAACCGTTGGTCTGGTCCCACGTCCAGGTCCACTTGTCCAAACCTCGGTCAATTGGTCCGACCCTCTGTGCAGTATAAAAGAGGTTGTAGTCGTGTTCGAAAAGCGGCTTAAAGTGGACTTCTACCTTTTCCACCAGGTACTCGAAATTCTTCAGGTCGGAAAGGATCAGCTTTATCTCTTCACCAAGCCCGTAGACCTGTTTGTCCGTATCCAGGGATTCGTACCTGATCGGGCAATAGTCTTCGGTCGGTCGATCCGGACAACCCGTTCTATACGTATATCTGCCATTTTCCTGTTCCTGCGTCTGGGAAATAGGGGCAACTGCTACCATTAAACCAATTAGCACAGCCACGACAACCAGCGCAGGGCTCAAGTATCGGCGCATTCTGCCACCTCCTGAAAGGCACTTATTTTGAATTAATCTTTAACCTTTCAATTACTTAGCGTTCAAAGCCTTATCCCGCATAATCCTAATCAGATCGCTACTTTAACAAATTGCAACAAATTGCAACCCAGCCCGGATCAAGTTTCTCAGCCGGTCAAAATCCCTGCTTTAAAATTAATATAAACTAAAATCCCCTTACTTCTTCATTTCCGGCAAACAAACAAGATAACTCCAACCTCTCCCTTTTCCTGATTTCTTTTTTCCCGGGCACATAGGCACACAATTTTTAACCGTTACCTCCCCATCGAGCTCCCATCGAAGGTACTTCTGTCGGCCTTATTGCCCATTGAATATTAATTTCTCCTGCGAGCACAGTCCAGCACGGGCCTCACCTGTTTCTTTCCGATGTCACTGATCTAAACCGGACATTCTTCTCATTTACCAGTACCACGTGGAATGATTACCCTGCCGGGGTTCACAATATAAATTTGTCACCTCTCCGGCTACCGCTTTGGCACATCATTCTTTAACAGTGAAAAGTGGCACAGGGACGTTTTCATCCGTTAACATTTTGTCATAAAATTCGGTAAAAACCAAACGGACTTCAGGGAGAGATGTCCAATGATCAATGATGAAGACCTAATCAGGCTGGCAAACGAGGCGAGAGAAAAAGCTTACGCCCCTTACTCCGGCTTCCCCGTCGGCGCCGCGCTGAAGACGAAAGAAGGAGAGGTTTATACCGGAGTAAACGTCGAGAACGGCGTCAACGATCTATCAATTTGTGCCGAAAGGGTTGCGTTATTCAAAGCGGTTTCGGAAGGAGCCAGGGATTTCTCCAAACTGGCCGTCGTCTGCGAGGGCGAATACTGTAAACCCTGTGGCGCCTGCAGGCAGACACTGATGGAACATGAGCCCGATCTTAAAGTTCTAATGGGAAACCTCAAAGGGAAATACAAGGAGGTCGAGCTAAAAGACCTGCTTCCAGAAGCATTTCAGCTGGATTGATTGAGGCTCAATCGTCCTTCCGCTCGTCGACGACACCGCCACAGTGTGGGCAGTAGTAGGGGTGGTTCTCGTAGTACTTCCCGCAGTGTTTGCATCTGTGATGATCCTCGGACCTCGGAAGCCAGAACCGCCTGTAAACGAACCTGCCGGCGAATAATATCAGAACGAGCACCAGGACGATTCCAAGTATCAAGTTTATCGCTCCTTTTGTTTGACTGAATTATCTTAGTACAGTCAGAGGAGAATATCATCCTTAAACCCACAAACGGTTCCCGGATCAACCCGCTCAATTGATTACTGAAACCAGGTAACATATACTTCTACTAAAGTTAACCCATTCCTCATCTGGAGGAGATCAAAATGAAAATGGAACTAGAGTTAAGCGAACTAAAAGACAATGAAGGAGAATTCGTCCCGATCGACGCGACGGACTCGCTAGATTACATTGAGTTTCACGGGGACGAACTCGAGGTCACTCAGGACCTCTCAGTAACCGGTGGTGCGATATTTACTTCGGAGGAAACGATAAACGCATCCCTGGATTTTAACACCACCGTGATCGAGCACTGCAGGAGGTGCCTGCAGCCGATCGAGACGAGTATAGATAGGCACGAGGAGATCGAGTTCCGGCCGGACATGGAGTCGGAAATGGACAGCGAGGGTAACCTCTCGATTTACCGCTACAACACGGGAACCGGCAGTATCGATCTCCTTCCATATATAGTTAGGTTTATAAAGCTGGACCTCGACCCCTACCCTCTCTGCCAGGAGGACTGCAAAGGACTCTGTCCGAAGTGCGGGGCAAACCTAAACGAGGAAGAGGACCATTCCTGCGAGGAAGAGGAAGAAGGCGAAGCCAGGGATCCGCGAATGGAAAAACTGGCTGAGTTGCTGTGAACGATTCGGAGGTCATTCTGGGGATCGACCCGGGACTGGCGACGATTGGCTACGGCCTGATCAGAGCGGAGGGAACCAGATCATTTAGCCTTCTGGAAAACGGTGCAATCCGAACTTCCTCCGACGAACCGGTCAATGCGCGCCTTGAAAAGATTTACGAGGAAGTCGGCGAGCTGATCTCGGAATACGAGCCGAAAACCGTGGCCATCGAGAAGATATTCCTGAGCAACAACCAGAAGACTGCCGTGCAGGTGGCACAGGCAAGGGGGGTAATAGTACTTGCCACGTCCGACTTAAACGTGGAGAGCTACTCCCCGCTGGAAATCAAGAAGACGATAACCGGCTACGGCAAATCCAACAAGAGACAGGTTCAGACGATGGTACAGCGGCTCCTGGGGTTGAACGACCTCCCTTCGCCGGCCGACGCGGCAGATGCCATTGCCGTATCCCTTTGCTGTGGCCTGGAAAACAAATCAGCGGTCAACCAGCAGTTGAAGGATTTAACCGACAGATGACACTGATACCGGAAGAACCGGAGGAAGAACGGTTACTGATAGTTGACGGCCACGCGATAATGTATCGCTCCTTTTACGCGATCCGCGGGCTGGCAACCAGTGACGGCTTTCCGACCAACGCGATTTACGGCTTCCTTCAATCCCTGGAAAGGGTCATGGATGAGTTCCCTTCAACCCACGTGGTGCTGGCGATGGATTCGAAGGGTAAAACCGTCAGGCACGAGGAATTCGAGGAGTACAAGGCAAACCGCCCGGAGATGCCGGAGGAATTATCCCAGCAGATTCCGAAAATCGAGGAGATAGTCGACGACCTCGGTTACAAGGTGATACGAGAGGAAGGCTACGAGGCGGACGACGTAATCGCAAAAATCGTCGAGCTTTCGGAAGGCCGGGATATCGACGTTCTGGTGCTAACGGGAGACAAGGACCTGGCTCAGCTGGTTAACGAGCGGGTAAAGCTGGTCGACACAACCGACAACAGCGAACTGGAGGTTACCGGCCCGGAGGACGTCGAGGAGAAGTACGGAGTCCCGCCCGAGGCAATCCGGGATTACCTGGCACTGATCGGCGACACCTCGGACAACATTCCCGGGATACCGCAGGTAGGCGAGGTCCGCGCCCGGAAGCTGCTCTCGGAGTACGGTTCTCTCGAGGGGGTCCTGGATAACGCCGAGTCCGTTAGCGCGACCCGGGTAAGTAACAACCTGATGGAACACGGCGATAAGGCACGGCGGGGGAAGGAACTGGTTAGGCTGCGGACGGACTTCGAGCTGGAGTACGACCTCGAGGACCTCAGAGCCGGAACGCCCGATATACCTCCATTACGGGAAAACTTCAAGGAACTCGAGCTCGCTTCGTTTCTCGAGGACCTGAATTCGGAAGAGGATAATGGTTCCGAACCGATTACCTGGGAGTTGATAGGGGGTTCGGAGGAACTGGCAGAGCTGGTCGACCGGATCAGGGACCAGGGTGAGTTTGCTTTCGACGCCGAGACGGACTCGATAGATCCGCTGAAAGCTGATCCCGTCGGTATTTCCGTTGCTTTGAACTCGGAATCCGGTTATTACGTTCCGATAAACCACGACGAGGGAGAAAACATCCCGAAACCACGGGTTCTGGAGGAGTTGAGCCCGGTACTCGAGGACGAAAGTATCGCCAAGCTCGGACAAAACCTCAAGTACGACGCGCTGGTCCTGAAAAGCGAAGGAGTGGATCTTTCCGGGGTCGGTTTCGACGCGATGATCGCCTCTTACCTCTTGAAACCAACCAAAAGGCAGCACAACCTAAAAGAAATCGTCAGCACTTACCTCGGCCAGGAGGTGGACGAGTTCGGCGACTTATTTGCCGAAGACGAAGAAGAGAAGGATTTCCGAAATCTGCCGCTGGAGAAAGCTGCCCCGTACGCCGTCTCTGACTCGACGATCATCTGGGATCTGAAGGATATTCTGGAGGAAAAACTAGAAGACCGGGGGCAGCTTGACCTGTTCAACGAACTAGAACTTCCGCTGATCCGCGTTCTTCGAGACATGGAATTCGCCGGGATCAAGCTGGACAGGGACAAACTGGCGGAAGGAGAAAGCAACTTGAACGAGAGGCTTGAGTCGCTCCAGGCGGAAATAAACGACCTGGCCGGCGAGGAGATCAACCCGAACTCGCCAAAACAGGTCCGGGAAGTCCTTTTTGATAAGCTGGATTTGCCGGTTATCGAGAGGACGAAAACCGGACCTTCGACGAACGCCAGGGTGCTGGAAGAACTCTCCGAGGAGCACCCGCTTCCGGAAAAGATAATCGAGTACCGCGAACTCTCAAAGACCCTGAATACTTACGTCGAAGCGCTGCCGGAGACGATAAACCCGGAGACGGGACGGGTTCATACCTCATTCAACCAGACGGCCACGGCAACGGGAAGGTTGTCTTCCTCCGACCCGAACCTGCAGAACATCCCCAAAGGGTCCCAGCTCGGAAGCGAATTGAGAAAAGCCTTCGTGGCGCCGGAAGGAAAGTTGCTCGTCGGTGCCGATTACTCTCAGGTCGAACTGCGGATGCTGGCCCACCTCTCCGAGGACGAGGAGCTAATTGAAACGTTCAAATCGGGCAAGGATCTGCACACAAAAACCGCCGCCGAAATATTCGACGTTACCCCCCTGGAAGTGGACAAGGAGATGCGGGACCGGGCCAAGCGGGTAAACTTCGGCATAGTCTACGGGATCACAAAGTACGGCCTGTCGAAGGACCTGGGAATCTCGAACGACGAGGCCGAGGAGTACATAGATAGGTTCTTCCAACTCTACCCGGGAGCAAAGCGGTTCATCGATCGGTTGATCCACCTGGCGGAAGAAAACCATTACGCCGCCACCATCTTCAACCGGCGAAGGTACCTGCCGAACATCAACAGCGACAACTGGCAGCGCCGGAATTACGACAGGAGGAACGCGATAAATACCCCGATTCAGGGCAGCACCGCCGACCTGATGAAGATCGCCATGATCAACGCCCACGAGGCGATCGAGGAGGAATACCTTCCCGGAAAGCTGCTCCTGCAGATCCACGACGAACTGATCATGGAAGTAGAAGAGGCCGAAGTGGAGGAGGCGGGAGAAAGGCTGAAAGAAATCATGGAGGATAGCCTGCAGATGAAGGT
>CAZYCI010000078.1:0-6679 GCA_964645955.1 uncultured Thermotogae bacterium
TTCCAGGGCCGCTGTCATGGCAGGTTTAAGTGTCGAGACTTTTTCTTTGGTCAATATTCCGTGTTTGTTACCAAAGGAAATAGACCAACACTTCGGCCTCCGTCGACATCGGGGGTAGAAACCCCCGACTATCGTTTGTTTTGCATTTCCTATCAGCAGGCGGAGTCCCCGTGCTCCGCCGGTAGGTCGATAGTAACCTTCATACCCCCGACCATCGTTTGTTTCGTACTGCTAAAACAGTAGGCCAGGTCCCCGTGCCTGGCCGAAAAATCGCCTGCAACGAACTGCCCGATAAAAATCATGTTACGTTTATAAAGGAAAAGAATTGAGATGAGTCTTTCCTATTGTGACATTTTCCCACACACCTCTCATTTATATTTCAGTCAACTACTGGCCCCAAAAGGCAATCTCGAAAGATATTTGATATTGCATTCACAATCACTATACTTAACAAATACGAGGTATTTATCACTACCAACAACTAAGGGTGTAAACCTTGCCTGAAGAGAAAAAAGATATTGACGAGGTGCCAAAAGAGACCGCAGGGAGGCTTCCGCTCTACCTGCGCCGACTATTAACCTGCCGCGAATCCGGAAAGGAATGGGTCACTTCCAACGAACTCGTCGAGGACCTACCTGGAATCAGATCCTCGAACCTGAGAAAGGACCTCTCCTTCTTCGGTGATTACGGAATACAGGGGCGCGGTTATAACGTAAATAGGCTAATTGACGAATTAAGCGAGCTCCTCAGAGTGAATCGCAAAGTAGAAGTGGCCCTGGTTGGTATCGGGAGACTGGGCACTGCCCTATTAAACTACGGTGGCTTCGAAAACTGGGGGTTTGAAATTAGCCTGGCCTTTGACGTCGATCCGGACTTAATCGGTTCGCACGTCGGGGGAGTCAGAGTGGACCACATCCGGGACGTGGAGAAAAAAGTCAAAGCCCGAGACGTGAAGGTAGGTATTATTGCCGTACCGGCAGAAGAAGCCCAATCAACCGCCAACTCGATGATATCCGCCGGAATATCAAATATTGCGAACTTCTCGGCGGTTCTACTGGATACACCTGAACAGGTCACTGTAAATCAGGTGGATATAACTTCAACCCTGGAAGTATTAACTTTCTATCAATAATTGCCACTTTCCGGGAGTTCAAACCTGAGGATTCATAATTCGTCAAAATCTAAGCTAACTATTCCTTGACCTTTTCGTCCTTTTTCCGATATCGTCTTTCAATATTTGCCTGTTGCTTTGTCGATGTTTACCAACCTTTAACTAAAACGACCTTGCCAGGTTAAGTTGATTTCGTCCGGTTACCGGGTTAGCTTTATTAAAAATATACTGGGGGAGTGAGACCTTCGATTCCATGAAAAACGGGGCTCGGCATACCAGACGTTCCTTTTTGAAAGGCCTGCTCGGTACGGGAATTGGGCTCTTTACGGGCTCGCTCGGTCTCCAGGCTTTTGCTGCTTCGCCAATTACGGTAGGATTGCAGATCGAACTGACCGGCGGTCTTTCCACTTACGGGTACTGGCACCTGAAAAGTGCCCGCGCGGCGGCCGAAAAGATCAATTCGGAAGGAGGAATAGCGGGCCGAAAAGTAAAACTGGTTCACGAAGATACTGAAACGGATCCGGCAACCGGAAGCAGGAAAATGAGGCGGCTGGTTTTGAAGCGGGGTGCGGAATTTGTACTGGGTTCTCAACACTCAGGGGTTTGCCTGGCAAGCATTCCTGTCTCCCGGCGCTTTTCAGTTCCCTACTTTCCGATCGGAGAGGCGACACAAATTACCGGCAACCGGGGGCACAAATACGTATTCCGAACGAACTACAGCGTCGAAGCCCACGCCCAATCCGGTTATAGCTGGGTGATGGACAACCTGGGAACCAACTGGTCCGTTATTTACGCTGATTACGCGATGGGACAATCCGCCTTAAAGGAATGGAGTTCCAGGCTCAAGTCGGCCGGAGGAAACCTGGTAAATTCGATAGCGGTTCCCCAGGGTACGGACGATTTCGGACCGTACCTGCAAAAAGTTGACACCGACAAATCCGACCTGCTGTTCATAATCCTCTATGGCCCAGATGCACTCGGTTGTTTGAGGAGAGCCGGTGAAATGGGGCTCAATGGCAAATTAGAGATCTTCGGCAATACGGGCAGCGTGGAAGCCCTGGACGTTGACTTCCCGGCGGCCGAAGGTCTGTGGTCCGTAACGAACTACCCGAGAAGGCTGGAGGAAATTCCGGGAGAGTTGAGAAAATTGAACAGGGAGTTTCGGGATAGGGTCGGGGTAAATTCGGACGGTTCGGGTCCGGCTGGTAAGATAGTCGATGCTTCCCATTTCTGGGTCCCCTGGGAGAACTTATTCTTGTTAAAAAAGGGCATAGAATCGTCGGGTTGGCGGAGCCAAAAAGATCATCCCCGCTTAATCAAGCAGCTGGAAGGTATTTCACTCGCGGGTTCCCTAGAGCACCCCCAGGGTGAAAAATACATACGGCAAACGGACCACCAGGGTTTCCACTCTCAGTACATTCAGCACGTAGAGGAAGGAAAGTTAAGGATTAAAAAGCGTTTGGCTTCGTCTTCGGGGGAATACGAGCCTCATAGTTCACTCTAAAATTCTTTATCCAGGCTGTTAACATGGAACTCGTCTCCAAAATTTCTTTTGGCCTTCTCAACGGTGCCGTCTGGGGCTCGGTACTGGCCCTGCTCAGCTCCGGTCTCAACGTAATTTTTGGGCTAATGGGAACTGTAAACGTGGCGCATGGGTCCCTTTACATGTTTGGCGCTTTTTTGTCCTTGTTTGTCTTCGAAAGCCTCGGAACTTTCTGGCCATCGCTTGTACTTTCACCAATAACAGTGGGTTTGCTGGCCACCCTGATTGGTTCGATAACCAGGCCAGTGCGAGAAAAATCCCTGGTAGCAGTCATGATAACTTTCGGGGCGATGCTGACCCTGCAGGGTTCCGCGCTACTGATCTGGGGCGGTAGTCCGCAAAGATTGCCCCTTCCCTTCGTCGATTCGTTTTCCATTTTTGGATCCGGCTACTCCTACTACAGAGTAACGGTGGCCGCAATTTCCGGTTCGGTGCTATTTCTTCTCTGGCTTTTGTTGGAAAGGTCTAATCTCGGAGTGGACCTCAGGGCAGCTCGGGAGGATAGTGAGTTGAGCCAGTCAATTGGAATTCCCGTCACAAAGGTAAACTTGGTCGGTTTCGCGCTAGGGGGAGGACTGGCAGGGCTAAGTGGTGCTCTCATTGCTCCGCTCGTCTCCCTGACTCCGGACATGGGTCTAAGAATTTTTGCCACGGTATTCCTGATCGTCATCCTCGGCGGACTGGGACGGGTCTGGCGTGCCACCCTGGTTGCCTTCGTCTTTGCTACGACAAGGGGACTTGCAACCGCCTTTTTCGATCCAACTAAGGGGCTGATTCTTACCTATTTCATTGCCATTCTGGTTATCTTACTCGACCCCGAAACCGGGAAGTGATCATCATTGAACTGGAATAGCCGAGCCATAAAGTGGAAGTTGGCCGCTTTTTTTGTCCTATCGGCGTTTCTCGCGACGTTACCGTTCTTTACCGGAAGGTTCCAGCTCGTACTATTTACGGAAATTCTGATCTGGGGAACTTACGCGCTATCCTTCGACCTGGTATTTGGTTACGCCGGATTGCTTAGCTTCGGACAGTCGATATTCTTCGGACTTGGAGGGTACGCGGTACTGTACGGGTTAAAGCTGGGTTTCGGACCGTGCTTTTCTCTAACGTTCGTTTTTCTGTTTGCCTGTGTCGCCGGCCTGGTTATCGGAGCCGCCGCAGTCAGAGCGGAAGGGTCGCGGTTTTTCCTGATCACGCTGGTTGGCTCCATCCTCTTTTACATCCTGGCAACCGATAACAGCTGGCTTACCGGTGGAACCGACGGGATGGTCGTCCCGGGAAAGTTTCTCGGTCTCGAAAGCTACTATTACCTGGTCCTTGGGGTAACCCTGGTTATGATCGCCCTGGTATGGCTTCTGGTAAATTCCCCGATCGGCCTTGCGTTCAAGTTAATTCGGGATAACAAAGAGAGGGCCCTCCTGCTCGGCTATTCGGTGAAAAAGTTTCGAGTTCTGGCCTTTTCAATCAGTGCAGGAATTGCCGGACTAGCCGGTGGCCTGTACGGGTACACTACCGGTTTTGTCTCCGCCGGCTTCTTCCACTGGACAAAATCGGCCGACGCCGTGGTCTGGACGGTACTCGGTGGAACCGGGACGGTGGTCGGCCCCTTTCTCGGTGCAGCTTTGCTCACTTTCGTCAAGAACACGGTGTCCGCCCTGACGGGGAAATTCTACACCGCGATCCTCGGCTTGCTACTGGTAGCAACAATTACCCTGTTTCCGGACGGACTTGCTGGAATTTTTCAGAGGCTTCTGAGAAAAATTAGGGGGCTTACAGATGAGTGAGCCTTTACTGAGCACACAAAACCTCCGCAAGGACTTCTCGGGCTATTCGGCAATTCATGGCATAGACTTTATGCTGAATTCAGGAGAAATAAAAGGAATAATGGGGCCCAACGGAGCCGGGAAGAGTACTTTTCTCAAGCTTCTTTCCGGGAAACTCCGGGCCACGTCCGGGACGATCCGGCTCAAGGGCGAAGAGATAACCGGGGACGAAGTGGACAGTGTCAGCAGGGCCGGTATTGCCTATCTACCGCAAAGGCCCGTCCTGTTTCGCCCGTTGACCGTGAGAGAAAACCTGAGGGGTGCGGCCCAAACCGGAAGGTTGCTGGATTTTGCCGGAGTCCGGAGGACCGTGGAGAAACTGCTGGAACTGGTTGGCTTAGAAGGAGAAGCGGACAAACCGGCGGGAGAGCTTCCACATGGAAAAGGGAGGCTGATTGACCTGGCGATGGTACTGGGAACAAGACCGAAGATCCTTCTCGCGGACGAACCGACTGCCGGAATTGATGAAACCAGCGCCGGGAGGATAGTCCAGTTACTCTCGAATCTTTCCGACTCACCAGCCGAGGAGGAATTCCAGCTGGAGGGGATAGTCTTCGTGGAACACGATATGAGCGTACTGGATGACCTGGCGGACGAAATTGGCTTCTTAAAAGAGGGAAAGTTGCTGGTCGAAGAAGCACCGGGACAGTTGAGGCAATCGGACCTTTTCCGGGATTACGCAAAAAAGGTCCGCTCATCCGAGGATAATTACGGGGACCTTTTCACTAATGCTTGAGTTGAGAGATTTATCCGTCTTTTACGGAAGCTACAGGGCTGTTTCGGGCCTGAGCCTGTCTATTCCTTCAGGTCAAGCCGTCGGGATTACCGGTGAAAACGGCGCAGGAAAGACTTCCACCTTGAAGGGAATACTCGGCCTGGAAGATGCCACCGGGGGAGTCAGCTTCAATGGGGAAGCTCTCGAAGAAACGGAAACCAGCAGTAGAATTAAGGGCGGTATAGGGTACCTACCCCAGGATAATCGAGTTTTCGGATCGATGACCGTGGAGGACAACATGAAAGCCGCCACCCGCGATCTGGGTTACGGATCGGTGAAAGAGGAAGTTATAAAACTGTTCCCCCGATTGGAAGGCCACTTCAACCAGAGCGGCTCCGAGCTATCCGGGGGAGAGCAAACCATGCTTGCCTGTGCCCGGGTCCTGATAAACGACCCGGAACTCTTGTTGCTCGACGAACCAACCGAAGGACTTATGCAGGAAGTAGAAGAGAGACTATTAGAACTATTGCAAAATAGAATTAACCAGGGGAAATCCGTGTTGCTGACCGGTCAAAATCTTGATTTCATGAAGGAGCTCGCCTCGGAAATACTTTTGCTCGAAAACGGAACTATCAAAGATCGAGTAAGTACCTGACCAAGTCTTGCCTGTTAAGCTTATGAAGTTAACCCTCTTAGGTCTTTTTAATCGCTTACTGGTTTTCCTCCAGTAGCTTCCTTATCTTCTTCAACTCCCGGACTACTTCGTCGGACGAACTCTCGGTTCCCCCATTTTCCGGGGTAAACGTCTCCCCCGCGGACGAGGAGTTTGAGTCCCTGATCCTCTTCGCGATCTCGGACCGGATCTCCTCGTAATTCTCTACTCCCTTGATCTTGAGTTCCGGCCCGTTTTTGTCGGAGCTTCCGGCAGTCTGTACATCGATTTGCCCACAACCGACGGACCTCTGTACGGGCCCTTGCTTGGCTCCGATATTAGTTATCCTGCTGTATGGAACCTGCGTCCTCGACTTAAACCAGACGCCACGCTTGTACTCGATATCGTCCTCGGTCACTCTGTAATACGCAGTCTCGTAAAACGCCCCGATCCACCAGTACAGAAAGCCAAACACCAGTGTTGCGCTGGCCGCCGCCCCTACGCCGGCCCAGAGGGAATCAAAAAAGGGGCCGATGGCCGCAGGCAGGTAGACCAAAATAAAAGAGATAAGCCAGTATCTGCGAAAAAGGCCCAACATCTTCTCCGGCTTGAACCACTCGTCGATTTCGGTCATATATATCCTCCTTATTGCGGAAAGTTAACTACGCTTTCCATTTTTTAGGCGAAACTTAAAACTTCTGAGAGATTTATCGCACTTTAGCTCTCTTCCGGTGGTGGGAACTCCAGCACGGATATAGCGATATCTCTCATTAATTCTAGAGATTTGTCGCCGGACCACATACTGGTCAAAATATTCTGTTTCTCCGGGGAGAAT
>CAZYCI010000079.1:0-2626 GCA_964645955.1 uncultured Thermotogae bacterium
AAGGAGGATAATTTGGGTGATAACAGATGACGAGTTTAAAAGAGAGAGCTGAGCTAGCCGGAAACAGGTACGAGGAGCTGAACAACTTCGAAGCGGACCAGGAAATCAATACCGGAGGGCTAAGTATAAAGAGTCACGTTAAGTTCAAGAAGCCGAGGAACCTGGTGGTCGAGTACGATCAATACCGAAATCCTTTCGAGGACTTTGAAATTCAGGTTTCCGGGGGTCCGGAATTTTCCGGCGAGGATCTCTCCGAAGCTCGCCTGGTTTACGACGGGAGGTTTACCTGGATCCACCTGATAAACAAGGACACCGCGTATAAAAAAGAGGGAAAGCGACTGGGTTCTCCGTTCACGGGTGTCGACGTATTTGGCCAGCTGGGTTTTCTGCCCGACCTGGTTAGCGACTTCCTGCTGAAGGACGAAGGTGAGGGGGAGGTCAACGGTCGCCCGGTAGATAGGTTCGGGATCAAGCCGAAGGAGTCCCGGCGCTCCCTCTTCCTGAAGGACGAAGTGTTTAACCTGGAGAGGGCCGAGCTGGCGATAGACAAAGAGCTCGGCTTGCCCCTAAAGATTACCTACTATCCCGGACAGGAAGAGCAAATCAGGTTTCCGGCCAGTCAGGGTGGCCCGGTTTACGTGGAGTACTCCAATTACGAAGTAGACGAACTTGGCGGTCAGGACTTTGGGTTCGATCCTTCGAGCGTCGACAAAGTTTTTGAAGAAGGCCTCGTTGGCCAGGACGAATTTTCCGAGAAATTTCCTCTGCCGGTATCCTTGGCTGCCTTTGAGGATAGAGGATACGAGCTGGCCCAGGACGAAATTTCGGTGAACCTGGACGGGGACGGTGAAAAAGGATTTAGTTCTCTCGTTTTTGTCAGGTCCGACGGGGAAGGAGGTAGAGCCACTGCTTCGATTCAACTTCTGGCGGGCAATTACTTTTCTCGGGAGATGACCCGGCACAGGTCCTTCGTTGCCGAGAACGGGGAAGAGCTCGAAGGCAAAGGTTTAAAGGGAAAAATCGTCAATAGGGGAGAAAAAGTCAAGGATCGGTTACCGGAGGAACTCGAAAGGGAAATATTTGAAATCGGCTGGCAGGAAGAGGGCGGGTTTTACTACCTGCTCGGCCAGGGAGTTGAACGAGAGGAGCTTATAGAACTCGCAGTAAATATCGTGGAATAATTTAGTTACCAAAAAGTTAACCGACAGGGCAAAACCTGCATCTTGCCCTGTCGGTATATATTTTAAGTCAGTAAAAGTCTCAAAAGGTCCGTGCCCGAGTCAAGCCGGTATCTACTTTCTGAATTCCTCCCGGAAGTTCTTCAGCTTTTCGAAGAAGGATTCCCGTTCGTCGGAGTTATTGCCAACCGGGTTTTCCAGGTTCTCGTTTAATTCCTCTACAAGCTCCCTCTCCTCCCTGCTCAAGTCCGTCGGTGTCAGAGCTTTTAACCGGACGATTTGATCGCCCTTGCCGGGCTTGTTCAGGTGCGGGATACCTCTTTTTCTCAGCTTTATCTTCTCGCCGGATTGCGTGCCCGGCTCCACATCTATTTCCTCTACTCCGTCAAGAGTTGGCACGGAAATCGTGTCCCCAAGGATCAGCTGAGTAAAGTGCACCGGGACGGTGGTTAGTATGTCATCTCCTTTCCTGATGAAGGTTTCGTGTTCCTTTATTTCCACCGTGATGAAGAGGTCTCCAGGGGGTGCGCCCCTTCTTCCAACGTTTCCCTTTCCTTTTAACCTCAACCGGGAACCGTCCTGGACCCCCGGTGGTACTTTGACTGATATCTCCGACTTTTCCTTTACCCTTCCTTCGCCACGGCACTTAGGGCAGGGGTCGTCAATTATTTCTCCGCTTCCACCACACTTGGGACAGGTTTGTACGTTGACAAAACTGCCAAGCATGGTCTGCTGTTTTTGCCTGATTTCCCCTCGTCCGTTACAGTGCGTACACGTCCGTTTGGAAGAGCCCGGTTTTACGCCTGAACCGTTGCACCGATCGCACTTTACGAATCTCGGTATGGTGAATTTGACCTGCGTGCCTTTGGCGGCGTCCTCCAGCGATATCCTCAACTTCCTCTCCAGGTCCTCTCCCTGCTGGGCGGCGGTTTTTGAAGACCTACCGCGTCTACCGCCCTGACCGAAGAACATGTCGAAGATGTCATCGAACGAACTGTCGGAGAAGGCGCTGCGGGCGCGCTCGTAATCCTGATCGTTGAAGTCGAATCCCTGAGAAGGGCCGGTATGGCCAAAGCGGTCGTACTGGGCCCGTTTGTCCGGATCCGACAGGACCTCGTAGGCTTCCGTAACTTCCTTGAACTTCTCCTCGGCCTCTTCCTTGTCCAGATCCGGATTCATGTCCGGATGGTACTTCTTGGCCTTCTTCCTGTATGCCTTCTTTATCTCGTCTTCCGAGGCGTCTTCGTCGACCCCCAGAACGTCGTAGTAGTCTTTTGCCATAATTACCGGCCCTTTTCTTGGTTAAAAATCAATTTATTTTAAGCTCCACGCAATTATTCTTCATCCTCTGGTTCTTCGTACTCGGCATCGACGTACTCGTCGTCTTCGCCTCCGGCAGTTCCCGTTGTGCCGCCGGTTGCTCCGGGGCCACCCGGTCCAGCTGCGCC
>CAZYCI010000079.1:2726-6582 GCA_964645955.1 uncultured Thermotogae bacterium
GGTCCAGCTGCGCCTCCGGGTCCTCCGGCACCCTGTGCTCCACTTGCTCCGTCGTACGCCGTTTCACCGATTTCCTGGGCGGCCTCGTTTAGTTCCTCGATCCCTTCTTCGATTTCTTCCTTGGAGGCGTCCTCGTCGACTAGCTCCTGAAGGTTCTCGATCTTGTCCTCGATTTCCGATTTAGTGCTTTCGTCTATTTGGTCGCCGAACTCCTCCAGGCTCTGCCTCGTGGAGTAAATGAGCTGATCTGCCTTGTTCTTCGTCTCAACCTTTTCTGCCTTTCGTTTATCCTCTTCCTCGTGTTTTTCGGCCTCTTCCTTCATCTGTTCGATTTCTTCCTCGGATAGACGGGAGGGTTCCTCTATCGTAATTGACTCTGATTTTCCGGTTCCTTTGTCCTCTGCCGAAACGTGAAGGATCCCATCGGCGTCTATTTCGAAGTTCACGTCGATCTGTGGCGTCCCACGCGGTGCCGGTGGTATGCCGGTGAGCTGGAACCTGCCGATGCTTTTGTTGTCGTTGGCCATCTTTCTTTCTCCCTGAACGACGTGAATGTCAACCGTCGTCTGGTTGTCCTCGGCGGTTGAGAAGGTCTTCGACTTCTCCGTCGGTATGGTGGTATTCTTTTCGATTAACGGCGTCGTGACGCCCCCCAGAGTTTCAATACCCAGGGTGAGCGGAGTGACGTCCAGCAGTACCAGGTCGTCAACTTCTCCGGCCAGGACACCGCCCTGGATTGCCGCACCTCGTGCGACTACCTCGTCCGGGTTGATTTCCTTGTTGACCTTGCCGGGAACGTGCTCCTCGATCAGTTCCTGGACCTTGGGTATTCTCGTCGAACCACCGACAAGTACGACCTGGTCAATGTCCTTTTTCGTCATGCTTGCTTCTGAGAGAACGGATTCCAGTATATCCATAGTTCGAGAGAGCTTGTCGTCGATCATGCTCTCGAACTTGGCCCTGGTCAACTTTTCTTCAAGGTGCTTTGGCCCGCTCTGGTCCGCGGTAATGTAAGGCAAGTTTATGGTAGTTTCCTTCCTATTTGATAGCTCCTTTTTGGCTTCCTCCGCTGATGTCTTCAGGCGTTGCAGGGCACTTGGGTCATCGGAGAGGTCTATTCCTTCCTGGCTCTTGAACTTGTCGACGAGCCAGTCGATGATTTCCTGATCGAAGTCGTCCCCGCCGAGTTTCGTATCCCCGTCGGTCGCAACTACTTCGAACACTCCGTCTCCTAGTTCCAGAATGGAAACGTCAAAAGTTCCGCCACCGAGATCGTAAACAAGAATGGTCTGATCGGATTCGTCCTTGAGACCGTAGGCAAGCGACGCCGCCGTTGGTTCGTTGATTATCCTTTCTACTTCCAGGCCAGCGAGTTTACCCGCGTCCTTGGTCGCCTGGCGCTGACTGTCATTAAAGTAAGCCGGCACCGTTATTACAGCTTTTTTGACCTCTCGACCAATTCTTTCCTCGGCGTCTTCTTTAATTTTCCGCAGTATCATGGACGAGATCTGTTCCGGATTATATGTCTTTTCCTCTCCGTCAGCTGAAATGTGGACTTCGTAGTCCTCGCCCATCTTCCTTTTTATCGAAGCAACCGTCCTTTCCGGGTTCGTTATTGCCTGTCTCTTTGCGGTTTCACCCACAAGTCTCTCGTTTTCGTCTGAAAAAGCTACTACTGATGGAGTCGTTCTGTTTCCGTCGGAATTCGTAATTACCTCCGGATCTCCACCTTCCAAAACTGCCACACACGAGTTAGTCGTCCCGAGATCTATTCCTATTATTTTTTCTTTAGCCATTTTTTCTACCTCCCTTATTTGGCTTTTGAAGTCTGGTGATCATCTTCGCCCTCTTCGGAAGAGGGATTGATATTTACCTTTACTTTGCTCGGTTTGAGTACCTGTTCCTTGTACCTGTAGCCTCTCTCGAATTCCTCAACTATTTCGTTGTTTTCGTATTCGTCCGATTCAATTCTCATCAGGGCTTCGTGCTTGCTGGGGTCGAACTGCTTACCTTCTGCTTTTATCAATTCTACTTCCTTTTTCTCAAGGAATTCGTCGAATTGAGCGTAAATCCTTTCCACTCCCTCTATGAAGGATTCCTTGTCGTCGTTTTTCTCGAAGCTCTTGAAAGCCCTGTCCAGGTTGTCGTAAATCGGTACCAGGTCCATTATGAGATTCCCCGTTTCCTTGTCGATTTTTTCTTCCGTCTTATCGCTCTGCCTCTTCTTGTAATTTTCGAAGTCCGCCTTAAGGTGGCGAATTCTATCCTTGAGATCACGAATTGTCTCTTCCTTTTCGGCCAGTTCCTCTTCCAGGGCTTCTACTCTTTCCTGCTCGGCTGCTCCCGCCTCTTTGCGTGCCGAATCTTTCTCCGTTTCGGTTGCTTCCTCTTCGAGATCCTGGTAGTCGTTTTCTTCAATTTCTTCCTCTTCTTTGGTCTCCTCTGTCATCTATATCACCTCAATACCGTTAGTTCTTGTTGCCCGCGGTAAGTAGGGTGTCGAGTCTGCTTCCAATGTACTGGACCGTGGAGAACGATTTGCTGTAATCCATGTTCACGGGTCCCAGTACTCCAAGTGAGCTGGAACAGTTTGCCAGCCTCTTTACTATTAAGCTATAGGGAAGCAGATTGGAATGATCGTTGATTCCGACCAGGGCATTTATCTGGTTGTCCTTATCCTTGCAGGTTTCAGTTATCTTTGCCAGTTTGTCTTCACTTAAATATTCGAATACGCGCTTCAACTTGTCGTTATCCTGAGTTCCCTCGGAGTCGTTGCCTATGATATTTAGGGAACCTTCGAGGTATAACCTCCGTTCGGTCCTTTCCTTGAGGAAGTTCCTGATTAACATGAAGGAATCCCTGGTCAGCTTGTCGTACCAGCCTTCCTCGTTCAGATTTAGATCCCGTAATTCCTTGAGTTCCTTCAACTGCATTCCCTCCAGCCGGTCGGATAGCAAGGAGACTATCTGGTCTAGTTCTTCTTCCGTGATATCCCTTTCGGACTCTATTACTCGGTTTTCAACTAGCCCGATATCCGTGACCAGAATCGCCATCAAGTGCCTCCTGTCCAGCTGGGTCATCGTAAAGTACTTTACACTTCTATCTTCGAGATCGGGCCCGAGGACGAATCCGGCGTATCCCGTAATATTGGCGAGTAATGATGCGGTATTTCTTAGCAGTCTTTCCGTATTTTGTTGTTCGAACTCGTAGGCCTCAACTATCGCCCGCTGCTCCTCTCCCGAAAGCTCCGAGAGCTCGAGCAACCAGCTAACGAAGTAACGATACCCTTCTATAGTTGGTACCCTGCCGCCCGAGGTGTAGGGCTTCTTCAAGTAACCTTCCTCCTCGAGCTCGTGCATGTCGTTGCGAACGGTCGCCGACGAGTAATCCAGATCGTACTCATCCAGAATTAGCCTGGACGAGACGGGTTCGCCGGTGTCAATGTATCCGTCAACGATCTCTTTTAAAATCAGTTCTTTCCTGTTTTTCATTGATTAGCACTCACACCCTCAGACTGCTAAAATAGTACAAGTGCCCGAGGTTCTTTTCAACCGTTACGGCTCTGGGGCTCGGATTGCTAGTTATGATGCTGCGAGAACTATGATGCTGCGAGGCTCAGTCGATGGATTGGTGGGGCACCCGGTTCTCTAGTTTGTTGCAAATTGATTTCCTCCCCAATAAAATTAACCGCTTGTCAAAGGTGGCAAAAAGAGTACAGAGGGGGTGACCTTACAGGCCAGTGAGTTAAGATTGAACTGGCGAAAGTAAAGTCAAGCTTTTTAGTTCTTTGTCAAATTTAAGGAGGTTATATAATTATGAATTATCGATGGAAAAATGGGTTGATTTTTGCACTTTC
>CAZYCI010000080.1:0-6524 GCA_964645955.1 uncultured Thermotogae bacterium
CCGCTAGCGTTCATCCTGAGCCGGGATCATACCCTCTCAGTTTAAACACGTTTCGGCTCTTCCCACCTGTCAAAGACCTTGGTTTAGTGCTTTAGAATAATAATCTGGGAGGTGGGGGATTTCAAGGCTGGAACTAGTTGCAACGGGGGGGTGTTTTTGGTTTTTCTAGGCATATTATTGGCACTTCAACCACCCAAGACGACGTCTCTGGAAAGAGCTGCTTATCGAATAAGCTTTTAAGAGTAGTCCCGAAAATTTAATCCGCATAATTCAGCTTTTTTAATGAGGAGTGAGGTTAGCAAGGTGCGGGTTAGGTGAATTAGTTGTTCAGAAAAGCTTTATCTTAACGACTCCAAAGCAACCTATCGCCCAGTTTACAAGACGGGCCGGCATCGATGATCCTCCCTCGTGTTTTCTCGGCCGGGTAATCCGTCCTGTAGAACCACACTCTCCCGGGTAAAACATCGGAATCCAGCTCGAGCACTTCAAAGCTCGCCTTCCAGTTTCCGTGCACGTCGGAAATCAAACCGTACTTCATAGTTAATGGAACAGTAATGTGAATTAACGTTCTTCTTCGGAACCATAACCGTATCCATAGCCGTAGCCGTACCCGTATCCGTAATAACCGGAACCGATCTGCTTTAGCCTGTTCAATACTCCACCTACTATTAGCGTTCCGGCCTTGTCTAACTGGTCCTCGCCCTGTTCGACGGCACCGATATCCGTATCTTCCAGCGAGACAACCAGCATCGTGCCATCGACCTCGGAGCTGATGATCGAAGTTTCTGGAGCACCAGTTACCGGAGCCGAGTCTATGATTACCGTATCGAAGGACTCTTCCAGGAGATCTAGGATCTCGCTCCATCTATCGGAATTGAAGAAGGCAGCAGAATTGGGTGGAAGTTCACCGCTCGGCAGAATGTAGAACCCTTCCATGTCCTCACGCTGACTGGCTTTCAGTTTTTCGACCTCTTCTTCAGCAAGGTAGCCATTACTGACCAGGTAATCCCCGCTTTTGTCGGGCTCTTCGTCGTTGAGCTCCGTGTAGTCCTCCTCGGAGATATAGCCTCTGTTCCTGGCCAGTTTTGGCAGCGTTCGACCGGCAGGAAAACCGTCCCCGAAATAGGGTCGGTGAACCACGTCTTCTAGTGACGCATCCTCCAGCGCGAGATTCGTCAACCCCGCCTTCTCGTTTAAGCCGAAAACTTTGCCGAGGACCGGTTTCCGGAAGTCACTGTCCATTACCAGGGACCTTTCACCCAATCCGGCCGTGGTCAGGGCCAGGTTTATCGCGGTTGTCGTTTTTCCCTCCTTGGCAACGGACGAGGTAATGAGCAGGGATTTGAGCGGCTCGTCCAGCTCCAGGAAGCGGGTGTTTGCCTCCAGCGTGGTATAAGAGTCAACCGCCGGTGACTGAGGCCCAAAGTTTGTGATCAGCGTTTCCCGTATCTCTTCTGTGCCTTCGAGCGAAGTATCGTGATCGATGTTGATTACCGTTCCGAGACTACTTATTCCCAGGTTTTCGATATCGTTCGGCCCTCTGACCGAAGTGTCCATGTACTCCCTGACAAAAGCGAGACCAGTTCCTACCGCCAGGCCAAGCACTACCGCAATCAGCATGTTGCTCCGCTTGTTTGGCTTGATCGGAGAATTTGGGAGGTCAGCACGAGAAACAACTCTGACCCCGCCCATCTCGCCGGCTTCCGCAATCCGGGTCTTTTCGTATTCGGTTCGGACCATTTTGTAAATCTCTTTAGTTACATCAAGGTTACGTTCGTAACGCAACAACTTCAGACCGTGATCCGCCAGTTTATTGATTAGCCCATCTATTTTGCCCTGAATCACGTCCACCCTGTTCTTAGCTGCTTCAACTTCCATGGAAACCTCTAGTTGACGTTTGATCAGGTCCTCATAGCGAGGCATGAGTTCCAAAACTTCGAACTTCTCAACGGCACTGCTTTCGTACTTCTGCCTCTTGTTTTTGATTTCCTTCCCGAGCTTTTCGGCCTTTACGTAGTTGTCGTCCTCCAGGGCCTTTGACCTCTCCGATTCCAGCTGTTCTATCTCGCTTTTCAGCTGCTTTAGCTGTAAGTACTTATCACGGAACTCATTAACGACTGCTTGTCCACCTTCCACCAGCTCATCCTCGAAGAGGTCCTGCTTGACACTATCCAGCATCTTATTAATTGCATCCAGCCGGTCCTTCTTGTCTCTATATGTAACCCGGGCCTCGGCAAGCATCTTCTCTAGCTGAGTCAATTTCTTTTCCAGCCCGCTCTGACCAAGAACCAGACCTGTCTCATTCTGAAACTGCATAGCTTGTTTCTCCGTGTTTTCCAACCTGTTCCGCATCTCATCAAGTTGACTTTCCAGAAAGTTCTTGAGGCCGGCCAGGTCCTGCCTCGCTGTTTCCTTCTCTTCCTGTTTGAAGGCATCCAGTAACGCATTCGTGACCATCCGGGCTGACTTAGATGAGCCTCCGTTGACCCGGATCTCGATTATATCCGTATTGGGGACAATACTCACACTCAAATTACTCCTTAAGCTCCCGACAGTTATAAGAGAAGGGCGGGCAACGGGTTCCTTACTACTCCCAAAACCAACCACCTGAAGGAGATTTCTCAATGCTGATTCGTCCGATGCTTCTTCTCGCCGGATCTTGACGAATTTCTCGTTATTCCGCAGGTTCTTGACAGCGGTCTCAAGCACGGGATTGCTAGTCAGAATCTCTTTTTTATTCTTAATGTATTTTGACTGCCCCCAAGGCCGGAAAGCGGGTTCTCTGCAAGAGCAGCCAGGCTATCACTCGACATCTGGCTCGATTCCTGCATGATCTTGGCTTCTGACTGGTAAACCTCGTCCGCCGTGAAGGTAAAGAAACCAGTGGCTCCCACAACCAAGACGAAGCCCAGCAAGATATACCAACGACCTCGGACAATCACGCCCCAAATTTCTCTCAGGTCTATGACTTCCTCTTCGAACTCGTCAATCTCGTTTTCCATCTTAACACCCAATAAATTTAAAAGAATTAATTTTCTTTTTCTTTATGACTTCTAATCATATTTTCTTAGAGATATAGTAGAAATATAAAATATCTGCATCATTTTATATTACAATGTGATTAGATGTAATACGGATCATAAACTGCTTTTAAGAACTAGAAGCAGTGTAGTTAAACCCACCAAAGTTGCCCCTGCTATAATATATGGATTGCCAAAACCATCGTCAATGTCCCCTTCACTCGCCTGAGCTCCTTTGTTGTACCCCTCTGAACTCTTATTTTTTTTTCTTTCAGCTTCCGATTCCGATGCCTGCTCCTTTTCTAGTTCTTCTTTGAAAGAAGAACTGGACTCGTCAGAAGAACCTTCGGCCTTCTCAGTATCGTTCTCTTGTCCCCCCTTTTTTTCTGAGTCCTGTCCGGACGACTGACTTGCAGAAGTCTCTGACACCTGTTGCTTTTTTGACTCTGAACCGTCCTCGTTCACCTTTTCTTCAGGGTCATGATTTACTGAGGTTTCGCTCGAAACTTCTTGTTCTTCCGACTCTTTCGAAGACTCAGAGTTTTCTTTGACTAAATTGGGTGCTCTTTCGCTTCCTCTCTTATTTGCTTCTACCACTTTCTCGCTTTTGGGGGAATCGTCTTGAGCAGATTCGCCGGCTTTCTGAGATCCGTTTTTTTGGGCGGATTCATCGTTTTGGCCATAAACTTTTTTCGTATCTTTGGAGGTAGCCTCCGAATTCGATGCTTCATCTTTTGAAGGTTCAGTTTGAGTGTAACTCTTCGCTTCTGACCCAGTTGGATTCGATTCTGCAGAATCGCTATCCTCTTCCTCTGCTTTCTCGAGTAAATTTATAATATTTCCTTCCTCGTTGCCGCGAAACTGGTTACTGCGAATCTGAATATTATCAGGGTCAACCGGGTACTTGATATACCCTTTTTCGTTGGCAGAATACATGTCCCTTACCGTTATACCAGCCAAGTTATCTACTATCCTGTTGTCAGTCACCAGGTTCTCTTTCTTTACCCCGGTCAGCCGAATCGCCTCCGCGTTGCCGGTTAGGGTATTACCTGTTATCAGTACTTCCTCGTCCCGAGGTCCAATGTAGATCCCGAAGCCGCTACCCGACAGTCTGTTGTTCTTGATAACTAACCGGGGCTGGTCGCCATTATTATTACCGTTATCCGCCATGGGGGCAAAGGAGAAAACGAAAGGCCCAAGGAGTGCTAGCAAAAAAGGAATAAATAGGAGAAACTTATTTCTCAATCTCATCAAGCCTAAAACCACAAAACCATTAATTTCCTTGCCGGGACCAAGTCACTTAACCCCGCCCAAACAACCTTTGACAATTAGAATAAAAAATAATTAACCACCGGGATGAATATTCGCAAACTCGTTATCCTCTATTGTATTTTCTTCAATAACTGTTCCTCTAACCCGGCCACCTACTCTAACACCGACACCAGTAGCTTCTATGGCTCCATTGCCGTCTATTTCGTTGTTGCTAACTACTACATCGTCGCCTATACCCTGCAGGTTGACGCCATCTCCGCCGTTATCGTTGATGCTGTTATCCTCTATCGCCACCCCTGAGTAACTTGCTCCGTGAGAAAGGTCGATCCCGTTGCCGAGATTACCAGAAATCGAAGAGTTCTTAACGATAAGACTCGGCTGATCCCCACGGCAGTTACCGCGAAGTCGGATACCGTCACCGGCCCCTGTGACAGTTAAACCGTTTATCACAGTCCCGGAAACTGATTCAATGTTGATTGTTCCGTTCAGAACCGTTGCGCTCGTCTTCCCGGTCGCCTTCAGTGTCAAACCGCTCTTGTCTATCTGGACGACTTCGTCATAGTTTCCTTCCGCGATTAAAATCGTGTCCCCCGGACTTGCCGCATCCACGGCCGCCTGAATTGAATCGTAGCTTCCCGGAACGTTTAATTCAGCAGCAGTGATTGCAGAACCAGTTAAACTTACCACTAACAAAACAACTAAAACTGGGACCAATCCTCTCTTATTCATTTTCATTCCGCACCTCCTTGATAGTTACTAAGACTACCACTATTAATTTTAACTTAATCCGTCAATAAAAGTGTAAAACCAAGCTTGCTGAATTCCAAACTAATTATTCTACATTACTATAAAAACTATAATTGATACAAGCAAGTAAACTGAAACTATTCAAGGAAACTTGACTGCTGAGTTGATGAAAATGATCTAAATAATATCTCAAAAAGTTACCACTTATGTAATCCCCAACAGTCTCTGTGAATTATTTCTTTCACTTGAATCCCCAAACGAAAAAATACTGTAAGCTAAATGTGGAATCGTTCTAGTAGAATTTCGACATAAATAGGAAACAGGATGTGGAACTATGGATACGGTTTACTGTCCAATCTTCGGAAAAGAGTACAAAGCCGTGAAGATGCACATTCGAAAAGGCCACGGCAGGGAGCCGGAAGAGGTAATAGAGGAGGCTTTTGGTCAGAAGCTTACGACGGCGGAACGTCGGAAGGGCTTGCCTCAGAAGCGGCGGACCGAGGAGACAATGAGTCAGGTGAAGAAGAGATCTACCGACCTCCGCAAAACCCAGGAGAACAGGTTAAAAGAGATGCAGAACTCCTGGCAGAATAGACAAAAGGCCCTTAACAGGGTAATGAAAGAACGTATCGACGAGATCATTAACAAATAGGGGGTATCCTTATGTCAAAAGATCCGAAAAAGGGTTCAAGGACACGATGGACAAACAGATCGTCATGTCCAGGAACCTGGGCAAGGCCCTGGAAAGGGCCGCCTGTCGAAGTATGTGGAACCCATAGATATCTTTAACCTAGTGCCCAGTACCAAATCCCCAGTACCTACCGCCCGGGCGGAGGCACCCGGGCTGCTTAGTTATTCGAAAGCAGGCGGAGACCCCGTTCCTGGCCGGGGGTTCTTATTTTAAAGGGGTTCTTATTGTAAAGCAGGGCGAGTCCCCGTGCTCGCCCGGTAGGTTACCGGGTAAATTCTACCTGCTCTTGCCATTACCAAACACATCTGGCAAAATATATTCAAGAAACCATGCTCACGATAGCACAAAAACACAAGTTAGAGAAAATACTCACCAAAGCAAGGGAGGACGAAGATATTCTTGCGGTCATTCTCTACGGAAGCCGGGTGGACGACTCCCGTGAGGAGACCCAGGATTCGGACCTGGATATTTGTCTAGTCCTTGAAAGGAAAGGTGAGGTAAAAGACGGGGAGGAAGAAGATATTCACTTTTCCTGCAAGCGGCTCGAATACCTCTCGGAGATAGATCCGGAGGAGATCGATATTCAAATATTCCAACAACTCCCAATATACATCAGAAAGAGGGTCCTGGAGGAAGGAAGTGTCAGATTCCGGCGAGATAGGGAGAGGCTTTACGGACTGGCATATCGAACCATTCAGGAATACCACGACTTCGAACCCCGATTGAGGGAATACCTGAAGCGAGTCAAAAATGGCTGAACTGGATGAAGAAAAGGTACTGATCAAGATAGATCA
>CAZYCI010000081.1:0-6413 GCA_964645955.1 uncultured Thermotogae bacterium
TCTCTTCTCCGGATTCTTTCTTGATACCCACTTCCGGTCCGGGCCCCAGCTCGGCTTTTCCCCTCACGACTTCTCCCCCGCTGGCCTTGATCAACTTTTCGACGCCTCCGGTCAATTGATCAACTACTTCTTCCTGGTAATCGGTAATCTTCCCTAAATCGAAATCGAGCCCGTCGATCTCGATACCCCTGTCTTCCCAGGAGTCCACCTTTCCCAGCGGCTCAGTCGTACTGTAAAGGGTCTTGGTCGGAATACATCCCCAGTTTAGACAGACTCCTCCAATCTCTTCCTTTTCGATCACTACTGGGTTAAGTCCGTACTGACCCAGCCTTATTGCAGCAGTGTACCCGCCGGGACCGGCCCCAATAATTACGACGTTTTGTTCATCTTCAATATTCATTACCGTACCCCCTTGATCTTATCTCGTTTTAATGAAACCTGGAATTAGATTACTGGATAGGATAAAAAAATAAATCCCCCGTTTGGCAACGGGGGATGTTTTTTCTACTGCAAAAAATCAAAAGCCGCTAAAGGTTTTTAAGCCAAGTCCTCGAGAGCTTCCAGAACGAGGCCGGCGTGCATCAGGGCCGGTCCGCCACCCATTAAAACTGCTACCCATGCGGCTTCCATTATTTCTTCCTCCGTTGCCCCTTCCTCCAGGGCGTTGTTCACGTGAAATGCGATACACCATTCGCACTGCTGGGTAACCGAAATCGCAATCGCCATCAGTTCCTTGGTCTTTGCCGAAAGTACTTTTTCCTTTTCAACTGCACCCATCAGGCTCTGGAAACACTCCATACTATCCGGACTCTGCTCACCAAATGTCTTCATCCAATTCTGCGCTCTTTCTAGTTCTTCTTTTGCTCCCACAAATAACCCTCCTGGTACTTATCGATTTAGTTGACCTTAGTGAATGTTATTACTATTGTTTGCTTATGCAAATAATAGTAATTGATGGTTGCCCTCCAGACAAGCTGTAAGCTTCAGCGGACTACCGGTAAGACTTCCCGGCCAGCCCCGGCCAATTTGGAATACTAGTCGTTTGCAAAGCTGAACGTCCAGCTGGTATTCGGTATGGGAATTTCTATCTCCGCCAGCCACTTCCGTCCTCACTGACAAAGTACCGTTTTTTCGGGCTTAAAAGTTGAGACCCGAGCTCTATTCCGGGACAATTGTTCCGATAAAATTAATAAAGTAGTCAGATTACGTCGAGTAACGTGTAATTTGGGTGGATGGAATAGTTCTTATCAGTCCAACACTGGAGAACGGAAGGGAGGTGTAGCTTAACATGCCCGCCAATTTACCGCCAGAGTACATAGAAGAAGAGGAGAGGTACAGGAAAGCCAGCAACAAGGACGAGAAGCTTGACGCTCTGGAAGAAATGCTTGCTCTCCTTCCGAACCACAAGGGAACTGATAAGATAGAAGCCGATATAAGGAAGCGAATTTCTAACTTAAAGAAGAGTTCCCAGAAGAAAAAAGGGCCAACCAGAGCAAAGACACCAGACCAGATCGAACCTCAGGGTGCCGGTCAGGTCGTTCTCACGGGTTTTCCCAATTCCGGCAAGTCCGCTCTCCTCGACGTAACGACAAACGCCTCGCCAAAAGTGGCGGACTTTCCCTATAGTACCCAGGGACCAACAATTGGAATGCTCCAGCATGAGGACGTACAAATTCAACTGATAGACACGCCACCGATATCCGAAGAACACGTGGAAACGTGGGTTTACAATTTAATCAGAAAAGCAGACCTCGTTTTGGCAGTGGTCGACGGGGCAGCGGAAGATCCAGTAGAGGAGTTTGAAAAAACTAAAAATCACCTAGAAGAAGAAGGCATCCACCTCTTCCACCCGGAGGCGGATTTTCAGAAGGACGCAATTGGCAGGACCAACAGAAAGGGCGAAATAATCCTATCGAAAAGCGATGAACTGGAAGGAGAAGATGTAAGTGAGAATCTTAAAGAACTGTCCGGTTTGCCGACCACGCCGGTATCGATACTTGATGAGGACAGCCTTTCTCAATTCTCCAGCTCGGTTTTTGAGGGCTTGTTAAAAATAAGGATATATACGAAGAAGCCGGGCGAGGAACCTGATATGGAGGAACCGTACCTTCTGGATAAAAACAGCACCGTCCTGGAAGGCGTGAGGTCAATTCACAGGAACATGGTCGATAACCTGGATTACATCAGAATTTGGGGGTCCGGCAGGTTCGACGGCCAGGAAGTGGCCCAGGATCACGTCCTGGAAGACGGAGACGTCATAGAGATTCATCAGAAATGAGGAAGGCGTTAACGCCTCACCTCGACTCGATTATTTCCTCCGCGGCTTCAATTGCCCCTTCCCGGGATTCTATCTCGCCAGAGAATATTCTCTCGTGCACGTCCTTAAGAACCGCGCCCAGCTCGGGCCCTTCTTCCATTCCCAATTTCAGCAGGTCGTTACCGTCGATCAACTCCCTTGCCGACCCCAGTTCCTCGAGGTGTTTCAGGTGGGGCATTAAACTGGAAAACCTTTTTAACACGGGCAACCAACCTTCGACTCGGTGTGCACTGGCCTGACTGTCCGCTATTATCGTCCGGAGCAAGTCCGAAAAGTACTCAAATCTATCCCTGATCCTGTCCAGAGAATAGCTCTCGTCCTGGTTCTTTCTAACCAGTTTGACCTGTTTCGCCTTTCTCATTTCCGGCAGGATCGAACCGCGCATATGGTTCCCCACTATCCAGATCAATTTTTTCGCCTTTTCGTTGGAAAGTCGTAAACGGGAAGCCACCTGTTCGGCAAGAACCTCCCCTTCCAGAGAGTGCCCTCCAAGGTGTTGACCGTCGTTTTTTTCAAAGGCTCTGGCCTTTCCCACGTCGTGAATAAAAACCGCCAGTTTTACCAGAGGTGGATAGCGAAATCGGTCAGCCACTCCAAGGGCACGAAAACTGTGTTCGAGAACGTCGCCTTCCGGGTGGTACTCTTCCGGCTGGGGCACTCCTTCGTTTGCTGCCATCTCCGGCAGTATCTCCTTTAGCATATCCTTGTCCCGGAGCCACCTCATGCCTCGTTCGGCGTTCTCAGTCTCCAAAATTTTGAATAGCTCTTCTCTTATTCTCTCCCACGATATTTCCGTAATTTTATTAGCGACGGCCCGAATCGCTTCCTCGGTTTTATCCTCAATGGTACCGCCGATGTAACAGGCAATTCTTATCGCCCGGAGCGGTCGCAGGTAATCCTCCCTGAACCTGTCAAAAGGATCACCGATTGCCCTGACCTTTTTCTTCTTGAGATCCTGCATGCCCCCGACGTAGTCAATTATCTTGCCACTCCGCTCCATAGCCATGCCGTTGACGGTAAAATCCCTGCGATTTACGTCCTCTCGCAGGGATCCGGTCGGTTCGACGTTACCCGGTTTCCTGCCGTCGTATTCCGATTCAGTTCTGAATTGCGCTACTTCGTACTGGTCACCCTCGGGAGAAACCAGGACCAGCACCCCGAAGCTCTCACCGACTTCCACGAAATCGTAATCCTTAAATAGACTCTTAATTTCTCCCGTTGCTGCGGTGGTAGCAATGTCTATATCGACATCTTTCGGACTGAACGACAAGTTATCGTGAAGCTTGGAGCGAAGCAGGTCCCTTACGGCTCCGCCGACAACCACTGCCTGGTGACCGGCACCTTCCAGTCTTTCCAGTATTTCTTCCGCGGACGGGTTCGGTGCAAGAAGTTCGTCAGGATCTACCAGATCCATCTTATCCAAATATCCCCTTGATCCTATCTAAAATAGAAGCACTTCCACTGGTTTTTTCTTCGTAAGTTTCTTGAGACATAATATCTTCCTGCTGTCTTGCGAGCTTAACGGTCTTTTCCCACTTGTTCTTTTCCTTGATCGTCTTCTCCCACTCTTCGGCAAACTGTGATAGAGCGTCTACCGCGTTATCCATATCAAAGCTCCCGCCCGGCCGAGAAGAATTCTTCATGTCATCCCGAAGCGAGTTGAGACCACCAGTAAGTGGACGCAGATGTACCCCATCTTCGAGGTTAACCAGAACGAAAGTCGTCGCCTCGCTTATCAGCCCAAAAGTGGATAGATCAATAGAGCCTATCGGCATCTCTTCTACAAATTCACTATCTGCCTTCATGAATTCCTGCTTTACGTAATTTTTCCAGCTTTCCTCCATATTTACCCCCTGATTTCAGTCTATCGATTCAAACTCTCCGCCTCCAGAACCCGCTTTGCTTCCTCAATGTAGCTATCTATCGCTCTTTCCAGCCCCTCAGAGTCTCCGTAATTCTTGTTGCGGTCCAGATACTTGATAAGCTGAACGTTCAGCCTTTCTTCGTATAGATCACCTTCAAAATCAATTAGGTGAACCTCAAGCCTGTGACCATCTTCATTATCAAAGGTCGGACGATTTCCAATGTGAACGGCGCTTTTGAGAAGCTCGCCCTCCACTTCAGCCAGAGCCGCATAGCTACCTCTTTTCGGCAAAACGATCCTGTCGTCAATATTCAGATTTGCAGTAGGGAAGCCAAGCTCTCTACCAACCCCGTGACCTCTTACGACTTTTCCGGAATACTCGGGGTAACGGCCGAGTAGCTTCTCGGCCAGCTTGACGTTACCATGACTCAGCGCCTCCCGTATACGCGTACTGCTAACGGGACTACCATCGACTTCAAGCTGCTCCTGGGGATGGACGGAGAACCGACCATGACTCAAAGATTTCAGGTCCCGATAAGAACCCGATCTTTTCCTGCCGAACCGCCAGTCGGTACCTATCACGACTGCATCGACATTCAGCCGATCAACCAGGACTTTCTCGACGAATTCCTCCGGTGAGTAGTCCTTAACTTTTAGGAAATCGCCGAGGATTATCCTTTCAACGTATTCCTTGAGGTGCCTGACTTTAATATCGGGCTCCATCAGAATTGACGGTCCTTGATCGCCCAGGTAGCGTTTCGGCGGAATATCGTAGGTATAAGCCGCACTCTTCAGACCCCGTTCTCGAGCGATACCCCTGGTTTCTTCAAGCAACAGCTGATGCCCCCGATGAACGCCGTCAAAAGTACCTATCGTCAGAACCAGTTCACCGGAATACGAGCCCTCGCGCCGCAGTTTGCCCTCCACCTCGGCTTCGCCCATTTCAGCCTCTTCCGTTATTCCCTGATTCATCTTTTATCCTTGCTTTGATGTCCTCCAGTACTTTTTTTTCGACCTTATCAAGTTCACCATCTACCATACAGCCTGACGCCACCCTGTGACCGCCGCCACCAAAGTTGCTGGCTACCTGACTAACGTCCACTCCTCCTTTTGACCGCATGGAGACCTTGATCCGGTTATCGGCAAGTTCCTTAAACAGACACGCGACTCGAGCCCCTTCGGTAGTTCTCAATTTTCCGACGATACCTTCGGTGTCCTCCGGGGTAGCATCTGCCTTTTCTATGACCTCGGGAGTAATTTCCGCCCAGACGACTTCGTCCTCGAAGCTTGCTTTGCTGAGAACTTCTCCAAGTAATTTCAGCTTAGAAAACGGTTCCCTTTCGTAAAGGTTAACAATTACCGACCGAGCATTTGCGCCGTTTTTCAGCAGGTTAGCAGCTCTGCTTAACAAATCCGGGTTGACGTTCTCGTTCTGAAAAGAAGAAGTATCGGCAATTATCCCCGCATAAAGGGCCGTAGCAATCGGTTCGTCTATTTTCAGCCCCATGTACTCAATTAGCTCGGCAATTATCTCCGTCGTCGCTGCGACGGATTCTACATAGTTAATATCACCAAAATTGGAGTTGTCCTGGTGGTGGTCGATGTTTATCGTCGGCAGGTTTCTCAGTATACCCTTGCCTTTATCACCAAGCCTGTCCAAATCACTGCAATCAACGGCAATGGCAATTTCGACATCTTCGATCTCTTTTCCTAGATCTTCCGGCTTAAGTATTTGCCCCGACCCTTTTAAAAACTTCAGATTACCGGGCACGCCGTCCCTGTTATAAAGTATAGTTCTCTTTCCCCGCTGACGCAGGGCTCGACTTAAACCTAATTGACTTCCGATCGCGTCCGCTTCGGGGCTTCGGTGGGAGGCAATAAAGAACCTGTCGTGGCGGGAGATCACGTCCTCTATCTCTTTTAATCTATTCATTCAACTTCCTTTTTCTCACCCGTTAGATGAGTTCCTTTCGATTACAAGTAGCTGAGTGGACGATCCACGTCAACTAATCTTCAAAGATTATCAATTTAAGTTGAGAGATCTACTCTTTTAAGATCAATTTCTAAAACAGAATACAAAAGAAAGTTACTTCCGTTGGAGAAACCTAATTTACCCACCCACTTGGAGAGGACTAAAAGGTTAATCCAAATTACTCTCCCATAGCTTTCAACCAGCACTCAGATGAGTTACCCTCCCTGGGACGGGAACTTTCCATCTCACTTGTAATGGTC
>CAZYCI010000082.1:0-6397 GCA_964645955.1 uncultured Thermotogae bacterium
GGTAATTTACCCGCCGAAGTTTTCCAGCCGCTCCTGCTGCTCGGAGATCTTTTCCTGTAGCTCCTGGATCTTCTCCTCTTCTCCTTCCTGAATTGCCTTTTTCCATTTTTGTTTGAGTCTGGGTAACTTCCTTTCCTTGATGAACTTTTTCAATACTTCCTCCGAGGCCCGGCGCGAACCCTCTCCGTCGAACCCCATCTCGACCAGCGAGATCCCGGAGAGCCGCTTTCTCTCCTTTTCTCCCATATCCTTCATGATCTCTTCGATGTCCTCGTCGGACTTGCGGCCTTCCATGATCTTTTCGGCCATCGGCTTGAGCTTTGCGTCCATGTCGACCAGAATTCCTTCCTCCTCGAGACGCTCCGGCCGAATCTCGTCCTCGATCAGCAGGTGGATGATCCACTCGTCCAGCGAGAGTCCTTCCTGGGTTCCCTCGACCTTTAGCCCCTGGTTACTTGAGCTTCCTCCGCCTTTAAGCTTGATCCTTCGGGTGATTTCATTTGCGGAGACCCTGAGCAAGTCCTTCAGCCGGTCGATCAGTTCGTGGCGCAGCGGCGGGCTCTGAATCCCGCTGAGAAACCGGGTACTTGACTTGAGTGCCTTCTCCCGCCCTTCGACCGTGCTCAGATCGTATTCGTTTCCCAGCAGCTCCAGGTAGTACTCGTGGAACGGCTGTGCGTTTGCGATCATGTCCCTTAACTTATCCGCGCCTTCGTTTTCTATCACGTCCGCCGGGTCCTCGCCCTCGGGTATTTTGGCGATCCTGACGCCGAGGCCCTCGTTGCGCAGAAGCTTCAGGCCCTTGAGCGTCGCTTGCTGGCCCGCCTGGTCCCTGTCGTAGGCGATGACGACGTCGGAGACGTAGCGGGAGAGCAGGTTGACCTGTTTTTCCGTCAGCGACGTGCCCATGCTGGCGATGACGTTCTTGATCCCCCGGCTTGCCGGGGCAATTACGTCCGTGTAACCCTCGACCAGTATAGCCGTATCCTCCCGACCCAGCGCCCGCCGGGCCGCGGAAAGGCCGTAAAACGTTTCGCCCTTCTGGAAGAGCGGCGTATTTGGTGAATTGAGGTATTTCGGACCCTCGGATTCGGGGTCCAGCGTCCTGCCGCCGAAGGCTATGACCTTGCCGCGGACGGACTTGATCGGGAAAATCAGCCTGTCCCGGAACCTGTCGTAGCCGTTCCCGTCGTCTTTTCGCTTGACCAGGCCGACTTTTTCCATGCTGCTCAGGCCGTATTTTCCCTTGAACTTGTTGGTCAGTGAGTTCCAGCTGTCCAGCGCGTAGCCGAGTTCGAACTCCTTGGCGGTATCCTTTCCGTAACCGCGGTTTTTCAGGTATTCTCGGGCCTTTTTGCCGACCCCTCGCTTCAGCAGGTTGGCGTGAAAGTGGTCGTTAACTTCGTTCATCAACGCGGTCAGGTTGCCGCCGCCGGAGCTACCGTCCTGGTCCGGCACCTTGACGCCGACCTCGCCGGCCAGTTCCCTTGCCGCGTCCGGGAAGGAGAGGTTCTCTATCTTCATCAGGAAATTAAAGACGTCCCCGCCGGCCCCACAGCCGAAGCAGTGCCAGAGCTTCTTCTCCGGGTCGACGGTTAGTGAGGGGTCGTTGTCCTCGTGGAACGGACAGACTCCCTTGTAGCTGTTTCCGGATTTCTTCAAATTGACGTAGCGGGATATCAGTTCGACTATGTCGGATTTCTTCCTGATCCTGTCGATGACCTGCCTATCCATTATTTTCCTTCAGGTCAGCCAGAAAAGGGGAGTTGGCGACTTTTTCGCTCAACCGAAAGACCGGCCCGTGGCCCGAGTATACTTCCCAGTCACCCGCTAAATTGACGAGGCGTGAGAGCGAATCCTCCAGCTCTTCCCTTGAGCCACCCGGGAGATCCGTTCGCCCGAAGCCGTTCGAGAAAACCAGGTCGCCGACGAAAGCCAATCCTTCGTTCTCTTCCAGCAGGGAAATGCTTCCAGGAGAGTGGCCGGGGGTTTCCATTACCTGTAAAACGTCGTTTCCCAGCTTTACTTCGTCCCCCTCCGCCAGTGTGCAATCGGGGCGGGCGTCGATTTCCGCGGACTCTTCCAGGGGTTTCAGGTCCTTCTCTCCGAGGTAGAAATCCGCGTCGTACTGTTTGATCAGTTCGTCGACGGCGTTTACGTGGTCCCAGTGAAAGTGAGTGGCCAGGACGAACTTCAGTGAGTTAGTACCCTCGCCTTTCGCTTCAATGGCCTCTACCAGTCTTTCGGCGTCCTCTCCGGGGTCGATAACCCCGATTTCTCCTCCTGACTGGATTAAGTAACAGTTTGTATCGAGTGAACCGACTGCAATTTTTTCGACTTTCATAACGGGTAATTATATGGCGGGTGGGCGGGATTTAAAATCAGTAATTTTAACTTAATTCTCTCAAAATCTTTGTTATCCGATAGGCGGCCCTTTCCAGGGCCGCTGTCATGGCAGGTCTAAGTGTCGAGACTTGTTCTTTGGTCAATATTCCGTATTTGTTACCAAAGGAAATAGACCAACACTTCGACCTCCGTCGACATCGGGGGTAGAAACCCCCGACTATCGTATGTTTTACATTTCTTATCAGCAGGCGGAGTCCCTTGGCTTGCCGAAAGATCGTCTGCAACGAACTGTCCGATAAAAATCATGTTACGTTTAAAAGGTGAAAGAATTGAGTATTCATCACTTTAATTCTTCGATAGGCAGCTCTTTCTAGAGCTGCTGTGATGATGGGTTTAAGTGTTGGAATTTTAACCTTGGGCAGTATCACGCGTTTTTACCGAAGGAAATAGATAACGCTTCAACTGCAGTCGACACCGGGGGTCGAAACTCCCAGCTATCGTATATGATTCTTACGGTTTCCGTGGTTCCTACCCGTTCTGAGAAAGGTTAAGGACCAGGCCGCCTCACCGCTTGCGGAACCATACTACTCTTGCTAATTGAACCGTTCGAACCCTATAATGTCTTGAATGATAGGGAAACTAGCGGAGGTGTATTGAATGGTAGAAAAAGGAACATTTAAGGTAAAGAGCGGTTTGGCCGAGATGCTCAAGGGCGGAGTAATCATGGACGTCGTAAACGCGGAACAGGCCCGAATAGCTGAGGACGCGGGAGCCGCGGCCGTAATGGCACTGGAAAAGGTGCCGGCGGACATAAGGGAAGCCGGTGGAGTAGCCAGAATGGCCGATCCTGCCAAGGTCAAGGAGATCATGGAAGAGGTCTCCATACCGGTGATGGCAAAGTCGCGGATCGGGCACTTCGTGGAGGCGAGGATCCTCGAATCGCTCGGCGTCGATTACGTCGACGAATCGGAAGTACTGACCCCGGCCGACGAGGAGAACCACATTGACAAGTGGGAGCTCGACGTACCCGTGGTCTGCGGGGCGCGCAACCTGGCTGAAGCCGCGAGAAGGATCGGAGAAGGTGCGGCAATGATTCGGACCAAGGGAGAAGCCGGGACGGGAAACGTGGTGGAAGCTGTGCGTCACATGCGGAGAATAAACTCCGAGATCCGGGATCTGGTCAACATGCCCGAGTCCGAACTGATGAGTTACGCCAAGGAACTGGGTGCCCCCAGGGACATTCTGCGCGTAATATCCGAGGAAGGAAGGTTGCCGGTAGTGAACTTCGCGGCAGGTGGGATCGCGACGCCCGCGGACGCGGCACTGATGATGCAGCTGGGTGCGGACGGAGTATTCGTCGGTTCCGGCGTATTTAAGTCGAAGGACCCCGAGCCGCGAGGCAAGGCAATAGTCGATGCCGTAACTTATCACGACGATCCTTCCACCCTGGCCGAGATCTCCGAGAACCTGGGCGAGGCCATGGTCGGCATTAACATGACGGATATGGAAGAAGAAGAGTATATCCAGGGAAGGTAATCCTTTATATCGATGAAGATAGGTGTGCTGGCACTGCAGGGAGATTTTCGCGAACATAGAAACCTCCTGGATGAGCTGGGTCAAGCGACCTCGCTGGTTAGACGACCCGGTGATATGGACGCGTTGGACGGACTTGTCATACCGGGCGGCGAGAGCACGACCATCTCCAAGTTGATGCGGAAGTGGGAACTCTTCCGGAGGATAAAGGAAGAGGTAAAGGCCGACCTGCCCGTCTTCGGCACCTGTGCAGGATTGATACTTTTGGCCAGGGACCTGACGGACGGCCCGCCGACGCTCGAACTGATGGATATAGGTGTGGAAAGAAATGCCTACGGCCGCCAGATAGAGAGTTTCGAAGCGGAGCTGGAGGTGGACGGCCACGGTGATCTGGGAGATGGTCCTTTGAAAGGTGTTTTTATTCGTGCACCTCAGGTCACGAGGGTCGGTGAAGACGTCGACGTTCTTGCCCGCCACGAGGGTCGGCCGGTTTTGCTGCGTCAGGACGGAATTCTTGGTGCCACCTTTCATCCGGAGTTGACTGATAGCAGTGCAGTTCACGAGTACTTCCTCTCGATGGTCGGGAAATAATTACAGGGTAGAGGAATAGTGTTTGTATTCACGATCACTATAGATATTTGGTTTTTCAACCCTTAAACTTTTATTGGTGCAAGAAGGATTATCCGAAGGACGCAGGTTTAATCCCCAACTTAACAAGTAACCAGGAGGGATTTACATGGTAAAAGTCGGAATTAACGGATTTGGTCGAATCGGTAGGGCGTATTTCCGGATCGCGGAAAGCACCCCCAATATTGACATTGTCGCGATCAACGACATTCAGCAGGACCCGAAACAGGCAGCTTATCTACTCAGGTACGATTCGGTTTACGGCAAGTTTGACGGCGACGTAGAATACGACGAGGAAGGCCTCATAGTCAACGGAGAAAAGTACCCGCTACTCTCGGAAGAGGAACCTTCCGATTTACCCTGGGGCGACATGGGAGTCGACGTGGCACTGGAATCCACCGGTGTCTTCCGCTACTACGAAGACGCGAAGAAACACCTGGCGGCAGGTGCGGACAAGGTACTGGTTTCCGCTCCTCCGAAGGGAGATAAGGCGGACGAGATTCCCCAGCTGGTATGGAAGATCAACGAAGAGGACTACGACCCGGATCAGCACGACATAGTTGCCGGTGCTTCCTGTACGACGAATAGCGTCGCACCTCCGGTCAAGCTCCTCGAAGAGGAATTTGGCATCGAGAGCGCTCTCTTCACCACGGTCCACTCCTACACGTCTTCCCAGAAGATCGTGGACGGACCCTACAAGTGGAAGAAGGCTTCCCGGGGAAGAGCAGCAGCCGAGAACATCGTACCGACTACAACTGGCGCGGCTACCGCAGTCGTAGAGGTAATCCCGGAAATGTCCGGTAAGATTAACGGAATGGCGATGCGAGTTCCGACGCCGGCCGGTTCCGTTACCGACCTCGTAGCCAGGCTGGAATCGGATACCACGGTAGAAGAGTTAAACAGCAAGGTCAAGGAATACGCCGACGGCGAGATGAACGGTGCCCTCGGATACACTGAGGACCCGGTAGTCTCAAGAGACATTCTCGGCCCCTATTCCTCATACGTCGGTCTGACTTCCACGGACGTCGTAAACGGCAACATGGTCAAGCTCCTTGCCTTTTACGACAACGAGTGGGGCTACACCAGCCAGATAATAGACCTGACGGAATACATAGTTTAAATAAGCTGGCTTGAATTTTTTCGGAAAAAACTCGCGTAAGTTATTGAGGAGGGTAGGATATCCTTTGCTCGATATCCTCTACCCTCCTCATTGTTATTTGTGCGGGAACCCTCTGGAGGAGCACCGCTATATCTGCCACGACTGCATTGGTTCGTTTTCCCGGATTACCGGACCGGTATGTGAAAAGTGCGGCAAACCTGCAGCGGATTCCGGCGGTATCTGTGAGGACTGTTCCGATGGAGATAGGGAGTTTTTCCTTGCCCGCTCCTTCGGCCTCTACGAGCCGGGTGGCGGTCTGGCGGAATCGATAAAAGGGTTGAAGTACGAAGGTGAGCGGGCTCTGGCCCGGGACCTGGCACCTCTACTCGGTAAAGGAGGGAACCGCGAACTTCTCGATCGGGCCGAGGCCGTTACTTTCGTCCCCCTCAGTTCCGATAAGCTGGAACGGCGGGGTTTCAACCAGGCAGAACTGCTGGCCCGAAGTCTGGCGCGTGCCGAAGACCTTCCTGTGACTGAAACTCTTTACAAATCCATGGAGACGAGGCCCCAGGCCGAGCTGGGCCGGGACGAGCGGCTGGTAAACGTCCAGGGCAGCTTTGCCTACCGGGAGGAAATTGATTACGACTCCGTCCTGCTCGTCGACGACGTGTTTACGACAGGTGCGACGGTCGATGAGTGCAGCAAAGTTTTAAAGCGAGCCGGGGCGGAACGGGTTAACGTGGCAACCCTGGCCCGGAGTTATCCGGGTTCCGTGAATAAATAGTAGCTTCG
>CAZYCI010000083.1:0-6269 GCA_964645955.1 uncultured Thermotogae bacterium
TTTTCGGCTGAAGCGTAGTCATAAGGGACCAGAACCTCGTCCCGTGCATCGTTCTCGTCTCCACTCATGTCCACCTGATAGGCACCATGACCGCTAAAGTACAGTAATACCAGTTCATCGGGGCCAGCAGCGCCCAACCAATCTTTCACGGTTTTTCTAATTGTGTCGTAAGTAGCGTTCTGGTTGGTTAGGAGCTTGACCTCATCAATCACCCCGGTCAAAGTATTTTTCATCTCCTTTGCATCGTTTAAAGAGTACTTCAGGTCCGGAAATTGATATACACGACCCATGTGATTGAATTTTTCACCGGAATATGCCTCTATACCAACGATCAACGCCCGTCCCTCCAACGGTTCCTGTTGATGTTCTTCCGAGGGGGCATCTTCGTCGTCTTCAGGTTCATAGGGCTTGCTCGAAGCTCCCACATAAATTTCACAACTATCGGCCGCCCACCATACTTCATCAGGAATTACCTCTACACCTTTCTTTACCTGCTGAAGCACTTTACCTTTAGAATCTCTTAGCTTCGGGAATTTTTCCGCATAATAAGAAAAGTCCTCCCGGACTAGCTTTTTCTTGTTTTCGGTGACCACGGCGAGGAACTGATCCCGCCCCCTGGGGGGACTTATTCGGAGCTGGAACGGATCCCTGACCGTCGGAATTTCGTACACCTTTCCGGACTGGATGTAATTATCCTGATCGAACTTATTGGGAAACAGAACCTGAACCTCACCATTAGGCATTAAATCGAATATCGTTAGATAACCACTTTGTCTAGATTTCACCCGAATGTTCAGCAAATCCTCCAAGTGATAAACGGTTCCACACCCACGTTCTGTCCAGATCTTAACTCCGCGTTTTTCAACTGCCTCAACCGACACCCCTTTACTCTCTTCGGCGGGATAGACTGTATAACCTCCAGAAACCACGATGAATAGGGTGAAGGATAAAGCAATCGTTAAGCAAAATTCTACAATGGAAGACCTATTCCCGAACATAGTTCAACCTCCCGTATGAAAGCCACCCCCGGTATGGGGACCGGGGGTTGAAAAGTTCTCTCAAACTAACTTTCGCAAATAGCAATACCCCAGGCACCAAACTGACTAATTAGGTCCTTCTGGCCAGTCGATACGCTATACCGTCTGAGGGAACCACTCACCTCTTCTCCGCCGCTAAACGATGCGGTAGAGGCATATAGTCTCTGGTGCCAGTCGATCTCCAGGCCGTTCGGCCGACTGATATTTTCGGTGAAGATCCCTAAGAACTGACCGGTGGCGGAGTACCGCAATATATGTCGTTCGTCTCTGGCAAAGGAAGCAACAAATATATCTCCTTTTCGGCTAGCTGCCAAGCCAGTCGGGGTTTGTAGTTCCTTCGTTGCTACCGCCCCGCTGGAATCGGTCATTTGATAACTATCTATGAACGATACCACACGATCGTAATTCGGCCCCGGTAATCTTACAACTTTACCGGTATGGGGAAAGGACGTCGCAAGGGAGACAATCATGTCACCAGCGTATTTCCCTTTTTCAATAAACGCTATATCGTAGGGATTTTTATCGGCTTTGAACGTTCCTCCCTCCACGGGCTGAACTCCTTTCACGAGAGATTTTCTGGGGGCCAGCTTTTCAAGTTTGTTTTCACCCAACCTCCAGATGTTCCCCGCATCAGTCGTAAAGAACAGGTCTCCACCAGGACCAAATGTCAGGTTCAAAGGTGATTCACTGAGTTCCCTTACAACGGTCTTCTGACGACTACCCTGAGAGAAGGAAACGATCCTGTTTGCCCCGTTTTCCGCAACGTACAGCACTCCTTCACTGGAGCAAGCAATTCCATATGGGTTACTCAACCCTCGAACCACTGTTCTAAGTCCCAGGATGCCGTACATGGCTTGCATCACTTTGCCCTCACTGGGTACGGAGATGTAGACGTTGGTCGTAGTAGGTTCGCTTTCCTGTATTGTATGTGTACCACTCGACGTTGCAACGCCACCATCTCCGTCCGCTACTTGCAAGCTCCAGGATACCTGTCCACTTCTATTGAAGGTCACGCCGATCTTTCTTCCGGTGTAACTGGTGCCGGCAATATTCCAGGAAAACTCCAGAGAATCGTCGCCGGGGTCGTGAACATTTGCGACAAATGTTACCCTCCCCCCTTCTGTCGAAGGAGTGGGTGAGACAGATACGGAATCAATCGTCGGAGCGACGTTTTGCACCTGATGAACCCCGGTAGTATTTGTTACCCCACCGTCTTTGTCGGAAACCTGTAAGCTCCAGGACACTTTCCGGCTATCGTTAAATGTCAAGCTGACTGATGGTCCGGTAAATTGACGACCGGCAATATTCCAGTTATAGCTGAGGGTATCCTTTCCGGGATCCGTGGCTCTGACTTTAAACTTGACGTTTTGTCCTTCCACCGAGGGAGCCGGAGATACTGAAGTGGAATTTATTACGGGAGGAGAATTTTTGACTGAATGAGTCCCGCTGGTCGTGGCCACTCCGCCGTCCCCGTCGGTTACCCGTAAACTCCACGACACTTGAGCATTGTCGTTGAAAGTCAACCCAACTGATTTTCCCCCATATCGCGTTCCAGCTACAGTCCAGCTGTAACTAAGCGGGTCCTGACCGGGATCAGTGGCTTGCGCCTTGAAACGCACTTTTTGCCCCTCAGTCGAGGGAGATGGAGTAACGCCTACGGAGGCAAGGGAAGGAGATACGTTTTCTACAACGTGAGTTCCGTTAGTTGAGGTAACACCACCGCTTTCACTGGTGACCTGCAAATTCCAACTAATCTTACGATTATCGGTAAAAGTCAAGCTAACGGATTTTCCGGTGTACTGGGACCCAGCTATTGTCCAAGTATAAGTTAGACCCCCGCCCCCAGGAACCGAAGCCTGGGCACTAAACGATACCTGCTGTCCTTCGGTGGAAGGTGAAGGAGTTACCCCCACGGAGTTTATCGTCGGGTTTTTGGGTACGGGAAGAAGCTGCTTGCTCACGTTCTGTGTAACTCCGCTATTCACCTGAACCATGGTAGTCCAGCTCTGGAAACCGCTTTTCTTCAACGTGACTTCGTATTGACCGGGTTTGAGATCGTAGATCGTCATCGGGGTTTTACCTCGGTAGGCATCGTTGAGATATATTGAGGCTCCACTCGGAGCCGAATCCACGTGAATATGACCCCCCAGCGGCTCTCCTATGTAAAACACGGAGTACCCTGCTCCCCAGGCTTTCTTCTGTTCTACCGTAACACCTTTTACGTCCTTTGCGAATCGATCAGGGTCTTTTGCCACCTGAGGAAACGGGGAGTTCTTCGTCGCCTCTTTAAGAGGGAACACCCCCGGCTCGCTACTAACCACCGCCCAGAGAATATCTCTCCCTTTAGGCGGTTGAACCTTAAATCTAAAACTGTCAGTCGGAGCTGGAATTCTGTAAGTTTTGTTCGCCTGAATTTTCTGATCGGGATGGAACTGGTTAGGATACAATATGTTTACCTTGCCGTCAGGCTGTATGTCGTACAACGTAAGGTATCCCGAACGAGCCGACTTAACCTGAATATGCATTATCTCACCAATTTGGTAACGGGTCCTGTCCGTCGAAACCGTTACGTTAAATTGACTCTCCGGGACTACCTCTTCAACAATCACTCCTTTGGCGTTACTCGGTTCGTCTTGGCTCGCAGCAGCCAGAGGGTGACCACCAATAACCGCTAAGGTAAAAGCTGTGACCAAAACCAGCGTAAATGCTACTCTCACACTATTCGTTTTCATATTTACCTCCTTATTATGTACTGTTATCTACAGCCCTAATTTAACATTGCTCGAGATCTAAGTCATTCTATCTACAAATTAGACGACGAAATGTTTCAACTAAAACCACTAACATTGAACTGCGAGTATGAAATTAAGCGCCAACGGGGGGTACCAGTCGAGCACAAACCCACGCAATCCAGCTACCCGGGGATACAAACGCCTTCCATTATTAGTAAGGGCATTTGTAACTTCATGGACCTCTTCCTATTCTATGAAGTGTTATGCAAAGGGTATTTACCGCCAATTTTACTCGTGCACGAATTGAGGCAATATTCAACACGAGAAAATTCGGCGATAGAACTACATGTCCAAGATGTGGTTACAGGCATAAGTTCTACAAATTATCCGACGGTCGCTGGCAGTGTAAACGCTGCGACAAGAAGTTTGGCCTGTTAACCGGTACCAAAATTAACAGGACTGATTTTAGATTACAAGAAATATATGAGCTCTTGTTCTGGTTCGAATTAGAATTAACTGATCACAAGATTGCAAAACGAATAAACGGTAATTACCAGAAGATCCACAGGTTCTACAACAAAGTAAGAGAAAGGCTAAAGGAATACGAAGAAGACTCCATTGAGCTTTTGGATGGTGAAGTAGAAGTAGATGAAACCTACTTTGGAGCTGACTTTAAAAACCGCAGACGAAGTAAACGAGAAAAACTACGAAAAGAAGGTAAAGTCAAGCGTGGCCGCGGTGCAAAAGATCTGAAGGAAGCGGTTTTTGGTATCTACGAACGAGAGGACGGTATCGTCTACATAAAGCCAGTAGTAGACGTAACTAAGGATACTTTACAGGATATTATAAAGGACAAAGTCAATATAGAAACCAGAATCTATTCCGATACCTGGAAAAGCTACAACGGACTAGAAGAAGACTTCAAAAGTCACAGGGTAGTTGATCACGGCAACCAAGAGTACAAGCGTGGCAAAGCCACGATAAACGGCATTGAAGGCTTCTGGGGTTATGCCAAAGAGAGACTCCTGAAACATCACGGAGTTAGCCCAGAAAACTTTTTAGCGTACTTGAAGGAAAAAGAATACAGGTTTAATCACCGTAATTTGACTGGTGAAGATTTCGTTAATAAAATGCTTGAGGTGTTGCTAAATAGAAGGGATATTACTCCATGAAACAATAAATGCCCTTAGTAATTAAGGTGGTAAATCTCTAAATTCATTTCTTTAGCTATAGGTCTCCTGGGATAGGTCGAACGCGAGCCTGGCGACATATTTATTTTATCATTTTAACTTTATAACCGGCTTTTACCGTAAAACTTGAGTCGATCACTTTTGCCACTGCCAGGTGGGGTCCAATTACGTCCGTTACCCTGAGCTTTCCTTGTAGCTGTTCTATCACTCCCACTCCTTTGGAAGCATAAAAAACCTTGAAGGAATCTTCTTTTTTAACCCCGTCTTTTGTACCCAGGTTAATAACCACGTAATCCCCCTGGTTGGCTTGTTTATTTGTTTCCCCTTTCACGTACTTAACCTTTCCCTCTATCTTTTCTTTGCCGGCAATGATTGGAGCGGAAATATTGCCTTTCACGAGGGGCTTTTGAGAGGTCATAAGATGTTCTTGAGTAAATTCCTGTACTTTGGGTGTAACGTATCCCTTTAACTCCTCTATAGTTATTGTTCCATCGTTGTCTTCGTCGGCCTTGCCCTTCAAGCCCTTCAGCAGGTAGTAGGTAAAGACTCCGTGCCCTAATTTTTCCTTTAGCTTGGCGGTATTCGGTTCGTAGGAGGACTCGTTCTCCTGGGAGGCGGCAAACAGCACCTTTCCCTGCATGTTTTCAAAGTCAGAAAACACGTTATTCTGTGGAACCGCCTTCTGACCGGGTATAGTATAACCCTTGACGGTCTTGGTCGCTCCCCCGCTATAACAACTATCCAGGAAAATCGCTATTTGGCCAGCAGAGATGGACTTTATTTTATTGGCAAATTCATCGTCTCTGTAGGCCGTTTTGTACAATTCCTTGCCGGTAGAGGGATTCGTATTGTAAGTTATGTAGTATTCATCCCGCTTATCCTCCTCGTCACCGTCGTAATCAGGTCCTTGTGCCCCGTGGCCCGAATAGTAAATTACCACCAGATCATCTTTACTTGCTTCAGTAACAAGATCGTTCAAGGAGCTCTCCAGGTTTTCCCTTGTTGCCTGTTCATTGGTTAAGAGTGTTACGTTTTCTTTGGAGAACCCCCCAATTTCATCGCTCAGCAGTAGATCGTGAAAAGCCTTGGCGTCCTTGGCGGGGAAGTTCAAGTTATTTAAAGCTTCGTACTGGTATTTTGTTATCCCCACTACCAGAGCGTGTTTCTCATCTATCTCCTCAGGTCTGCCCGGGAGTACTTTGATTTCTTCGGTGGTGGAAGACGTAGCACCTTTGTCGTCAGTGACAGCAAAACTCACGGAATGCGGTCCGGATTTAGGAAACTTAAAGGTTATTCGAGGTGCTTGCTTT
>CAZYCI010000084.1:0-6211 GCA_964645955.1 uncultured Thermotogae bacterium
TGGGTGATAGTATGAGCGAAGTTCGGAAGCGATTGAAAGGGGAAGTACAGGAGGAACTGGATGAACTGGAAGGCGAGTTACGCGGACTGAGCGAGAAGATATTCGACAACCCCGAATTAAAATTTGAAGAATATCAAGCTCTGGAATGGTTGACCGAGACCCTCGAGGCTAGGGGGTTCGAAGTCGATCGGGGCGTCGGCGGTCTGGAAACCGCGTTTCGTGCCCGCTGTTCGAAAAGCAACGGCCGGGGTCCGACGCTTGCATTCCTGAGCGAGTACGATGCGCTACCCGGCCTGGGCCACGCCTGTGGTCACAACTTGATCGCCACTATCGGTCTTGGCGCCGGCCTCGGACTCTGTTCCGTGATGGACGAGCTGGATGGTGAACTCCTTGTCATCGGTACTCCGGCCGAGGAAGGTGGTGGCGGTAAAGTAAAGCTTCTGGAAGCAGGTGTATTCGGAGACGTCGATGCGGCACTCATGTTCCACCCTTCGGACGAAACCCTGGTCGGCCGTGGAAGCCTCGGGATTCAAGAACTAAAAATGGACTTCTATGGAGAAGCGGCCCACGCGGCATCACGTCCGGAGAAAGGAATCAACGCCCTGGATGCGGCGATTGCGACATTCAACAACGTCAATGCATTACGGGAACATATAAAGGATAGTTCACGGATACACGGGATAATTACGGACGGCGGGGAAAAGCCAAATATAGTCCCCGAACACGCCGGAGCCCTTTTTTACGTCAGAGCAGAGGACCTGGACGACCTCGAGGAATTGCTCGATAAGGTAAAGAACTGCGGCCGGGCTGGAGGACTGGCCACGGGGGCAGAAGTCGAAATTTCCGAAAAGGGCCACGGCTACAAGCCGATGAGCCCCAACCCCGTACTGGCGGATCTGGTCCGACAAAACCTGGAAGAACTGGGCGAGGAGATAGGCGAACACGAAGGTGGTATGGGTTCGACGGATATGGGAGACGTAAGTCAGGCCCTGCCGGCAGCACATCCGTACATCAAGATCGTCAAAGAAGGTACACCTGCCCATTCGGAAGCCTTCGCGGAAGCTGCCGATTCCGACGAAGGTTATAAAAAGATGATCACCGCCGCCAAGGCACTTGCCATGACCGGGGTCGACTACCTGGGAGAAAAGAGCAAGCAGGAAGCCGTTCTGGAACGGTTTCGGAGCTCCTGATCGGAATCGAGTGACAGCTTCTCAGGCACCTGACCCATTTGCTAAAATCGAAAAAATTAATTAGGATCAATCAGAGTAGAAAAGGCTGATTTACTTACGGGAGGTAATCATGTCAAAATATCCTGGTTACTGGGGTAAGCTGTTGCGGGTAAATCTTTCTACGGGCAACTATCGTGAGGAGGAACTCTCCGGGGACTTTCTCAAAAAGTACCTCGGAGGCACCGGGTTCACGACGAAGATCCTTTACGACGAGGTCGGTCCGGAGACCGATCCTCTCGGACCGGAAAACGTACTGATCATGGCACCCGGCCTGCTTGTCGGGCCAAACGTCCCGACAGCTTCTAAAACTACTTTTGGCTTTAAAGCTCCTGTAACCGGCGGATATGGCAAATCCCTCGTTGGCGCAAAAGTCGGGGACCAGCTCAAACGAACCGGCTATGACGCTCTGGTGGTTCAGGGGAAAGCAACCCGACCGACGACTCTGGTAATAGAGGAAGAAGAGGTTAGGCTGGAGGATGCCTCCGACCTCTGGGGTCTGGATACCAGGGAAACGGACGAAAAAATCAAGGAAAAATACGATAGGTACCGCACCGCAGTCATCGGACCGGCGGGCGAGAAGCTTTCCGAAATGGCGATGATCGAATGCGAGGATCGCCAGGCGGGCAAGGGCGGTGGAGGAGCAGTTATGGGTTCTAAAAAACTAAAAGCAATCGCCGCCAGAGGAAATAAATCCCCGGAGATTCAGGACGAGGACCTCCTGGAGGAACTAAACGACAAGTGGAGAAAGGAGACGACCGGCAAGGGGGAAATCGAGCTTTCCGGTACTGGATCGGCCACGGTGGACATGCAGTACGGAACGGGGGAGGCGCTCAACGTCAAGAACCGGGAAATCGGCATGTTTCCGACCCGGAACTGGCAGTCGGGCTACTTCAAAAAGGCATTCGACAAGCTGGAGAACCCCGAGGAAGAACGAATTGACCTCGATCCGAGGAAGTGGGTCGATATCTATCGTCAGGGAAGGCGGCCCTGCCCGCACTGCACCAAACCATGCAGCCAGTACTTCGTCGCCGAGGATACTCGGTACGGCGACATCGCGGTGGACGGGCCGGAGTACGAAACTCAGTATTCACTCGGCGGCGCAACGGAAATCGACGACATAGAGGCCGTGGCAAAGGCGAACGAGATCTGCGATAGAACTGGTCTGGACACGATGACGGCCGGCATGACGATTGCCTGGGCAATGGAGGCTTACGAAAAGGGGATTCTGGAAACCGATCTGGACCTGGAGTTCGGGAACGCGGATGCGATGCTGGAGGCGCTGGAGAGGATAGCCTACCGAAAAGGAGAACTCGGCGAGCTCCTCGCCGACGGACCGGTAAGGGCGGCGGAAAAGCTCGGAGGGGGCGAGGAATTTACAATCCACGTCAAAGGAATGGTTCCCGCCGGTTTCGAAGTCCGAGGGATCAAGGGGATGGCACTGGCCTTTGCCGTGGCACCCCGGGGTGCCGATCATTTGACCTCCTGTTTTTACGCGCTGGAAATGGGTGGCAGCTTCTGGGACTTCGAGAACTACGATCGAACTAAAATCGAAGGGAAAGCCCTTGCGCTCAAAGCAATGGAGGACCTGATGACGCTATACGACATGACCGGGGTCTGCAAATTTACTCGAGGGATCATGTACGAGGAGGGAATCAGGGAGCTGGTAAACGCGGTAACCGGTTTTGACTTCTCGAATTCGGAAATCATGGCTACCGGGGAAAGAGTGTACAACCTTTCCAAGGCCTTCAACGTCCGGGAAGGCTTTTCGCGAAAGGACGATAGCCTACCGGAAAGGGTAATCGAAGAAGAGGTACCCGATGGGCCGTCAAAGGGTGAATCAATAGACAGGGAAAAGTTCGAGCGCGAGCTGGACAGGTATTATACCGTTCGCGGCTGGGACGAAGAAGGGGTGCCGCTGAAGAACACGCTCAACGAACTCGATTTGCCGGAGATTTCCGAAGAGATCGGAGTCACGACGGAACTAGCTCTCCAGGGCTAATTCGAACACTTTTATTCGTGGATCCCCTTAAGCTAGATAACTGAACAAGCAACTTCGTAAAAAAACAGCGGGGATATATTTGATAATTTGGACCGATAGAGGTTGGTAAGGATCGGTTTATTCTTAATCTCGATCGGAAGTCTTTCTCTTCTGACCTGGGTACTTCTGCTCGTCGGCAGGAATCGTTTCTGGTTGACCGAGGAGAACCTGAATCCGGGCAAAAAAGGGGATCCTCCCGAAAGCTGGCCGTCAATCTGCGCGATAATTCCGGCACGCAACGAAGCCAAAGTATTACCGGAAACCCTGCCGTCCGTACTCAACCAGGATTACCCGGGGGAGTTGAAATTATTCCTCGTGGACGACCATAGCGACGACGGGACCGGGGCAAAGGCCAGGGAGCTGGCGGAAGCTACCGGACAGCAGGAAAGGTTCCGGGTGATCGAGCCGCCACCGACGCCCGAAGACTGGGCAGGCAAGGTCTGGGCGCTCCATCAGGGGTTTCAGCGGGCAAAAAGGGCCGATTGCGACCTGGTCTGGCTGACGGACGCGGACATCAATCACGGGTCAACAATCCTGGAACGGCTCGTCAGGAAATTGACCTCGGAAAACCACGACTCCGTATCCGTGATGGCGGACCTGAGTACTCGCACCTTCCCGGAAAAACTGCTGATCCCGAACTTCGTCTACTTCTTCAGGTTGATCTACCCTTTCAGAAGAGTCAACGACCGGGAGGACGAAACCGCGGCGGCCGCCGGAGGATGCGTGCTATTTCGGAAGTCCCTGCTGGCGGAAGCGGGCGGATTTCAAAGATTTCGAAGGGCAATCATCGACGACTGTGCCCTGGCCCGAACGCTGAGTGACGAAGGCGGGGACCTCTGGCTCGGCCTTTCCCACATGGCAAAGAGTATCCGAAGCTACGGTAGCCTGGGCGAGATCTGGAAGACGATATCGCGTTCCGCCTTCAGCCAGCTCAACCATTCTTTTCTTTTACTGTTTGGAACGGTTATTGGTATGTTTCTGCTCTTCCTGGTCCCTCCCGCCTGGTTTGTCCTGGGGCTGACCGGGTTAGTTGCCCCGGTAGCCGGAATGAACACCGCAGTAGCCCTGGCCGTGGCCGGTCTCGGTGGAGCAACCTGGCTGACCCTTGCCTTCAGCTTCCTCCCGATTCTGAACTGGTACGACTTATCGGCCTATTACTCGTTGATGGCACCGCTGGCCGGGGTTCTGTATACTCTGATGACGCTGGATTCCGCGCTCAGCTGGCTCAAGGGTAAAGGCGGGGAATGGAAGGGGAGGCAGTACGAATGACCCAGGGGAAAGTTCTCGGTCTCGACTGGGGGACCAAACGAATTGGGATAGCGATCAGCGACCGGGCCGGCAAAGTGGCCCTGGGCCGACCCAGCCGGAAGCGAAAGGACCTGGAGTCAGATCTCGATTACCTGGAGGAATTGGTCGAAACCGAGGCAGTAAGACAGGTCGTAATCGGAATGCCGCTGCACATGAATGGGGACGTCGGTCAATCGGCGGAAAAGGTCAGGGAATTCAAGCGGAACCTGGAAGAGAGGTTATCCGTTCCGGTCGATACTGTCGACGAGCGGCTGACCAGCTCCGAGGCCGAGCGGGTCATGGTTAAATCGGATTTGCGAAGAGAAGAGCGGAAGGAGAAGAAAGACAGGGTCGCCGCAACCCTTATACTGCAGCGCTACCTGGACAGCGAGGTTAGCTGACCACCCAGCAAAAGCAACTCCCCATTCTTCCCCTCAGTAGTATTGTGACAATAATAGTTCAAACCTGGTCCGTTGAATCCAGCGGATTGATTATCTTCTCTTTCGGGGATCCGGAAAAGCTCACGTAGCCGTTCTCCGTTATCCTGACCATGTCTTCTATTCTGACACCACCCCATTCGGGGATATAAATTCCCGGCTCGACGGTTACCACCATGCCGGGTTCAAGCACGTCGTCGCTCGTCTCGCTCAATCGCGGTCCCTCGTGGACGTCCAGACCGACACCGTGACCGAGGCCGTGGCCGAACCTTTCCCCGTAACCGGCGGAGGCAATTACTTCGGCCGCTTTCTCGTGGACGTACTCTCCTTCCACGCCGGGGCCGAGCTCTTCCAGTCCGACCTGCTGGGCTTCCAGAACTACCTCGTACACTTCCCTGAATTTTTCCGGGGGTTCGCCGAAGTAAACCGTCCGGGTCATATCCGAGCAGTACCCTCGGTACTTGGCCCCCATGTCGACGAGCAAGTTCTCGCCCTCTTTTAACTTCTGCTCACCGGGCTTTGCGTGCGGCAGGGCGCTCTTCGCCCCTGCGGCCACTATCGGCGGGAACGAAATATCCTCCGCTCCCAGGTCCCGCATGAAGAATTCGAGTTCGAGCGCCACGTCCCGCTCCGTCATTCCCGGCTCCGCGTAATCAACCAGGTGAGAAAAGGCGCGATCGGCAATTCGGGCTGCCTCTTCCTGGAGTTCGATCTCGCCGGGCTCCTTCTTCTGCCGTAAGCCGGCGAGCTCGCCGTCCAGCTGCACTATATCCACTCCTTCCAGGCCATCAACCAGCCTGTTATAATGGTTCAGACTTACGTCGTTCTGATCCACCGCGATCGAATTTATCCCCAGGCCGTTGATCAACTCAACCGTCGTCTCCAGCGGGCGGGATTCTATCCTTTCCAGTTCCGCTCCGGTTAATTCCTCTTCCGCCGCCTCAGAGTACCGTGAGTCCGTTAGAAATATCACCCTGTCCTCCAGGACTACCGTAATTCCGAGAGAAGAATCAAACCCGGTCAAGTAACGCTGATTGCTCCTGTCCGACGACTCAATATTTAGAGCGAGATAAGCATCTATCCGTTCCTTACCCCCTGCTCCTTCCTCCAGCAAATTTCGAAGTCTTTCTATATTTTTATTCATAACAGGAAAATTGTGGGGTAGATTGTAACTTTTGCAAGTTTATTAATTGACCTTAAGCGCATTCGTCGTTTTTAGC
>CAZYCI010000085.1:0-6141 GCA_964645955.1 uncultured Thermotogae bacterium
AGTACTCCCCCTTCGGATCCTCCCTTGTAACCGACACGGTACCAGTCGGATTTTGTCGCCAGTCCCGGATTTATGTAGATTTCATTTGCCCTTCTTAGATCGTAAATGATAGAAGCGAGTTCCTCGGTTGAGAAAAACCACTCGACTTCCTCAATCAGCGTTGGGGTAGATGCCGTGACCTGGCTGACGTTTACTTGCAGTCCCTGGAAACTCTCCAGAATTTCCCGTCTCTGCCTCTGATTGCCAGTTATATAATCCTTTCTGGTGGTAGAATCAACGCCGTATTTCAGGTTGAAAGCCTCTGCTGTAGTTAAAAAAGGCCTGTTTTTGGGATTCGTTTGGTTTTCCAGGTACTCTTTCCCAACTAAATCGATCAAAACGTCGGTAGCCGTATTGTCGCTTTGGGATATCATCAAGTTCGACAGTGTTTTGACGGTTACCGGCGTGCCGACGGGCCAATCCTGGAGTATTCCCGAGGGAAGCGACATGTTTTGTTTCTTCAGCCATATCACTTTATCCCAGCTGTCAGACCCCATCTTATCGTAAAGCGCTTTTAGGACGTAAAGTTTGAACGAGGATCCAACCGCCAATTTCTCGTCTCCGTTCAAGGAATAAAGCTGCTCTCCGTTTTTTGATATATAAAGGGAGACGGAACCATCTAAACTCTTTAATTCGGATACGAGCTTGTCCAGAGTGTCCGACTTCAACGTGGGGTTTCCGAACCATAATCCGGCTATCATTCCCTCTGCGTCCAGAGATACCCGACTGGGGGCGGTACCTTTCTCAAATATCAGCGTGTAGGGACCTTCCCCGCTTTTAATCGACTCGAGTTCTCCCAGTTTGGATTTATACTGGGCGACTAGACTGTTTATATTATCGATGGACACCTGGTTAAGGAAAGACTCCGCAAACAGGTTCTCCCTCCGGTCCGGCGGATGCGTAAATACTTTCATAAGGGCCTCTTTTTCAGCGGTTTTCTCTGCTGCAACAGGTGCTATTGACCCTGAAACAACCACCCCGATTACCAGTACGAAAATCGTGATAACAGCTAATTTTGGTCTCATATTTTACCTCCTCTAAAATAGGAATATCAAATTTTACTCTTCCGTCTCTTCCCCCGGATTGACGCTTCCCCTTCACCGTCAATAATATTTTCTTTCTCGCCTTCAATACAAACAAGCTTGCAAACTTCTAATTAATTTCTGCTTTTAGGTTACCGACAAAAGAGGACAGGTAAATCGGATAAAAGGCGGAACGAGGATGGTCGAAAATCCATTCCGGTCATACCTTTGTCATAGAGTGATTTTTCAATTAATTCCCGAACTCCGCGGTAGGTAGTGGAACATAAATTATTTCCGCTTCTCTATCCGGGTGAAGCTTTTGGGTAGGCTGAGGTAACCGTATTTTTGATTCCGGAAAGATAAATGGTGGCTTACCGAGCCCAGCGTAGAATTCTTAACTTTTACTAGAAAACGTAGCAGAATGGATTTTATTTGGATTGGTTTTCCTTATACTTTTGCAAAACTCAAACCAGTAGTTTATCTTCTTTTTAAGGTAACATAAAATTTCTTATTTCGTGTTTTTTACAATTGCAGGACAAAGGAGGCGTTGCGGTGCCTCAAAATATTTTTTTATTCAAAGTTTTTAACCGAGAGAGTTTAAAGTTTACAGCATTAGGAGGAATACCATGAGAGTTATCATTGCCGGTCTTGGCGATATAGGAACACAGCTCGCCGAGGATCTTACGGTTCAGAAAGGGTTTGAGCTTGTTCTCATTGATCAGAATCAGGAAAAATGTGAGATGCTTTCGGAGGAATACGATGCCCTGGTGCTTCACGGCGACGGTACGGAGCCGGAACTGCTGGAGAGTGCTGGAGCCAGAGATGCCGATGCACTCATAGCAACTACGAACTCCGATGCACTAAACATGGTGATCGCGATCCTCGCCAAGAAGTTCAACGTTCCCAAGGTCGTTGCCAAATTAAATAAAACCAGCTTAAGGGCAACTGCCCGGGAACTAGGGGTCGATCATGTCATCTCTCCAAAAGTCTCAGCAGCAACAGAAATATCCAGCCTGCTCCATGGATACGACATTCTGGACTTTTCACTTCTGGTGCAGGGCGGGGCGAGGTTGGTCGAAATATCCCCGGGTGAGTTTGCCGGTGATAAAATAAAAGATATCGATCTTCCCGAAGGAATGTTAATAACCTCCGTTCTTCGAGAGGGTGTAGCAGTGATTCCACGGGGGAACACGGAATTAAACGAAGAAGATATTCTGATCATAATAACAGAAAACGAGAAAAGGGAGGATCAGGCCAAGGAACTATTTGGTGAGCTGCAAACCGGTAAGCGGCCCGATCAAATGTAATAGCTAGACCTCGCTAAAATATTTATCGAGGAATTCCTAGCCAAGCCTTTGTCGTTTCTTGAACTGTGATTTTACGTCATCTAAATTGGAAAACCTCAAAAAAGATCTATCGCCAGCTTCCCGGATAGAGGGCAACCAGCACCGGCGTGATTTCGAGTCTGCCCAGCCACATGTTCACGATCAGGATCAGCTTGGAAACAGGATTCAGGGCCGGCGAGGTTAGGCCGACGGACATGCCTACTGTACCTTCCGCCGAGGCAACTTCAAAGAGGGAGTTTACTAGATTGGCCCCTTCCAGCCAGATAATAGCTAGAGTGGAAATAACCATTATTATTAGATACGAAAGAAAGAACGCCGTTATGGATTCTACCTCTTCTCTATCCACCGTTATATTACCGAAACGCAGGGGGAGCGTTGCCTCTTTTGGCAGTAGCGTCCGGAAGAAGACCAACCTGATTAACCCGAACAGGATTAGTAACCGGAATAACTTTATCCCTCCGGCCGTCGAACCTGTACCCCCCCCGATAATCATGTAAACTATCGTGACGAACTTATCCCCGTCGGGCAGAGCCCCGGTAGGGACGGTATTGTACCCTGTAGTGGTAATAGCCGTGGTAGTCTGAAAAATGCCGGGAACAACGTTCCCCGGACTGGGACCGAAGCTGATAATGAAGATCAACGATCCGAAGAGTACCAGGATCAACAGAGCCTGGACCTGGTGATCTTCGAAAAATTCCCTGATTGCACCTTTTGCGGCTAAATAGTAAAGGGGGAAGCTGATTGCGCCCAGAATCATAAACAGCGTAACAGTCATAGAAACTGCTTCGCTGTTATAGAAACCAATGCTTTCGGAATACAGGGAAAACCCGCCGGTCGGAATTGTTGTCAGAATGTGGATTAACGCGTCGTACAATCCCATACCGGCTAAGTAAAAAGCGATAAAACCTGCCACCGTCAAGGAAATATAGACCTTGATTACAGCTTTTGCTGTCTCAATTACGCTCCCCATGATGTTGGCCTCTCCAAACTCGGAAGCGTAAAGTTTGAACGCGCCCTTTCCGGGCCTAAGGAGAATCGCCAGAGAAAGAACTATAATTCCCATACCCCCAAGCCACTGAGAATAAGCCCGGAAGAAGTGAAGGGTAGGGGAAAGAGTGGTTTCATTAACCATTGTCAGGCCGGTAGTGGTAAAACCGGACATTGCCTCGAAGAAGCCGTCCATAAATGACTTTACCGGTAGGAACGGTACTGCCCCCACCAGGCTAAACATGAGGTAGACCAGCGCTGTAACGATTAACGCATCTATTAGTTTTATTTCCTCATCATTAAAAATGTTAAGATTCCATGCCCCAAACCCAATCACGATTGAACCTAAAGCCAGCCCTCCGAACAATTGCGAATAAACAAACTCCTGGAAGACAAATGATACGAAAAACGGAACGAGTAAAAGGAGTCCCAGTAAGCCAAGGGCGCCAAATAATTCGTGGACGATACTTTGCCAGTTTGCCGTTCTTAAATGTTCGCTAATTTTCATTGGTTTAATCGAAACTTTGCCTGGTCCGGCGTGCTTTTTTGGAAAAATCTATTTCGTTTCCGTCGTTTATTGGGTAAATTGTAGTAGTCAAAATATCAATCACCTGTTAAAAAGTATCCAAAACTTACAAAGAATTCGTTTGAAGGCGTCAAATGTATTTCCCGCCAGTAAATGCTTTAAGATTTCAGAATTATTGTTTTGGTAGTTACCCTAACTATCCTATCTTTTGATGATGGACATGGGAAATATTACGCTGGTGCACCGGGTTAAGTAGGTGTCACGAGTTTCGACAACGCCTTCATCAAGCCCCTACCCCAGGCGACCATTTTGTGCTCGCTTCCCTTAAACATCAGCACCGAGGACTCGACTCTGTTTGTAAGGTTGTCGGTGGTACGTCCGAACAAAAACCGATTAAACACCCATTCCCTACCCGGCCCCAGGACAACCAGGTCGGCGTCATGCGAAGCCGTTAATAACCCTTCTAGAACGGAGTTCGCAGGTATAATGTTCGTCTCGGCCTCCTCCGTCATGAGATCCAGAACTTCCCCAAGGTACTGAGCCGCTTCTTCTTCACTTCGTTCGTCAGCTTTCCCTGTCAGAACGTGTACAAGTTCTACTTCAACCTCCACTTCTTGAAGCATCCTGTCCAGCAGAGCTAACCGTTTTGGCCGTGGCTTGTTTGGTCCCACAGGTAATAGGATCTTTTTTACTTTCCCTAAATCTTTCCGAGATTTAAGCACTCCTACATCACATGAAGCTTTATGGAGTACCTTATTTACTACTGAACTTCTCCTAACTATTACGGGTGTAATCCGACCAAACCAGCCCATCAGTATCAAATCAGCTTCAGTTTCTTCGGCGGAGTTAACTATCGCACCGGGAATCGAACTTGAGGTGACTGTGAGAGGCTTTGCCACCCTGCCCAGTTGCTGAGCGTAGTGGGTTGTATCCATAACCAGCTCTGAACCCTCCCGCCAGGAACGCTCCTCCTCGGGAAAGGAGCCCTGTCGGGTTACGTTCATGATATGGAACGTAGTCTGATGAGTAGTAACGTGATGCGCCATGGTAACGAGCTGACGGGCTGTCTCCGGATTGGCAATACTGATTAACACGTTCTCGTAGTTCAACTCTTCTGACGGCTTTTTTACGTAGGTCTCATTCATATTATCCGAACTCCAGTATTATTTTACTTCAATCACTACCTTTCCGAACTTACCAAGTCACATTGAAGTTTCCAAAATGGCTATATTTCATCTATACCCTTGACCAATATAGGATAAATGTTTCTGTCCACACAAGCAAGGAAGAGTAAACGAATCGCTTGAATCGGACGTAACTCATAAACCCAACAACCTCTGTAATCGGTACAAACTTTTATTTGGGCAGAGGGCTAATTTTGACTGATTTTTTCGCAACTTGTAATTAGAATATCAGTACAACTTCCATTATTATAAAAAATGATATGGAAGGAAAATACGATGAGATAGATCGACGCATATTGTATAGGCTCACTCAAAACGCGCGGGATATTTCCGCTCCGGAAATAGCCGAGGAACAAGGCGTTTCGCCTGCAACCATTCGTAACAGGATTAGTAAATTAGAAGATGACGGCGTGATCAGAGGTTATCATGCAGAGATCTCTTACGAAAAGATTGGCAATAGATTAACAAACCTCTTCAAGTGTTCGTCAAGCGTCCGAGATCGGAGCGAATTAGCCCGGAAGGCATTCCAGGTGAAAGGAGTCATTCACGTGAGGGAGATCCTGACGGGCAAAGAGGACATTCACGTAAAGGCGGTCGGAAAAAATACGGACGATCTCACTCGAATTTCTCAAGAACTAGTAGACATTGGTCTGGTAATATCCGACGAAGACCTAATTAAACGTGAGCATTTCCACCCCTATCATGATTTTGGGCCAAAGGAAAAAGATACCGAATCCCTGCTGGACTTTAGGACGATTTTAGGTCCGGCCGAAGTGGCTACAGTAAAAGTGGTTGATAACTCAGCGGCGGCAAACAGGACCGTCGAGGAAATTAGTGATTCAGGTTCCATAAAAGAAGACGCCTTGTTGCTTTCGATCGAAAGAGAGGGCCAGACGATAGTTCCCAAAGGTAATACTACTATTAAACCGGGAGATATAATTTCGATATTTTCAGCTACCGGTATAGGGGAAGCAGCAATAAACGCTTTCAATGATTGAAGCTATTACAATACCAACACTAATTTCTATAAATTCTCG
>CAZYCI010000086.1:0-6125 GCA_964645955.1 uncultured Thermotogae bacterium
GTCGTATTTGCAACTTTGTTTGGTTTCTTTTTTCTGGAGGAAGAATTCACGTCATACCGGCTGGCGGGGAGTCTATTTATATTCCTTGGAGCAACCTTTCTCGGTTTGGGCTAGGTGGTAGTCGAAAAAAATGGATCGATATCCTGGAGAAAACTGTAAGTGGTACCTGGTTGAGTTAAGTTAGGATCAGGAGCTGGATAACTCTATAGAGACCAAAAGAAAATAACCCGGCCACAGTTGGTGTCGCCACCCAGCCGACCACGATTTCCGCGATCTTGCCGAGCCTGACCGTCTTTACCCCCTTGACTAACCCCACCCCAACTACCGCGCCGACGATTGCCTGCGAGGTAGATACGGGAATTCCAATTATCGAGAAAAAATGTACCGCTATTGCTGCCGAGGTCTGTGCTGCCACTGCCGACAGGGGGCCGAGGCTGGTGATGCCCTTTCCCACCGTCTCTGTAACCCTCTTTCCGTAAGTGATAACTCCGATTGATAGGGAGACTCCCCCGAGAAGTGCCAGCCATATCTGGTCGATTCCCAGTACGGTTAACGGGCCGACGGAGTTTCCTACGTCGTTTGCACCGAGGGAAAAAGCAACGTACGCGCCTGATAGGATCACCAGGTAGCTCAATATCCTGTCCCAAAAGGTGACTCGCCTGACTCGTTTCAGAAAGAAGGCGAGTAGATGATAAAGGACGAAACTCATCAGAGCGGTTAAAGGTGGGGAAACTATCCAGACTTCCCCAATTGTAGCTACCTGAGAAATATTTATTCCGTTTCCCATCGAAAGGCCTGCACCTACGACGCCACCAACGATCGCCTGGGAGGTTGAGACCGGGATCTTAAAGAAGGTGGCCAGGGTTACGAAAAACCCGGCCGAAAGCATCGCCGTCAGAACCGCCATCAGATTGAGCGGCTCGGCGACGACGCCCTCGCCGATCGTTTTCATGACGTTATGACTCTGGAGTAGGGCCCCCAGAACGACGAAAACCGCGACGAGGTAAACCATGCGTCGGTAAGAGATCAAACCGGAACCAACCGGAGTGCCTATACAATTTGCTGTATCGTTTGCTCCGATGTTCCAGCCGACGTAAAACCCAACCAGTACCAGTAGACCTATCATTTTTGGTTTTAGACCTTTGCGTTATTTGTTTGTCATGATTCTGATAAAGTTACTCGCGTTTTCTACGTGATCCAGGGTATTGTTGACTTTCAAAACGATCTGGATTAAGTGATATTTCTCTATATCCTCGAGGGTATCCGAACGGTAAACCGACTTGATTGCCCTGCGGGTTTTCTTGTCCGCCTCGTGCTCGAACCTGTTGATGTCTTCTATCGAATCCAGGACTAGCCCCAGAGTGTCAACGTTCGAACTGGTGCCCTTAATAATTTCTCCGGCAGACCTAATTAGCTCACCGTATTCTTCGACTGAAGCTTTTAGAGTTTCCGCCAGCTGATCGAGTGAATTTTGATATTCTTCCGGGAGTCTTGTCTTTAGCTCCAGCATGGGGAGGAGCTCTGCTACGTCCTGTGAATTGTCGGCGATTTCATCCTGATTCCATAGCAGGGAAAGCAGGTCAGAGCGCGCTACCGGCATTAACAGGTCGCTCCGGGGTAAATTTCGCCTGATTTCTTGTTTAGTTCTGTCCGCTTCATACTCTAAATTCGAAACCTTGTCTCCCTGGACGGGACCTCCTTCCGTGTAATGGTGAATCTCACCTGCCAATGCTTCCACCGTGGCCTGAACCCTGTCGGCGTGTTCGTAAAGACGGTCGAAAGGCGAAGACTCCGTTAGTAGGTTGGTGAAGAACTCCCTAGTGTTTTTCAACCTTTCCGAAAAGGCTGTCATGGTTTTCCTCTCCGTAAAAAATTTCTTAGATTTTATATTTATATATAGGATAATTATCAATACCATGTTATAGTAGGTTGACTTTCTTTGCAAGGTTAGGTGAATTTGAAGGGTAAGCGGCCGTGCATTTTTATTTACGGAAAGTTATGAATTCTTTTTACGTGATCCTAATAACATGAGATATCTTTTGTTTGCTTGAAATTTTAATATTAATTGCTATATTGTATTGAGTAGACTGGTTATCGATTATTAGCGAATAGGGGGGTTAGGTCCAGTTTTGGTACGGATGAAAAAGTATGTCGCTCTGTTAGTTGTGTTTTCGGGTGTCCTTAACGGACTGAGGCTAAACAATTAAAATGGTTTCGTTTTCCGATAGTTCGAGGCACAACCACGACCTATACCTGATAAGAACCCGAGTAATCCGTAATGATAGGACTTTTTCAGAGAAGAAAATTGGAAAACCTGGCGGCTTCTCGTCTTGAGCGGGTTAGTTGAAGATCGAAAAAAGTTGAAGTACAGTGTTTGAAATTTCCGATAAATATATATAATAAAGTCGTAAGATATATAAAAAACGGTGAAAATTCAAAGTAAAATTGTAAGGTCGGTAAAGAAGTTAAACCCAACCACACCGAGGAGGGATATACAGCAACTAAATTCCAAAGAAGTTTTCTTTTTTACAGGTCCACAGGCGTAGGTAGGTAGTATGAGAAAGCATGACCTTAACAACCAACAAACAATCAACAAAGGAGGAAAATCATGAAAATAAAAAGAGCAATCACGCTCTCCCTTATTATGCTGGTGCTTCTGGGGGCTATGACAGTAGGTGTTTATGGTCAAAAAGAAAAGGTTACTAATATAAAATTCTGGCACGCTATGGGTGGTACCAGGGTTGACTTCATTAAAAGGATGGTTGAAGACTTCAACCTCATGCACCCAAATATAGAGGTCAAGGTGGCCTACAAAGGTAGCTACAGAGAGACCCTGACCGCGACGCAGGCCGCGGCTCGAGCAGGTAACGCTCCTAACGTAATTCAGTCCTTCGAAATCGGGACGCGGGAAAACATCGATAGTGGTCTATTCATCCCGGCCGGCGAGTTGATCGACCAGTTTGGCATAGAAGTCGAATGGGACGACTACATCGATTCCGCGCTCAACTACTATAAAGTGGATGGTACTCTGTGGGGCTTTCCCTGGAATTCCTCCAACGCCATTCTCTACTATAACAAGGACAAGTTTGAAGAAGCCGGCGTTTCCCTTTCGACCAAACCGACTTTCCAGGAGATTATTAACGTTAGCCAGAAGTTGGTTGATAGCGGTGTAGTGGAAGGTGGAATTACATGGCCGTTGCACAGCTGGTTCTTCGAGCAATGGATGGCCGAACAAGGTCAGGTGCTCGTTAACAAGGGCAACGGACGGGAAGGAAGACCGGACGAAATATACCTGGATAGCGAACCGGCCAAGCGGATCTTTAGCTGGTGGAAGGAGTTATACGACAAGGACCTCTGGATCAACCCGGGAGTTGAGGCCTGGTCACAGGCAAACTCGCTCTTCCTCGGGGAAACCGTGGCCATGGAAATTACTTCTACCTCGGACGTTACGGGTATGGAGAAGAACGCGGCGGAAAACGGCTTCGAGCTAGGAACGACCTATCTGCCGATTCCTGAGGGTACGGAGAGAAACGGCGAAACAATTGGAGGCGGAAACCTCTGGATCACGGAGGGCCACTCGGACGCCCAGCTGAAAGCAGCCGTGGAATTTGCCCTGTGGATGAGCAACATAGAAAACTCGGTACGCTGGCACAAAGGTACGGGTTACTTCCCGATTCGGAAGAGCGCCGTGAACATACTGGAAAGAGAGGGCTGGTTCGAGGCATCTCCGAACTCGGATACCGCGTTTAACCAGTTGCTCGATACGAAAACCAACCCTGCAACTGCCGGTGCACTAATCGGTCCGTTCCGCCAGGTAAGGAACATCGTTACGGATGCATTCCAGAAAGTTATGGGCGGAACTTCGGTAGATAAGGCTTTAGAAAACGCTAATAAAAAGGCGAAAAAAGCCATCGAAGAGTACCAGGAGGTTGCGACCTCTTAATTTCGTAAAGACCCTGTTAGCTTGACCAATTAAAAGACGAATGGGCGAGGAGGTACCATCCACCTCGCCCATTTTTCACCCTCGGGAGGTAAGAATGCGCTCTAAATACCCTGGAAAGATATTACCCTTAATTTTCCTTGCCCCAACTCTTATCGTAAGCTTTTTGTTTCTATACTACCCTGCCGGAATGAGCTTCAGACTTAGCCTCTTCAAAACTTTGTTCATGGGGAGAAAGAAGGTATTCAATGGTATCGGTAATTTCGTTTCCCTCTTCACTTCACCGGAATACCTTGGAGTTGTCGGTAAGAGTTTTATCTTTTCCTTCAGTGTCGTGGTTGGTGGTCTGGTGCTTGGGCTTGGTATTGCTCTACTGGCAAATAGAAAGGTTCGTGGAGCACGATTGTATCGTACGGGTCTGATCTGGCCCTATGCCCTCTCTCCTGCCATAGCGGGGACAATCTGGTTATTTCTGTTCAACCCTAATACAGGGATGCTTACTTACATCATGGAGGTTACCTTCGGGATCAAGCCCGATTGGCTCGCCAGCGGACCATTATCGATGTTTATGGTAATTGTTGCGGCGACCTGGAAGAATCTCGGTTATAACATAATATTCTTCCTTGCCGGGCTGCAAAACGTACCCGGGGAGTTTCTGGAAGCCGCCGACGTCGATGGTGCCAACGTCTTCCAGAAGTTCTGGCACATAACCTTGCCTTTACTTTCCCCGACGATCTTCTTTCTCGTTGTGATGAACATGATTTATTCCTTCTTCAGGACTTTCGCCCTGGTAGATATCATGACCCAGGGTGGACCTGCGGGTGCCACAAACATTATGATTTTCAATCTGTACCGTGATGCCTTTAAGTACTTCAAATCGGGGATTGCGGCGTCTCAGTCCTTACTGCTTTTCGTGCTCGTGTCCATACTGACACTAATACAGTTTAAGACTTCCGGCAGGGGGGTGTATTACGGTGGTTAGTCCTCAAACCCGTGATAAACTCGCCACGTTTTTTACCCACGTCGCGTTAATTATTCTTGTTCTATTGATTGCGTCGCCAATTATATTTGCTCTTATCGCGAGCACACAATCCACCTCGACGATTCTCAATTATCCGCCGCAGTTTCTTCCCGGTAACTCTATCGTCGATAATTTCGTCACGGCCTGGAGCGAATACAATCTCGGAAGGTTGATGCTGAACAGCACAATTATCGCCATTGCCGTAACCGTGGGGAAGACAATAATCTCGATATTTGCGGCTATGGCCCTGGTGTACTTTGATTTCCCCTTCAAAAGCTTGATATTCATCATCATCTTGCTCACGCTGCTCTTACCCGTCCCGGTTCGGATAGTATCACTATTTGACCTGGTCCGGCAACTGGGAATGGCCGACACGTTTTACGCCATGATTTTCCCGTTCTTTGCCAGTGCAACCGGCACTTTTTTATTCCGACAACATTTTCAGGCCATACCCGATTCGCTGGCCGATGCGGCCCGGGTGGACGGGGCAGGTCCGTTGCGGTTCATGACTCAGGTGCTCGTGCCGATGTCGATGAATACGATCGGTGCTCTGGCAGTAATACAGTTCATCTACATGTGGAACCAGTACTTGTGGCCCTTGATAATAATGCAATCGGAGAACAAGCAGGTAATCCAGCTTGGGCTGAAGATGTTAACCGGTTCGGGCCGAGCCGGAGTCAAGCCCTGGGGGCCGGCGATGGCAGGATCGATAATAGCGATGTTGCCCCCTCTTTTGATATTCTTAGTCCTCCAGGAACAGTTTATGAAGGGTTTTGCCCTGAAAGAGGAAAAATAGGAACCCAAATTTAGCGGTTTTATTAGGTCTGTTGAAAGTTTAAGGTTGCTCATGATACTTATTTTACAAGCAACACTTGGTCCAGCACCCAGATGAGAAATGTAACTTGGAAAGGTAATCTACCGGTAAACGGGTCAGGCTGCCTTATCAGAGGGAAGTCAAAGCCTTGGGCCAGGTTACGGAGCTCATCTGGGTGCTGGTTGAAAGCTATGGGAGAGCAACTTGCTTTACCATTTTAGCTATCACCAAATGGGTAATGGTAAATAAGTTTCTCAAGTCGTAGAAATTTTCCTTGCAAACCTGGTTAGGAGCTGAGTCTTAAAGGAGAGAATCGCACGACTTAGGAGGAATGAAGTGGGGACAGTTGT
>CAZYCI010000087.1:0-6021 GCA_964645955.1 uncultured Thermotogae bacterium
CGCGAACTCTTTCCTTTTGCTCAAACGAACAAGTTTTTGATTAGCGCATTATCCAACACTGGGTACTGCTTCCCAACCCGCTTAATTAAAAGTCCCAACGGATTCGAGTATAATTTCTTTGATCATTAACCACGAGAAACGTTATGAGAACAACGAGGAGGAAAAGATGAAGGGCCTCATCACCACGGTCGAAAATCCGGGCGAACCAATTCTGCAGAGCATAAAGGACCTGGGGCCGGACGTAATATGCACTTACTACTCCCGTGAATACGCGGAGGACGCGAATGAAATCAGGAGCAAGTTAAACTCGGGCGATACGGAGTTCGTGAATATTGAGGCAAAGGACCCCCAGGATTTCGGTAGCTGCTTTGAGGAAGCTAACAGTGCTATTGAAGAACTGGCAAGCAGGAACATTTATCCCAACGACACCATTCTGGATTACGCTGGAGGAACGAAAATAATGTCGTCGGCGCTGGTAGCCGCCACTCTGGGGAAGGGGTTCCAGTACGCTCTTCTCACGACCACGTTAAACGGGGAATACCGCTACGTCTTTATGGGAGGCGAAGAGGAAGACGGAGACGGATCCAACTACATCAAGAGCGGAGAAAAAGAACTGCTAGGATCCAACAACCCCTGGAAAATTCGAGCTCGGGAATCAAAGAGAAAGATCCAGCATAATTTCAACAATTATAGGTTTCATTCGGTCATCGACCAGATAAACTCACTGGAGAGCGAGGCAGAGAATAACACTCGTGATGAATACTTGCTGGAAGCAATAGGAAAACTCGCCGAGGGCTATTCTCAGTGGGACAAGTTCAACTACAGCGGCGTCAAAAATGAGTTGAGGGAAGGCATCAAGGATTTTGAAACGTACAGGAGCCTGGCCCGGCCGGAATCTTATCTCAGCTTTTCCCCCGATGCGGTAGAGACCAATATAGAATTTCTGAGTGATTTACAAGAGGAAACTTTTGGTTTTGACTTCGAGAAGAGACTGGGGCGGAGAATAGCGCTGGACATGTTCTGGAACGCGACGAGAAGGGCGGAGGAGGGAAAATACGACGACGCCACTGTCCGGTTGTACCGCACCGTCGAGATGATCGGTCAAATAGAAGTCTTCAACGAACTGGGCTACCATACGGACTCCATTCCCGTTGAACAAATTCCGGAAGCACTGCGTGGTACTTTTACCAGCAACGAGGCGAAGCAAACTGTTGAGCTGGGACTGAAAGACAACTTCCTTCTTCTGGAAGAACTGGGAAATTCGGTCGGCAAAAATTTCTTGCAGCACGAGGACGAACTTAAGAAGGTCATGCACACACGAAATACTTCGTTTTTAACGCACAACTTCAAGGTCATCGAGAAAAACCAGTTCTCTTCACTTAAAGAGACTATCGAGGAGATATTCGATATCGATCATCAGGTAAAATTTCCGAAGTTAGAAATCATCTAGGCCAGTCAGGTCATGGAAAATTCTGGTCAATACTTTTGGTCGCTCATTTTGCAAGAAAAATCCGCAAGCTTTAACGCAAACACTTTTAGTTCAGTTTTGAAAAATCACCGCAACCTCACCCAGCAGTTATGCCCAAAGTGCTAAAAGTTTATTTATTAGTTGTCCAACGGGACTCATTAAAAACCGATACGGCCTTCCCTCATAATTTTTCCGAATCCATTCTACCCGTTACCCTAGCTCAGTTCCCCTAACACACATCAGTTCACACCCTCACTTTCCTCGTTTATTTCAAGACCATGCCTACACGGGATGCTCCAAACTATATCGAAATTACTTGGAGACCCTTCAGCTTTCAACCTGGTTACTGAAATTTGACCATTTTTTTGCTATAAACAATAGATATCGGCTCGAAGAGGTAGATCTCCAGGTAGTAATTAAAAGGGGGAGAAAAATGACTGAAGGCGGGGCTAGCCACGTCGAAGAGGAAAAGGAAAAGGTTAGCGAGCACTACGACCTGAATCCCGAAGTATTCGAATACTTTCTTGACGACGACATGAACTACAGCTGTGCCTACTTTGAGGCGGGCAACGAGAACCTCAACGAAGCGCAACGGAAGAAGATGGATCTGATTGCAGAAAAGATCGAACTCGGCCCAAAAGATAAATTGCTGGACGTCGGTTGTGGCTGGGGCAATGCTCTACTTTACTTTAGCGAGAACTACGACTGCCAAGTTACTGGCCTGACCATCGCCGAAAACCAGGCAAGGGAAATACGACAGAAGGCGGAGGCGCGAGGTCTATCGGATCGGGTCTCCGTAGTCGTCGACCATTTTCAGGAGGCCTCCTTACCCGAGAACAGCTTTGACAAAATAATTTTTATCGGTTCGATCATTCATATAGAGGACCGGGCAGGCGCGGCCGAGCTGACGAGCAAATTACTGAAAGAAGATGGCAGAGTTCTTGTATCGGAAACTTACCTGCCACACCAGGATGCCTTCAGCGACGACAGGGCTTCAAGGTTTATCGCCGAGGACGTATTCGGTTACGGAAACCTGATCACCGCGGGCCAGGAGATCAGGTTTCTCGAAGAAGCAGGTTTCGAGATCCTCGACCTGGAAAACATTACCGCCCACTACGTCAGGACGATTGCAATCTGGTTAGACAGGATCAAGGACCGCAAGGAGAAAATAGAGGAAGCTATACCTGGCGAATCGAAAAAACTGCGGACTTATCTAATACTCGCTCGAAGAGCTCTGAAAAGGCGGACTTCTCTACAACAGCAAATACTGGCCCGGAAACTTACGGGCTAAGGTTACTCTAAATTCCCATGTCAGCACTTTTAACCGGAATAACCGCATATATAGTTGCCGGAGTGATCAGCCTGATCCACCCTCGCCGCCGTTTCTGGATCAGCCTGCTCGGCTGGGCCGGGGGACTCGTCGGGCTTATCCAGGGTATCTGGATCCACCAGAAGTCCGGCACGCAGGTATTTACCCTGGGCGAATGGGGAAAACTGGGAGTGGAGTTCAAGCTGGACGAGACCACTCTGCTATTCGCCGGGCTGGTCGTAGTTCTTAACCTTTTTACACTTTTATACCTTCGGAAGACCAAAGAGGGGACTTTTTACGCACTTTACAATTTCCTTCTGGTCTCCACGTACTCCATGGCCTTTTCTCACGACCTTTTCAACATATACGTGACGATAGAGTTCATGTCCCTCGTCGCGATCCTGTTGATCGGGTACGGCCGAAAGGCTTACCAGATATACGCCGGGATCAAGTACCTGCTGGTCTCCTCGCTGGCGATGAGTCTTTACCTGATCGGACTGGGGCTGGTCTACCGTGGCGGAGGGCACCTCAGTATCGCCGAGCTCGAAGGAGCAATTGAAGGTGAGCCCGAATTTACGCTTTCACTCGGACTAAGCTTGATGATCGCAGGTCTGGCAGTCAAGGGCGGGATAATGCTCTTCAGCATGTGGCTTCCCGATGCTCACGGCTACAGTGGAACAGTAGTATCGGCACTTTTATCCGGGCTGGCAATCAAATCCGGCCTGGTCGGAGTTATAAGGCTGGCAGAACTGGTCAGCTGGGGTAACCTCTGGCTATTCCTCGGTAGCCTGACAGGGATAACCGGTGGCATCTTCGCCCTGCTTGGTCGGCGACCAAAGAGGATACTTGCCTACAGTACGATATCACAAATCGGTTACGTCCTGCTCGGGATCGGCGCGGGAACCTCCGCCGGTATCATGGCTGCAGGTTTGAATATCTTTTTTCATGGATTATTCAAAAGCCTGCTCTTCCTCTCGGTTGGTCATGCCGGAGTCGGAAACAGGGACGTATTTTCCGGCGAATCGCTTTCAGTTCCCACCGAAAGCATCGTCGGGCTGTCCGTGGGTACCCTATCCATACTCGCTATACCCCCATTCAGTAAGTACTTCAGCAAGGCCTTTTTGATTGAATCCTCAAGCCAGGAATGGATTACCTGGATAATGCTATTGATTGGCCTCGGAACTGCAGCTTACATTATAAAACTGGATTGGGCGCTTCTGGTTAAATCCCGCCGGGGACCACTGAGAAGGGGAGGTTGGCCAATTATTGCTTATTCCTTCTGCGTCGGGGTCTCCGGGCTCGTGGCCTGGTTAGTTCTCGGAAGCCATGAGATGTCAGGTCTTCTGTCGCTCCACCATATTGCACTTTACCTCTCGCTACCTTTAGCCGGTCTGCTGGTATTCCTCGTTCTCAGGAATAAATTAGGAAAGGTGAAATCACCCCGGCTCCCTTTCAACCTCGACAACGCTCTGACCTCCGTCTTCACCGGGTTTCTGTTTATAGAACTCGCCTTATTTGTTTTCGGCCTCTAAATCTTTCACTTCTTTATCAGGGCAAAATTAAAACAGGGATGCAGCGAAATGCCTGCACCCCTGAGTTCTTAATTTTAGATAGTTTAAATTATTTGTTCTGGATGAACTTCGATACGTACGGGCTCACTCCGGGCTCGCCTCTCCTGTAGTGCCCGGAAGGTTCGCCGGTAAGAATTTCCTCGAACCAGGCCTCGTGTTCCGTCTCCTCGTGCAGTATTGCTGCCGAAAGCTCGTAAGTACGAGGGTCCTTACCCTGCGTATAGTTACATATGTCCGTGTAAACTCCCACGGCACAGCGTTCGGCGTCGAGCAGGACCTCCAGCAGGTTCTCCGTCGTCTCTTCGTCGGGCAACCTGGCATCCATACACGCCGCCCGGTCCGCGAATTCGTTTATGTCATTCGGTAAAGTGCCACCAAGTTCGTAAATTCTCGGAGTCAGTGCCTCGAAGTGGTTCCTGTCTTCCAGTCTTGCATCCTCAATGATCTCCTTGATGGATTCACCTTCGAGCCCGACCGCATGGGTTCTCAGGTTCGTGTAGTAATAATAAGTGGTAAACTCGGCAGCGGCTGCGTCAATAAGTTTCTTTTTCAGTTCATCGACGTCGATACCGGCCTCTTCTATTAATTCTACGTTTCTTTTCGCCATTTTTACCTCCCTTTTTCATATATTTTCCAACTAACACCAAAATTATATAGTAATGATTTTAAATGACAAGTAAATTTGTCTTAAAAATAAAAAATTTTGCCCAGGCGCTTAGTTAACCCGGGCAATCGCGGAAAATACTTAGAAATCTATGTTGCTGAGAAACAACTAAAATACTTCAGGGAGGCAGAACCGGAGAAATCAGGCCGGAATACCGTAAGTTTCGTCGTCCAGGTCGATCATGTAAACTCGCTCCTTCCGCCCTAGTTCCCCAAGGGCTTTGACTTCCTCTGGCTCGAGTTCGAAGTCGAACACTTCGGCGTTTTTCCTGATATGTTTTCTCGTGCTGGACTTCGGTATAGTGGCTACACCTTTCTGGATCTCCCAGCGCAGGACGATCTGAGCCGGAGTTCTATCGTACTTTTCGGCAAGATCTTGCACTTTCTCCTCACCCATGACCATCGTCCTTGCCAGCGGCGCCGAAGCGGTGATTCTGATCCCATTTTCCCTGCAGTAATCCAGTAGCCCTTGGTCATAGTACAGGGGGTGGAACTCCACCTGATTGACGGATACCGGCAAATCAGATACCTTGCGAAAGATCCTCAACTGGTAGAAATTGAAATTGCTAACTCCAATGCTCTTCACTTTGCCCTGCTCGTGCAATTTCTCAAAAGCGGATATTGTCTCCCTGATGGATATGGTTGGATTGGGCCAGTGCACCAGATAAAGGTCCAGATAAGACGTACCCAGCTTTTCCAGAGAGGCCTCACAGGACTGCAAAACGTCCTCGTAGTGCAGGTTGCTCGGCAGAACTTTGGAAGTGAGAAATAGTTCGTTCCTGTCGTAATCCTTCAGCACTTCGCCGATCTCTTCTTCGTTATGGTAACCCTCGGCAGTGTCAATATGGTTGTAGCCAAGGTCCAGGGCGTTTCTGACTGATTCCCTGGCCTCGTTTCCTCCCAGGTTCCAGGTACCAAATCCCATAATTGGCATCGATTCTCCCGACTTCAATTCGACTTCGGGGATCTTGGACATGAAATCACCTCGTCCATAGTTTTCTCAATTTCAC
>CAZYCI010000088.1:0-5646 GCA_964645955.1 uncultured Thermotogae bacterium
TAAACTGCTTCTTTGTACCTTTTCACTATTTCCCCCCATGCCTCTTTTTCTCCTCTCAGAGACCGATAAAGCAATTCCTTTTCTTCTGTATTATTCAGATTTACTTTACTCATTTTTATATACACATGCTATTAGAAAAAGTTTCAGGAATTTAACTAGAAACCGTATCTTTTAATTATTTTTTCGGATTTGCTGACCTAAAAGCAAGGTTTCGTGACTATTGTCAGGATACCGGTGAAGTTATAAAAGATTTAACATGTGTGGAGTCTACCATAATTTATTTCGGATCTATGTGGCTCCCAATGTTTGCAGCTATGTAAAAAATATTATAAATTAAAGAAAGAAAAACGAAATAAAGGTTTGAAAAGGGGGTTAAAAATGGAAAGGGGGTCAAAAGTAGCAGAGCTGCTGACCTCCCTGTTAGTTTGCGTCTTGCTCGTTCTCACTTTTGGTCTTCGGATCCGGGCGGGTGGCGAGCCGGATTTTGAGGTTGAGTCGGACTTCGGTAGTATAGGTATCAACGGTCACGTCTACGATGCTTCGACCGGGGAAGAAATCGCGAGGGAGAAGGTTAGCTTCTGGGTATTGCCCAACTCGGCGGATTCGCCGGGTGAGATAGAAAGGATCAAGGTCGAGGCTCCTGGTTACGTCCCATCTTACGTAAGTAACTTCTCCAAAAGAGGAATCGACCTGGGTTTCAAGCAATTGGTCGTCTTTGAGCTGGGCAGGATTGCGTTACCCCCAGCAAACGGTGAACGAATTCCGAAAATCACGATTGAATCCAGCCCATCAGGGGGAGCGATCTATATCGACGGCGAGTACGAGGGAAGGACTCCAGTTCACAGGCTCGAGTTGGAGTCGGGCTCGCACGGAATAAGGATCAGCAAGCAAGGTTACGAGGACTGGGAAAGGGAAGTTTATCTAAGTAGTGGAGAATACAAGAAGGTTTCAGCCTCAGAGGCCGACTTGAACAGAAAAAACAAACCACCGGAAGCGGATTTCGTTTACTCTCCGTATAAACCTTCTGTTGGAGAAACCGTACAGTTTGCCAGCAGAGCCCAGGACCCGGACGGGAAGATAGTCAGTTATCGCTGGGAGTTCGGAGACGGTAGCAAGGACTGGGGCGAGAAGGCGACCAACAAGTACGGGCGTCGAGGTAAGTACAGCGTGACACTGCTGGTTACGGACGATAAAGGAGATACAGACTCGAAGAGGAAAGATGTCGAAGTGCAGCAGGAAAATCAGTCCCCAAGCGTTGACTTTACCTACTCTCCTTCGACGATAAATCCGGGGGATATAGTCGGTTTCGAGAGTCAGGCCAGCGATCCCGACGGCTACGTCAGCAGCTGGAACTGGGAATTCGGAGATGGATCGAGTTCGGCCAACCGGAATCCCGAACACCAGTACGAGAAAAGCGGGGCTTTTACAGTTACCCTGATGGTAAAGGACCAGGCTGGGGCTTCCGAATCGGAGAGTAAGGAGGTCGTGGTCAAAAGTAGCGAACCGGAGGCCTCGTTTACGGTGAGGCCTGAGAACCCCCGGGCCGGTGAGAGAGTGGAACTGGATGCGACGGGGTCCTCTCATCCGGATGGGAGGATCGTCAGTTACGGCTGGGATCTCGACGGTGATGGTAGCGTCGAAAGGGAAGTGGGGGATCCGAAAGCTTACTACCAGTTTGAGGAGTCGGGAAGACATTTGGTTTCCCTTACGGTGACTGGTCACGAAGGGACGAGCAGTTCGGCGGAGAAAGAACTGAATGTAAGTGAGATTCAGCTCGGCGACGTCGAGATAGATGAAAAGCACGCTCTCGTGGTTGGCATCAGTGAATACAAGTACGAAGACAGATACCCAAAGTTAGAGCTGAATTACGCTGCCAGGGACGCCAGGGCCTTCCGTGATTTCCTGGTGGACGAGTCAAAAGGAGGGTTCCCTGAGGATAACGTAACCCTCCTCACGAACGAAGACGCGACGAGGGACAGATTCGATGAATCGTTACGGAATCTCGTCACGAGTACGGACGAGGATGACCTGGTGGTTATCTACTACAGCGGGCACGGCGCCCCCGGTCCCGATTATGATGAGGACGAGGATGGGCAGGACGAGTATTATATAACCTACGATACTAATCCGAAATCGAAGGAAACAATTTTTAACACCGGTTACAGGGACGATGATTTTGCTGATAGGGTGGGTTCTTTGAGTTCCAATCAGGTAGCAGTTTTCCTAGACAGTTGTTATTCTGGCGGAGCCACCAAATCCATTAAAGGTTTTTCCGTCAAAGATATGGATACGCCTTCCCCGGGCAGCGTGTTCCAGGACTTTAACTTCGGGGAATCCGATGGCAGCGTCCTGTTCGCAGCGTCCAAGGAGGATCAGACTTCTTACGAAGGGGAAGGAGAAGATATTGAGCACGGCTTGTTTACCCATTTTCTACTCAAGGGATTGAACGGTGAGGCCGACGAGAACAACGACGGCAGGATAACCGTCGACGAATTGAAGAATTATATAGTACCCCAGGTTGAAAACTACGTCGAGGAACATGATCTGCCGGAAAGGACGTTGGGGGGGACGCCACAGACTCCCCTGGTAAAAGGGCGAATAACGGCACCTCTGGTTAAAGGGCGCGAAAACCTCGAGGGGACTGTCGAACACATAATTGAAGGAGATCGGGCCCGTGAAGGCGGTAGAGTCATGGTCGATCTCGGATCGGAGGACGGGGTCGAAGTAGGTGATGGGTTCCGCGTATATTCTTCGCCGAAAGGCGTGGAAGTATTGAATGAGAAAGGAGCATCGCTGGAGATCGAGGAAGTGATAGCATCGCACCTCTCCCTATGCAAAGTGGTAAACGCGGATCAGAAAATCAAAGAGGGCGTGAAAATAGAGAGAGTTGAAACTGATTAGTTGAGTGTGGGGCAGGTACCAGAAAGCCTGATGAGTCCTTGGTTGACGGAGAAGATAATTAATGACCTAATGGATTTGTTATTATGCCCTTTTGGCATCCGGGCTTATTGACCGGTTTAGAAGGGCAGTTGTTTGGTTGTTTTAGGTCAAAAAACAAGAAAAAGGAGGTAGTAATGAGCAGAACCAGTTTGAATAAAGCGACCAGAGTAATTTTTCTCTGCGTACTATTTTTTCTGGTGCTGGGTGGTTCGCAATTCCTCGGAGAGGCAGAGGCCAAACCGGGGATAAATATTTCAGTAGTTGATACGGCGGGTGGTCCTGTCGAGGGGGCGGAAATATTTCTGGATAAAGACTACGTCGGGAGGACCGGGGAAGATGGGGTTAAGCATGTGGAAAAGATCGAGCCGGGAAGACATATGATCGTGGCTAAAAAAGTTGACCTCGGCAGGACGTCAGCCAACCTCTACCTGTCCAGGGAAGTCGAACTACAGCTTAAGCTGGAGATCCTGCCGGATACCTCCTCGCCTTCACTTGCACCATTCGGCTATTACCCGAAGGAACCACAAGCAGGTTCGGAGGTGACTTTACAGGGGTTTACCCCGATGAACGTCGACGGTTCCGACCTTAGTTACAGGTGGGACCTCGGGGGAGATGGCTCGATAGATGAAACGGGTAGGGAGGTTACTACCGAATTTACCTCTTCGGGCGAATTACCGATAGCTTTGATCGTATTTGAGGATGGGGAAATGGTTGCCAGACAGACCAGGGAGATAAGCGTCGAGCCGATGAACGTACCGCCAAAGGCATCTTTCACTACTAAGTCAGACGTTATTGCCGTGGGTAAAACGGTATCTCTGGATGCTAGTGGTTCAAAAGACCGTAACGGGCGTATAGTAGGTTACAAATGGAAAATTGACGGACGATACGTCAGTGGTGGAGAAACGATCTACCATACTTTTGAGAAACCCGGACCTCACGAAGTTGCTCTCGAGGTCACGGACGAGCACGGCGAGATCGCCAGCCTTACCAAGGAACTCTCCGTGGCCCCAGAGACCTATATCAGCAGGTTGTTTTATAAGGAAGGCGAAGGTATGGATTGGGTAACTAGCGAGGAGCTCTCGAGAAACGACCCGATGAAGATGACTAATTCCGATAAGGGTCGAGAGATGGCTCTTTTCTTCGAGCGTGAGGAAGAGGGAATCAAAGAGATAATCCAACAGCTGAAACCGACTTCTCCCGGCGTTATAGAGGTAATTGGCCAAACGGTAGTGGATGTGAGAGAGAATACTGTCGAGTTAAAGGGCAAGGGCTACGCCCAGATAGGGGAGATTACTTTTGACCTAGAGGATGAGACGAGGCAAAAGGAGATAAAGGACTGGAACGGGGATACCATGTATCAGAAAACCAGGGAGCTGAAACAAGCTGAGGACCTGGATCAAACACAGCACTCCTTCACTATCAACTTTTTGACAAAGGCCTCTATGGAATCAGTTGCGCTGGATGTTCTAACAAACAAGAACTTTGAACCTCTAATAGTAGCGACTACGGAATTATTCAATTACCGGAAGCTGAATGCTGTTAAGACCTCCGTTCAAAGTGGGGTTAACCCGTCGGAGTACAACCTGTCTCCGCATTTGATGGCTTACCCCCCGGAAAGCCTCTACGCGACCGAGGAGGTCAAATTCAACTTTATCTCATTTGATCCGGACGGACCCCTGGAAAAAATGGTGGTAGACTGGGGAGACGGAGAGAAGACCGAGATAAAAGAACCAGTTGCCGGAAAGAACGACATCTACCATACTTACAGCGATCCGGGTAAGTACGAGGTCAGCGTCACCTCGTATGACACGAGCGGTCGGGAGAACAACTTTGAGAAGTTATCGTTCACGGTAAAAGTAAAGAAAAGGGAGGAAGAGCCCGAGCCTGAACCAGAGCCCGAGCCTGAACCGGATGATCATCACCCACAAGACCTAGAACTTGTCACACCTGAATTTGCAAGCTATATGAAACTGGAGTAGTTTCCTCGGATCTCATACGAGAACAAGAACTTAGGCACGACCATTCGATCAGTTGAGGTACGGCTGGTGAGATTTTCTTAGAGTAACTAAATCTTACCGTTTTACTGGTGCCCGAGAGAATGACTTTGAAACATTTCCTAGTTGAGTTTGTAAATAAACCAGATGAAAAAATGGAGAAAGGATGATTTTAAGTTAGTAGGTTCGGGTTTTGAATTGTAAGTCGAAAGGAGGTATTTATGAATTCGAAGGGTAAGAACAGCCTGTTTATTGTTCTGTTGGTGTCGATATTTTTGTTGACTTTTCTGGGGTTAGTCTCGGTGGGGAGTACTGGTGAAGCAAGTTCGGAAAATGCCAAAGGGGTAATTGTCGAAGAAGTGGTCCCTGAGAGCCAGTTCAACGTGACGGTCTCGACTGACAGGACCCGGTACGGAATAGGGGAGATTATGCAGATAGAGGTACGGTCCGAACGTTCCGGTTACCTGACTCTATACGATATACAGCCGGACGGTAAAGTCAACGTGTTATTCCCGAACCGGTTCCAGGGCAATCAAAAGATACAGGCCAATAAGACTTATAAAATTCCTGCTCCGGGAGATGACTTCCAGTTTAAGATCGGTCCCCCCAGAGGTAGAGACATACTCTGGGCCGTCGTTAGCAGTGAGCCCGGGGTATTCCCAATGGAGAAAGCCACGGAGGATTCACCTTTCCCGGAAGTAGCTAAAGACGC
>CAZYCI010000089.1:0-5491 GCA_964645955.1 uncultured Thermotogae bacterium
ATGAGAGAAGTCAGCACGATGATGTTAGAAAAACGATGCCAGGGGAACGATCTGGGACCACAACTTTCTAACTATCTTCGGATAGAGCATTATGGAGAGCATGTAAACCTACGGCCATACATTCCTCTCTTTTCTGGCCTGAATTGTTCATGTTGGCTTCGATATCCTTCAAAGTAAGTGATTTTGCATCGTCAATACTTAACCCCCGGGCCAGCTGAGTTAATATGGAAGCCGAACCTATGCATAGAACGCACCCGTAACCGTCGAATTTGATATCCCTGATAGCGCGGTCTTTGACCTTAAGTTCCAGTTTGATCTTGTCGCCACAATTCGGGTTCTCCGCGGACCCCTGAAGATCGGGATTTTGCAATTCACCTCTGTTGTGAGGATTTTGCGAGTGGTGCATTAAATTTTGGTCGTAAATCTGAGGTCTCTCGTCGCTCATTTTTCACCACCTAAAACGTTTTTCGCCTCTTTGATGGCATCGGCCAGGCGATCAATTTCCGCCTCGTCATTGTAGACGTAAAAGCTTACACGCGATGTGGCCTTTAGTTCCATTGCTTCATGTAATGGCTGAGCACAGTGTAACCCTGCCCTGATCGCAATGTCGTCCAGCGAATCCACTACAGCTGCCAGATCGTGAGGATGAACTCCCTCCAGGTTAAATGAGACAAGCCCACCTCTTTCCTCGCCTTTTCCCGGGCCGTATATCTGTAGACCCGGGATTTTTTCCAGTTCTTTTAAAGCTTTCGCAGTAAGCTTGTTCACGTGTTTTTTGATCGAGGGGATTCCCAGTTCATTAAGGTAACGCAGAGTCCTGCTAAACGCGATGATCTGAGCAATAGGGGGCGTGCCCGCTTCAAATTTCTGGGGAACGTCGTTCCAGGTGACTTCTGTTTTCGTATTACTGCGGACCATTTCTCCTCCGCCGAAAGGGGGCGGCATTTGCTCCAGCAATTCTTTCTTTCCGTAAAGAATCCCCAGGCCGGTGGGTCCAAGCATTTTGTGAGCCGAAAAAGCCAAAAAATCTACGTTAAAATTTCTTACATTGAACTGCCTGTGCGGTAACCATTGAGCTCCGTCCACGACTGCCAGAGCACCGTTTTCATGGGCGAGCTCCGTTAACTTCTTTACCGGGTTATAAGCTCCGATCACGTTTGAAATAGCGGGAAAAGCCAGCGCTACAGTATCGTGAGAGAGTTTAGCTTTCAAGTCTTCCGTATCCAGCCGACCTTCTCTGTTGACACGAACGTATTCTAGCTGGAACCTGCTTGAACCCTCCGCCATTATCCTCCAGGGGAGAATATTGCTGTGGTGGTCCATTTCCGTCACCAGAATTTTACCCCTTTTATCCTTCCAGTGGTGCAGAGAATAGGCTAAGATGTTTAACGATTCCGTACAATTCTTAGTAAAAACTATTTCTCGGCTCGATTCCGCCTCGATAAATTCCGCAGTTTTCTTCCGTGTAAATTCCAATTTATTCGTTGTTTCTTCGGCCCGCTTATATATTCCCCGATGGACGCTGGTTCCAAGTTTATGGTAGTAATTAATTAATTCCCGCGTGACTGGTTCAGGTGTGAGGGAAGTGGCCGCATTGTCCAGGTAGATAAAATCCTGGTTTTTCAGGACGGGAAAGTCTTCTCTCACGCTTTTGACATCTATCATCAGCAGTTGCTGGACCCCTTGACTTTTTCAACTATAATACCTTCTTGTGCTTTGATTATAACATAGAGTTGAGCAAGTTCCTAACGGTGAAACGTTTATAAGGTACAACTTAAAAGGCGAACCTTTTGGAATGAATTTAATGAATTTGTTGAAAAGTTTATTTCCTGACGGTAAACTAAAGATCAATTGAAAGCGGGATAGACTATCCCACAAAAAATCAACAAACATTAATCTGGAGGTACCAATTAATGCGTCGGGCTTCACTGGTTTTGATATTAACTTTAGTGTTTGGCTTGCTTTTAACGGGAGTAGCACGTGCCAAGGACACCAGGACGGTTATTGATGGTCTTGGAAGGAAAGTTACCATTGAAGGGACTCCGGAAAACGTGGTCACCACGATTGCATCCACTACCGAGATAGTTCTTGATCTAGGATTGAACGAAAGGTTGGTTGGCGTGCCGGATTTGACCCAGTACCTCTCTTACGTTCCGGAATTTCAGGCAAAGGCCGAGAGCAAGACCAAAGTCGGCGGGTTCAAGCTTTCCATGGAGAAAATTGCTTCCCTCAGTCCGGACCTGGTGGTTCTGGATGCCTCGGCTCAGCAGGGAACTATAGATAAAATAAACAACCTCGGGGCCAGTGTATACGGAGCCGGTAGCAAGGACATGGATGCGGTGCAGGAAACTATCCTCGAGCTTGGGTACCTGACAGGCACCCTGGATAGAGCCAAAGAAATAGTCGGGGATATGGTTTATAAACAAGTACGACTTGCTCAGGCCGTGGAGAGTCTTGATAAGAAGAAAAAAGTATTCTACACGGTTAGTCCGCAGATGTATACACCAGGAGGCAATACGTTCGTCGGGCAGGTTCTGGAAATGGCTGGTTTGGACAACGTCTTCAGCGACGTTTCCGGATTTAAGCCGGTCAGTACGGAAGAAATAGTTCAACAGAACCCCGAACTGATAATTGGAACGGAAGACATGGGGCTATCAAAAGCCGAGCTTAAGAAGAAGGTCGGAATGGGCGACGTAGAAGCAGTAAGGAATGACAACGTCATGTTCCTGGCGAGCGACGAGACTTCGCTCCTTAACCAGCCGGGGACCAAAATCGTGGACGGAGCGATCAACCTATTTGAGAGCGTATATGATGAAGAAGTCGATCTTGGTTAATTTTCCGGTAGCCGGGGATCTCCGGTTTAGAATATTTTGTCCCCATGGATAGGGCCAGACCAAAGTTCACGTTTCTGGTCCTGTTCGTGCTGCTGGCTTTTGCTCTGGTGGCCGGTGTCGCCATAGGTCCAGTTAGTATACCCTTCCGCAAAAGCCTGCTCATTCTGACAGATAAACTTCCTTGGCTGGAGATCTCCGGACTACCGGCCAACTTCCAGTCGATCGTATTTCAGTTGAGGCTGCCGCGGGTTTTAACCGGACTGCTGGTCGGAAGTTCACTCGCTATATCCGGAACGGTCATGCAGGGTATCTTTCGTAACCCGCTCGCGACGCCCTACATTCTCGGGGTGGCGAGCGGTGGTTCGGCAGGTGCGGCTACTGCCGTCGTGTTCGGTTTTCAATCGAGTTATGCTCTACCGATCGGTGCACTGATCGGGGCGGTAACCGCGGTTACTCTGGTGTATCGAATCAGCTGGAGCGGCGGGTCCAGCTCCTCCTATACCTTGATTCTTGCGGGGGTTGCCCTGTCGTCGCTTTTCACCGCGATTACCACGGCTCTAATATTCGTGGCGGGGCCCTACCAGCAGCACAGGGTGCTTTTCTGGATGATGGGAGGTTTATGGCGTTCTAATTGGACTTTATTCAAGATAATTCTTCCGATCGTTACGGTCGGATCCGGGGTGATCTGTGCCTGGAGTCGCGATTTAAATGCTCTGGCACTGGGCGAAAGTGCAGCCGCTCACCTTGGGGTAAAGCCGGATACCGTCAAAAAGACTTTGCTTGGGATAGCGACTGCGATAACGGCAGTTTCCGTTTCGGCCGCAGGATCGATTGGTTTCGTCGGCCTGGTCATACCTCACATTCTGAGGATGATAGTCGGCCCGGACCACCGGGTACTTCTACCGGCAGCGGCGCTCGGCGGAGGAGTTTTTCTCGTTTATACTGACGTCATGGCGAAGACGATCATGCAGCCCGTGGAGATGCCCGTTGGGGTAATTACGGCTTTCTTTGGCGCACCGTTCTTTATTTACCTGTTGCGGAAGAAAATTGCAGGGGGGAGAATGAGATGAAGGTTGAAGTTGATGGTTTGAATTTTGCCTACAACGGAAAGGACGTCCTGAAGGATCTGGATCTATCGATTCGCAAAGGAGAATTCCTTGGAATAGTCGGTCCAAACGGTTCCGGCAAGACGACCCTGTTGAAGAACATGGGGGGAGTTCTGGACCCGGACGACGGACTGGTTTACCTGGGTGAGGAAGAGCTCTCCTCGATGCCGATAAAAAAGGTGGCGACCAAGGTTGCCGCCCTACAGCAGGAGACGACCGTCGGGTTCGATTTTACCGTAAAAGAAGTTGTCGAGATGGGTCGTTTTCCCCATCTCGACCGGTTTGAAAGGCATACGGAGGGTGACGAGCGAGCCGTTCGCAGGGCGATAGAAGTCACGGACCTGGAGGAATTTTGCGACAGACCGGTAAATCAGCTGAGCGGGGGAGAAAAACAGCGGGTGTTTCTTGCCCTTGCCCTCGCCCAGGAGCCGGAATTGCTCTTGCTCGACGAACCGACGGCGAGCCTGGATATAAACTACCAGGTAAGGATCATGGAGACTGTCCGGGATTTGAAAGAGGAGGGTTTGACCGTGGCGGCGGCGATTCACGACCTCAACCTGGCGGCGCAGTACACCGACAGAGTGGCGCTGCTTTCCGGGGGAAGTATAAACGTTATAGGAGAGCCGAGAGAGGTTCTTACGTGCGACAACATAGGGGATACGTTTGGAGTGGAAGTGGAAGTCGAGGATTCTGAGAGCAAAGGGTCCATTCATATCTTTCCGAGAAACGGCAATCAATCAGGGGTAAAGCAAGATGAATGATTTCGAAGAAGAGTGGCGCGAGGACAGTGGTTATATTCTGGTTCATACTGGAAACGGTAAGGGAAAAACCACCTCGGCAGTTGGACAGATAGTTCGGGCCGTCGGGCACGGACTGGAGACGAAGTTCGTCAGTTTTTTCAAAGGGAACGAGGAGAGGTTTGACCGTGGCACCTTCAGTGTCATGAGAGAACTGGGGACCCCGCTGAAGAACTTCGTCCACGATCACCCCGATTTCGGGCGAACGAGCGAGGAAGCGGCGAGGCAAGGCTGTGAGAACGCACTGGAACACCTGGACGATTTCTTTCGCACCGACGGCGACGCCTTCGATTTGCTCGTGCTGGACGAGATCAATATTGCTCTATCCTCCGGTTTCATGGACGAGGCGGATTTTCTCGACCTGCTCGACTCCAAACCGGAGGACCTGGAACTGGTCTGTACCGGACGCGAGGCTCCGGAAGGCCTGGTGAAAAGAGCCGACCTCGTCAGCAGGATAGAAAACGTCAAGCACTTCTACGACCAGGGGGTCGTCCAGAGGCCGGGTTATGAGTATTGAATTGCCAAACCACAGAACTTCCCTTTAAGGAAGGCAGATGAAAGATTTATTGTATGGCTTTATCGGTGGTCTTACTTTCGAATCGACCCTACCCGTCAAAGGAGGCGAGGCCAGCTTCGAGGCTTTTATCGATCGACTCTACCTTTATCCCGTGCTTGGTGCCTTTCTGGGTGGATTGGTCGGGATAGTCGGAGTCGGTCTATCCTATCTGCCCGGTTTTGTCGGAGCCAGCCTGGC
>CAZYCI010000090.1:0-5436 GCA_964645955.1 uncultured Thermotogae bacterium
CCGTATCCGGAATGGCCGGTGCGAAGATCAAGGTGGACGACTGGGGTATCGACATGTGTCTCGCGGGTGTCCAGAAGGCATTTGGCTTACCCTCCGGCCTCGCGGTGGCTGCAGTCAGCGACCGCCTTCTGGAAAGAGCTGAAAACGTGGAATCGAAAAGCTATTACTTCAACCTGCCGCTTTTGCACAAGTATCACAAAAGGAGTCAAACCAGAACCACTCCGGCGTTCCCTCAGATTCTGGGGCTGAGAAAACAGCTGGAGTACATCGTCGAGGAAGAAGGAATAGAGAACAGGTTCGCCAGACACGATAAGCTTTCAGGTATAGTCCAGGACTGGGCAAAGAAGTACTTCGATATATTCCCGGAGAAGGGATACTGGTCCAAGACGCTAACCTGTATTGAGAATACGAGGGGAATATCCGTGGCCGACCTGAACCAGGAGCTGATCGAGAAACACAACTTGCGGATTGCCAACGGTTACGGGGACATGTCGGAGGAAACCTTCAGGATTTCCAACATGGCCGACACTTCCGAGCCGGAGATCCGCGGACTGCTCGCGACGATCAACGATATTCTTGGTTTATAAAAGGAGGCAGTATGGTTAAACTACTGATATCCGATCCGATAGCCGAAGAAGGAATTGAAAAGCTCGAAGAGGCCGGTTTCGACCTGGACCACAAGTACGACCTCTCCGCGGACGAGTTGAAGCAGCAGATCGGTGAATACGCCGGGATAGTGGTCCGTTCTGCCACAAAGCTGCGGGCTCCGATCCTGGACGAAGCCGACAACCTTGAGATAATCGTCAGGGCCGGCGTCGGACTGGACAACATCGACCTCGATCACGCCGACGAACTGGGAATCAAGGTCCAGAATACGCCGGAAGCAAGTTCGAACTCGGTGGCCGAGCTCGCACTGGGTCACATGTTCTCTCTGGCCCGGGACATTCCCAGGGGAACCGCAAGCCTGAAGGAGCAAAAATGGATCAAAGGCGACCTGACCGGGACGGAGTTAGCAGGTAAGACGCTTGGAGTGATTGGCGTCGGCAGGATAGGCAGCCTGGTGGCTCAGAAGTGTAACGCCCTCGGCATGGATGCTATTGGCTACGATAAGTACGTCGACGAGGCACCCGTTGAAGAGCTCGAGATGGTTGATATGGACGAGTTACTCTCTAGTTCGGATTACATTACTCTGCACATACCGTTCGTGGAGTCCGAAGGTGCAACGATAGGAGAGGCCGAACTCAAACGGATGAAGGATTCGGCCTGCCTGATTAACTGTGCCCGTGGAGGCGTGGTTGACGAGGAAGCGCTGGCCGAAGCGCTGAAAAACGACTGGATTGCCGGCGCCGGCGTGGACGTATTCACGGAGGAACCACCCGAGAACGCCGAACTGCTGGGGTTTGATAACCTGTCACTGACTCCCCACCTTGGTGCTTCAACCGTCGAAGCACAGAGGCGAGTTGGGACGCAGACGGCAGACGAATTGATAGATTTCTTTGGGAGGGAGGGCTAAAATGGCGGAAGTACATCCTTTTCAGGGTTACCGGTACAATCCGGAGAAAGTTGGAGACATCAACCGAGTAGTTAGTCCGCCTTACGACAAGATCAACGACGAGGAAAGAGAGGATCTGGCCAACGAGAGTCTTTATAATATCGTTCGAATAATCCTCAGCAAGTCCGAAGAAGGGAGCAAGGATAAGTACGAGGTAGCTGCTAATAACCTCCAGGATTGGGTTGACGAGGGAGTTCTGCAGCGGGACGAAGAGCCGGGTTTCTACGCCTATTATCAGGAGTACGAAGCCGAAGGCGAAAAGAGAACCAGAAAGGGTTTCATCGGGCTCGGCGAAATTGAGTCGGGCGAAGGCGTTAAGGCACACGAGGAGACGATGTCCGGGCCAAAGGCCGACAGGTTGCGTTTGCTTCGGGCAACGGAAGCCAACTTCGGTCAGATCTTCATGCTTTACTCCGACCCGGAAAACCGAGTGACCGAACTTATGGACGAGTCGATCGGTGATAAGCCCCTGCTCGAAGTAAAGGACAAGTATCGTAACACCCATAAACTCTGGAAGGTCGGAGCGGACGACGTAATTTCGACGATAAAGGACGAGATGTCCGATAAAAGTCTCTACATAGCGGACGGCCACCACAGGTACGAGACGGCACTCAACTTCAGGAACGAGTGCAGGGAAAAGGGATGGACTTCTCCCGAAACCGGTGGCTTTGACAATAGAATGATGACTTTTGTGAACGTAGACGATCCTGGACTGACGATTCTGGCGACCCATCGGTTATTGCACGACCTCGGGAACTTCAAACCGCACGGCGTCCTCGATAAAGCGCGAGAGCATTTCTCGATATCCCGCTACGACGAAAGGGAAGACATGCTGCGTAAGCTGGACGAGGACCGAGGAGAAGCTCATACCTTCGGGTACCGGGCCAAGGGCGACAAGGCCTACTGGAGCCTAACTTTACAGGACGAATCGGTTATGGACGATCTTCTGCCCGACAAATCGGAGGCCTGGCGCCGGCTGGACGTTTCGATTCTCCACAAGCTCGTACTTGAGCAATACCTCGGTATAGACGAGGAAGCCCTGGAGGAGAAGAGGAACCTTGACTACGTCCGGGGCCGGAACGACGCTCTCGACATGCTGAAAGAAGGCGGTTATCAGGGAGCCTTTATAATGAACCCGACACGGATCGAGCAGGTTAAGGAAATTGCGGACAAGGGTGAGAAGATGCCGCAGAAGTCGACGGACTTTTATCCAAAATTGCTGACCGGACCTGTCTTACACAAACTGGAAATAAACAAAGGTTAGATCATGGAGTGGACAACTGACGAACTGAGAGAAGCTTATTTAAATTACTTCGAAGAGAAAGGTCACGAAAGAATGGAGGGGTCGGGGCTCGTGCCCGATGACCCCTCCATGTTATTTACCTCGGCCGGGATGGTCCAGTTCAAGGAGGTGTTCTGGGGCAAGAGGAAACCGGATTACGAGCGAGTCACTACCTGCCAGAAATGCTTTCGGGCCAACGACATAGAGCGGGTCGGGGAAACCTGGTACCACCACACCTTCTTCGAGATGCTGGGGAACTTTTCCTTCGGTGCCTACTTCAAAAGGGGCGCAATCGAGCTGGCCTGGGAATTCGTCACGGATGTACTCGGCTTTGACGAGGAGGACCTCTGGGTATCCGTTCACGAAACGGACGATGAGGCCTACGAGGTCTGGAGTGACGAGGTAGGTATACCGGAGACAAAAATAGCCCGTCTTGGCGACGACGAGAACTGGTGGGGGCCGGTCGGCGATTCCGGACCTTGTGGCCCCGATTCCGAGATATTCTACGATGCCGGGGAGGAGTATAGCTGTGGTCCCGACTGCGAGGGCGTCGCCTGTGACTGTAACAGGTTCAACGAGCTCTGGAACCTGGTTTTTACCGGCTATCAAATGGATCAGGAAGGAAACGTAGCAGAACTCGATCGTCAGAACATAGATACCGGCATGGGGCTCGAACGAGTTGCTTCCGTCCTTCAGGGCGTCGAGTCCGACTTTGAAATAGATATATTCCGGCCGTTGATCGAGAAATTAAAGGATATTATCGGGTTAAACACCTATAACGAAGCTGCAGTAAGTGACGTAAACAGAATCGCCGATCACCTGCGTGGTTCGGCCTTTCTCGTCTCGGAAGGTGTCATCCCGGCAAATGAAGGTCGGGGCTACGTCCTGCGCCGGATCATTAGGCGGGCGGTTCAGGCCGGTGACAGGCTCGGAATGAAGGAGACATTTCTGACCTCGGCCCTGCCGCCGCTGCTCGATCGGATGGGGGGTACTTATCCAGAGCTCGTTGAGAGGCGCGATCTGATCGAGAACGTGATCGAAAGCGAGGAGTCCAACTACAGGAACACGCTCAACGAAGGTGAGCAGCTTTTCTACCGTCTCGCGTCCGACCTGAAAGAGGAATCTCGGACGGAAATACCCGGTGAGGACGCATTCCGGCTCTACGATACCCACGGCCTGCCGTACTCGTTTTTGGAGGATCTGGCTGAGGAAGAGGATCTGACCGTTGATAAAGCCGGGTTCGAACGGGAGCTCGAAAAACAGCGCAGCCGCTCGCGGACCGATCAGGAAGAAGAGGCGGACTCTCTCGGGGTCCTTGACGTCCCGGATACGGAGTTCATCGGTTATGGACACGATTCCGGAAAAGCCGAGCTCCTGGCACTGTCCCGGGACGGAGACGAAGTGGGGTCCCTGAGCGAAGGGGAGGAAGGTCTGGTCGTTCTCGACCGGACGCCTTTTTACGCCGAGGCCGGAGGTCAGGTCAGTGACGTCGGAAAGCTGGAAGGTTCCGATGGAAAAGGGTCGGTGCTCGAGGTGCAGGAAAGGAAAGGTGCTTATTACCACAGAGTGCAAGTGGATTCCGGAAAGCTGGTTCCCGGTAGCGAAGTGACTGCAATTATTGACGAGGAGAAAAGGAGAAGTACGGAGCGCAACCATACCGCTACTCACCTGCTGCACCAGGCCCTGCAAAAGGTCCTCGGTCCCCACGTCGTTCAATCCGGGTCGAAAGTTTCTCCCGGTGAACTCCGTTTCGACTTCAATCACTTTGAAATACCGACCGAGGAGCAGCAACGGAGGATAGAGGACCTGGTAAACGAAGTCATCCTTTCCGACAGGGACGTGTCCGTCAACTGGGTGGATAGCGTCGAAAAGGCCAGGGAGCTGGGTGCGTCGGCGCACTTCGAAGAGGAGTACCGCGGCAAGGAACAGCTTCGGACCATCACTGTGGAGAATTACAGCAAGGAACTCTGTGGCGGGACGCACGTCAATCGGACCGGAGAGATAGGTGGCTTTGCAATCGAGTCGATGGAGACGATTGCTTCAGGTATCCGTCGCGTCAGAGCCATAACCGGAGAGAACTTTCTCGCAAGTTACCGGGCCCAGAGAGACCAGCTGGAAGAGCTGGCGAACATGGCGGGCTCGGGAGTAAGCGACCTGACCGGCCGATTTGACTCGATTTTGGAGGAACAGGACAAACTGAGGGAAGAACTCGAGAAAAAGACAGAAAGGTTACTTGCCACTGTTAGAGCCGGTCTGATAGAGGACGCGGAAACCTACGACGGATACGAAGTCGTATCCTCTCAGGTCGAGGTGGACAGTTCGGACCTGCAAAAACTTGCCGACCAGGTGGAAGCCGAGGTCGATGGAGTCGTAATCCTTGGAACGGGCGGTGAAGACGGAGGTTCAATTGTCTGTGAGGTTTCCGACGAGCTTACGGACAGGTTAAACGCCGGCGAGATAATCAGGGAAGCATCCGAACTCCTCGGCGGTGGCGGTGGCGGTTCTGCCAGCTTTGCCCAGGGCGGCGGCCCGAATACCTCCTCCATGCAGGAAGCCCTGCAGACCGGGGTTAACATGGTCAAATCGGAACTGGCATAGGTTT
>CAZYCI010000091.1:0-2344 GCA_964645955.1 uncultured Thermotogae bacterium
GGATGAATAACGGGCCGAGGTTAAGAAACCCCGGCCCGTTAAGTTTTTCGAAATACTGTAGCTAGATGATCAAGCTTCTCTGAACTTTTCTTATAACCTGGATCGGCTTATGGTAAAGTAAGTCAGTAGAAGCGTTATCAGAATCAGTGCCAGTCCGGCTATCGCCAGTCCGAGTCCAATTCCGCTCGCTATCGGTACCTTGGCGCCGATTGAAGCCCGGAGGTCAATACCCTTTGAACCGTCCGCGTTCATCAGTACCGTGCCGAACGTACCCTCTTCTAAACTCCAGCGCAGGACCTGTTCCCCCGAACCCGAGGCCGAAGCCGTCCAGAAACCGACTTCAGTTGGGGCTTTAGGTGAAGAGCTACCTGGGAAGTTTTCATATTCGACCTCCGGCTTTCCTACCGGATGGTGGAGGTCAAGTTCCTCGATCCGGTCGTGGTCCACTCCGCTGAGGTAACTTTTGAGGTCCTTTTCCTCCGCAATACCGACGAAAACCCCCTTGTCCTTATTGTTCTCCCCAGTGATCTTGACCTCGACTGAGTTCAACCAGTCCAGAATCCAGATATGCTCGATCTCTATTTCGGCGGGTTCGCTGGTAATGGCGTAAGAATTTCGGTTTACCTCGACCTTTTTCGTGGTGTAGAACCCTTCCGCGTCCTCCATAAAAATGTTAGCCCAGAGAATGGTCCCTCCGCCGATAATCAGACCGACACCAATCAGAAAAACCAGAGCGAAAACCGCAACTAGAAATATTTTGCCACGGCTCATCTTTTTATCCTCCTTTAACTATATTTATTCTCCCCAGCCGGAAAAGCTGAAGGCCGGATAGCGATCCGTGATGAATAGAAAAGCGTAGGCTATGACCCGCAGGTTCCAGTTGTATACTTCCACCACGAACTTAAACAGTTTTTTCGGATAGCGACCCGTAAACAGTATGGCAAACCAGGCAAGGATGATCGCCATCGTTCCCGCCGTATTGAGGAAGAGCAGGGCAACGTAGTGAGGAATCGCGAGGAACCATTTAATCAGAGGTTTCCACCTGTGCAGGTCCTCGGACGGGTCGGGATAGTAAAAATCCAGGTCTACCCCCTGAGGGTCGTCAGTCGAGGGGTAAACGTCAGTTAACAGGGCCAGATAGGAGAACACCCTTGTGCTAAACCTTGCCATGTTGAGGTTCCAGTCGAACCACCAGTCGGGGTACTTTTGCTTAAAGACGATCATCAGGGCGGTGGGCCCTACTATGAAAGCAGGAAGGGCGGGTAGTTTCCAGTGCCACATGCCCTGTTCCCAGAAGAAAGGCGCTCCGAAAAGAGAACCGAGAATTATCAGTATCGGTATGGCGAGGATCAACCGAAAAAACGTGGTAGTTCTGTTGAGCTGGCGATCCGGGTAATCAATCGATAGCCGGGTCGGCTGCTCCGGACTAGCTTCCTCCATGTTAAAACCTCCAATTTTTTACGTGTATGGTTTTCAGTTACCGAACGTTAACGTAAACAATTAAGAGCTCCGCTATACGGAACTCATAGTAACTCACAATAAATTTTAACGGCGAGAACGGCAGGACCTTAGGCTTGATTATACTGGCCGGAGGTGGTTTTCCAAACGAATTTAAAGAATTGTGATGGTAGTGACTGGTCAAGAGGTGAGGCTCAGACCGCCACCCTTTAACTTCTCCTGGTCGCTGTGATTATCTCCATCTCGTCGGAGAGGTCCTCCGCCCGGTCGGAAATTTCGACGAGGGCTTCCAGGTACTGACGGAGAAGGATCTTTTCGGCAAGCTCGAGCTCTTCCAGGCCGAATAACGTCTGAATGAAATCACGTTCCAGGTCGTCGACCTCACCCTCGATCTGTTCGATTTTTTCCGTGTACTCGAGGACGTCGCCTTCACCGCTGAAAAGCACTTCCAGCCCGTCCTGGACTACTTCAACGATATCCACGGACCTGTTGACTATTTCCTCGGCGATCGGTCCGAGCTCGTCCGGCAGTTGTATCCGCTGGAGCAGGGTAAAGTCCATGGCAGCCTCCGCCGCGTTTGCCAGCTTGTCCGTCCTTTCCACCACGTCCAGCAGCGGTCTCCTGGAACGGGCGAGCAATGCTCCGTTCAGGAGCTTCATTTCGATTTTCCGGCGGAGGTCGTCGGCATTACCTTCCAGGTTATGAGTTTCGTAGGCAAGTTCGTTGGCCTCATCCAGGTTTCCTTCTTTTATCCAGAGACACATGCCTTCCTTGAATTTCTCCAGAGTCTTGTCCACGAGTTCGGCATGCTCCGCCATCATTTCATTTAATTCCGACTGTCCGGACCAAAACCCATCAAATAATCCCATTTGTTTATACCTCCCGG
>CAZYCI010000091.1:2444-5401 GCA_964645955.1 uncultured Thermotogae bacterium
GAATCAAAACCGGCTGATTCCATGGCCGCAAAAACTTCCTCCGCGGTGAAGAAGTTGGCTATACTGTAAAATCTGTCGTCGGCTTCGTTTGTCCTATAGAACCGACCGATTTCACTGTCGCCGGGAACGAAGCCAAGGACCAGTTGACCGCCCTCCTCCAGTATCCTGTGGGCCTCCTGGAACGTCTGGTCCAGGTCGTCGACGAAGCAGATCGTCGTTACCATCACCGCGAGGTCGTAGCTCTCGTCTTCCAGCGGCAGGTCTTCGGCTTTGCCTTTGATTACGTGCACACCGCGATCCCGTGCTACCTCGGCCATGGCGTTTGAAGGCTCAACGCCTTCCTGAATTCCGAGCCGGGTCGCGAACCTGCCAGTTCCGACGCCGATTTCGACCCCCGTCTCGAATTCCTCCGGAATTAGTTCCTGCATCGCCAGTACTTCGGACTGGTAGGCCTTTTCGTTTTCGTCAAACCACCTATCGTACTCGTCAGAGTAATTGTCGAACGGTTTCGTCTTTGGCATTTTCGTCTACCTCCTCGATCGTATTCATCAGCCTTCTCTTGTACTCGAAGAACTTCTTCCCGGTCTTGTCACGCTCTTCTTCCGTCAGGTCAACATCGAACTCTCCTTTCTTGACGGCCGGGCGATCCGATAGTACTATGATTTTCTCCGAGAGGAACAACCCTTCCTCGATGTCGTGAGTTATAAACAAAATCGTCCTGTCGATTTCCTCCAGCAGGTCCAGCAGCCAGTGCTGAATTTTGTCCCGGGTTAGGGCGTCGAGGGAGCCAAAAGGCTCGTCGAGGTAGAGAACGGGCGCGTCCGTCAGTACGGTCCGCAGTAGCGCCGCCCGCTGACGCATTCCACCGGAAAGTGCCTTCGGATAGGAACCCTCGAACCCGGATAGGCCAAACGTTTCCAGGCTTTTCGTGACTCTGTCTCGTCTTTCCTCCTTCCCGATTCCCCGCAACTTCATCGGCAGTTCGACGTTTTCCATCAGGGTTTTCCAGGGAAAGAGTAGGCCTTCCTGGGGAAGGTAGCCGGCGGTTGAATAGTTTTTCCGGATCGTTCCCCGGTCGGCTGCGACGAGGTCCAGCAGGATCTTAAATAGCGTCGTCTTGCCGCAGCCGGAGGGGCCGAGGAAAGTGACGAAGCCGGAGGAGTTGATCCGGAAACCTATTCCCTCCAGCACCCTCAGGTCACCGAAGCTCTTCCGGACGTTTTCTACGGTCAACAGACTGGATTCACTCTTTCGGGAGGAACTCATTGGTAAAAGCCTCTTCTGCCGGGATTCTTTTGTCGATCAGGTCGTTCTCGTGAAGCCAGTCCGTGAAATCCGTCCATACCGACTTCTCCTGCACTCCCCACCGATCGACGCCTTTTCCGTACTGGTCGGATAGGAACTTCTGTGACTTCATCACGAGTTCCCGGTCCAGTTCGGTGGCATGGTCCAGCAGAATTTCCGCCGATTCTTCCGGGTTTTCCATCGCGTACTCGTAACCACGGGTGGCCGCCCGGAGGAACTTTTCGACCAGTTCGGGCTTCTTCTGGATGACCTTTTCGCTGCTGATAAAGACGGGCGTGTAATAGTTGAACGTTTCCGAAAGCTCCCTTGCCGGAATGTAGTTGAAGTCGAGCCCTTCCAGTTCCGCGTGAATCCCCTGCCAGCCGTAAAATATCCAGAAGAAGTCGGCCATACCCTTACGAGCGGCGGTTACGAAATCCGTCATTCCCAGGTTGACGAAGCTGACGCTTGAGAAGTCCGCGTCCGCTTCTTTCATCACGGACCGAATTATCCTGTTATACAGTTCCATGCCCCAGCCGCCGAACCTGTGATTTTCGAAGTCCTTAACCGACTCGATCCCGGTATCGGCAGGGGCGGCGAACCCGGAGGTGTTGTTCTGGATGATTGCCGCTATGGATACTACCGGTACACCCCGGTCCCGGGCCATCGTGACCGATTCCTGGTGACTGATTCCGAATTCCGTTTTGCCCGAGGCGGTTAGCTGGACTGCGGTCGTCTTGCTCGGTTGTACGACCTTTACTTTTAGCCCCTCGTCGGCAAAGTAACCCAGTTCCTTTGCAACGTAGAGGCCGGTGTGGTTGGTATTGGGCGTCCAGTCAAGCGTTACTCTGATTCTCCGAGTTTTGGCTTTCGTTCCTGGTGCGGTTGTACTGACCAGGAGTACCAAAGCGATCAGGATCAATCCGATTGGTTTAATTGGACTCGTTTTGAACATAGTTTCCCTCCTCTTTCGTCCAGGGAGTAAGGTAAACAGCTGCCCAGTCTATCAGTTTGAAAAAAGAAAAACTCGCCAGCATCACCAGCACTATCGCCGCGAACAGCTTGTCCGTCTGGAAGGACGTCAGCGCCCTGGTCATGTAAATACCCATTCCCTTGACGCCGCCGAGCCACTCGCCGATGACGGCGCCGAGGACGCTGTAGGTCGCGGCTATCCTCAGACCGGCAAATATACCCGGCAGCGAAGCGGGGACGATCAGGTGCCTGTACTTCTGCCAGCGCGAGGCCTCCATGGTATCCATCAGGTCGAGCATCCCCTGGTCCACGTTCTGAAAACCCTCGTACGCGTTGACCCCGATCGGGAAGAAACAGACGAAGCTTACTATCACTATCTTGGCCGTGATCCCCAGCCCGAACCAGATCAGTATGAGCGGGGCGATCGCAATTAGCGGAACCGCCTGGGAGAGCACCAGGTAGGGATAAATGACCTCGCCGGAGAACTTGAACCGGTGCATCAGGGCAGCGACCAGCAATCCGACGACCGTGGCCAGGGCCAGGCCGATCGTAGTTTCGATCATCGTTATCGCCAGGTGGTCCGCCAGCACTGGCGCATCACTGACTATGGATTTAATGATTTCCCAGGGCGTTGGTAGCAGGTAATTCGGGACCTTAAGCCCCCAGACCACGAGCTGCCAGAGCCCGAGAAAGCTGGCTAT
>CAZYCI010000092.1:0-2143 GCA_964645955.1 uncultured Thermotogae bacterium
TGGTTCTTTTCTTTTCCTTTTCCCTCCACGGGAAGACGAAATTAAAGGTATTTCACGCCGGAAGCCTGTCCATACCCTTTGGAGAGCTCGAAAAGAAGTTCGAGGCCAACCATCCTGACGTCGACGTTCAGCTGGAAGCACACGGCAGCGTCGTGGCCGTCAGACAGGTGACTGAGATCGGCAAACGGGGTGACGTAGTTGCCGTAGCGGATTACTCGTTGATTCCGTCCATGATGTCACCGGATTACTCGGACTTTTACCTCCAGTTTGCTCAGAACCGGATGGTAGTTGCGTACACGGACAAGAGCAAGCTGTCCGATAAGGTGAATTCCGACAACTGGTATAACGTACTGGCCGACCCCGAAGTCAGGTACGGTTTCTCCAATCCGAACATGGACCCGTGTGGGTACAGAAGCCCCATGATGATACAACTAGCCGAGCTGGATTACCTCGATTCCGAGATACTGGAGGAGCTCGTTATTTCGCGGTCAAATATTACGGTAAAGGAGGAAGGGGATAAATACAGGATTAGTGCACCGGAGTCCCTGAATCCGGATACATCGGAGCTTTCGATAAGGCCGAAATCCGTCGATCTCGTATCCATGCTCCAGAGCGGCGGGCTTGACTACGCCTTCGAGTATATGAGCGTCGCCAAACAGCACGGTCTGGAGTTCGTCACGCTGCCGAGAGCGGTCGACCTTTCTTCTACGAAGCATTCGGACACCTATGGCCGAGTAAGCGTTAAGACGTCCGATGGAGACGTCAAAAAGGCCAAACCGATCGTTTACGGGATCACCGTTCCGAAAAACGCTCCCCATCCGGAACTTGCGAGAGAGTTCGTGCGGTTTATCATTAGCGAAGAAGGTAAAACCGTCTTCTCGGAACTCGGCCAGCCTCCGATTGCGCCTGCGCGAGGTTTCGGCGAAGTGCCGTCCGAATTTGGGGACCTTGTAAAAACTCAAGACTAAGAAATCATTAATGAAGGACATAAGGCTTACTGTTCCGTTTTCCTTGTTGGCGCTAGTACTGGTGCTCTTTATCGGAGCGCCGATCGCCAATATTTACGGAGTTCAGTTATTTCAGGATTTTCCCGGGTTGGTCCGTGCTGCCACGGATCCGGCAGTTTATCGGTCGATCTGGCTCAGCGTTTATGCCTCCGGGGTAGCGGCTTTCTCCGCGTTTCTTTTCGGTACGCCTCTGGCCTACATCCTGGCCAGAAAGGACTTTCCCGGAAAAACCCTTTTGGCTAGAATAATAGATTTACCCATGGTAATTCCGCATATTGCCGCGGGGATCATGCTCTACGGTATCTTCAATCGCTCCGGTATGGTAGGAGGACTCGTCGGCGAATTTTTGCTCTTCGAGGACGCTCTGCCGGGAATAGTGGTCGCGATGCTTTTCGTCTCCTTGCCTTTTTTCGTTAATTCGGCCCGGGAGGGCTTCGAGTCCGTGAATCCGCGGCTGGAGCACGTCTCTCGCACCCTGGGTCAGACGCCGTGGAGAACTTTCTTCAAAGTCTCCTTCCCCCTTGCCTCCTCGCACTTGTTGACCGGTGTCATTTTGAGCTGGGCCCGGGGAATTAGCGAGTACGCCGCCGTGGCGATCATAGCTTACTATCCGAAAACGGCGCCGATAACCATTCGGGACCGGTTTACGGCCTACGGATTGTCTAGCTCCCGTCCGGCCACTATCCTTCTGGTAACGATATGCCTTATTACTTTCATCCTGCTGTGGAGCTTTGCCAAGAGCCATGAATCCGACTGGCGTTGAGTTAAGGAACCTGACCCAGGACCTGGGTGAATTCAGGATAGAAAACGCTTCCCTGAAAGTGAAGCCCCGCGATTACTTCATGGTGCTTGGACCGACCGGAGCGGGGAAGACGATCCTGCTGGAGACGATCGCCGGTATCCACAAACCGGATGGTGGAAGGGTCATCATCGGCGATCGTGACGTGGCAGACGTACCCCCTGAAGACAGGAACATCGGATTTGTCTACCAGGATTACGTACTCTTCCCCCACATGAGCGTCAGGGAAAACGTACTCTACGGCCTGGAAGCCCGAAACGTTTCCGAGCCCGAAGTCAAGGCCCGGGACGTAATCGATCTGCTCGGCCTGGAGGATCTCGTTGACCGCTACCCCCGA
>CAZYCI010000092.1:2243-5252 GCA_964645955.1 uncultured Thermotogae bacterium
TCAGTCAGCCACCTTGGCCAGGTTTACAGGGTCAGAACGGATAAAGGACTTAATTGCTACGTGACGAAACAAACCGTGGAGGAGTTCGATCTCGAAGCCGGCAAGCAAGTATTTACCGCGTTCAAAGCGACAGCCGCCCGGGTCAGGCGAAGTAGGGCTGATGCCTAGGGTTTCGCCCCTTCAATTTCAGTTAACCAAAGCGGTACGCTATGAAACTCTTGCCAATTATGTACGCGGTTGACCTGGTTACCTCGTTCAGCTCTCCAGCGGGGATATAAATATCCACAACGTAGCCACGTTCAGCTGCTACGTGGTAATGAGCGAGGCTAGAGAAGCGGCCTTCCGGAGATTCGATCGTGGAATAGGACTCGTACTGGGTGATGAGCTCGCTCCCCTTGGTACTGTAGCCCTGCAGCAGGTGGTCTTCTGATTTAATATCCCCGGAGATCTCGTTTTCCAGTAAGCCGTAAAACCGAGCTCTGTTGTCCTGGTAATAACGGGCCAGTTCGCGCTGGTTTTCTATCGACCTGCCCGAAAGATCTACTTTGAATATAGCTCCCCAGATCCCGTCTTTTCCGGTTAAACGAAAGATTACGCCGTCCTCGTCCGGTGAAAACCGCCGGTAAGTATTCTCCACCTTCCAGCTTGTTGGCGTGATGAAGGAATAATTTACGACTTCGTTACCGATTATTCCCCTCGGATTCTCGTCGACGCCAAACTGTTTCTTTGCCCATTTCTCGGGGTGGGATTCCGGAATCGTATTGACCAGTTCCGGCAGTTCCGGGAAGCTCTCTTCGCTTTCGTAGTATACTTCCCGCTTGATATCCAGAAATCTATCCTCGTCTCCGGCCTCGCCGATTGCTTCGTTTCTTGAGTTATCCCCGGCCAGCGCAACGGGTTGTATAGATAATATGAAAAAGCCAAATAATATTATCGTTCCAGCTACTAGAAGAGAATCGAAGTGTATGGTTTTCTTGTTCATGTTTTCCTCCTCAAAATAATTATACAGAAGTTCGTTGAGGAATACTGGGTGAGATTAGTAGCTAGGACCGGCGTGAAACCTAGTTCTCCTTTCGGCTGTAATGGCCCTTTTTATTGGCACGATAGCCCGCTTTTCGTTTTTATCTGGCTCCATCCAGGGGGTAGGGGTAAGCTACAGTGATTGTTATGGGATGTTCAACCCTTGGAGTTTTACGGCACTCTAAACCGACCAGCTACTGGATATATCTATCCCTTCACATTTCTTCTTCCCGAAGTTGGTGAGTTCCAGCCAGAATTCGTCGTCTCCGATTCGCTTCTTTAAGTGCCCCTGTGTTTCTAAATAATCCGCTGCTTCTTTGAGCTCATTCCTGTCGGGTATCTGTTCATCCCCCTCGTCAAAAAGTGGCTGGAAGTCCATTCCGTCCTCTTCTTTCTCGTTATAAGCTTTGCAGAGGTGGAACCAGATAAATTCCTCTATCTCATCGGTAGTTAGTGGCCCTCTTTCGTAGGACATATCGCTTTCCCCCTTGTTTGAGAAACGTAAGACCGGTTTAGTTTAACATGTCACCCGAAAAGGGGTCGATCGATCTTGCCTTTCCGGGCGCCAGTTTTTTACCATCTTTTAGATATTTTCGTAACTGGGTAACTCATACGCAACTATTTTTTCGGTAAATTCGAAGACAAGCGGCCCTCGATGGCTAACCGTGATTTTGATTTGTGGGGTCTAAGGATTAAGCAAAATCCGGTGATAGATATTAATAACGAAGAAGAAACTCCCCTGGAGTGGACCGAGGAATACAGGATCAACTTTCGTCATCTGGCCCCCGACGGAAGAGCCAGCCTGGTTGAACTGATAGAATTAACGCAGGAAACGGCCTGGAAGCATGCCGATAGCATGGGGCTAAGCTATTCCAGCCTGATGGACGATAACTTGATGTTTGCGCTGGCCTGGGAGTCCATTGAGCTAAAGGAAAGACCGGGCTACGGAGATACGGTTCAAGTACTTACCAGATTGGCGGGTACCTCCAGGCTCTACTTTTACAGGGATTTCCTGGTAACTGAGGGCTCTTCGAACGCCGTTTTGAAAGCCCGCACCACCTGGACCTGTCTGGATACCAAAACGCGGCGGCCCCAGCGCCTGGATCGGTTGAGCGATGAGCTGGATTTTCCCTATCTGGGGGAGCCGCCGGAGGTAGAGACTCCCGAGTTTTCTTCGTACGAGACGGATGACCACCGTTATTCGACGACTGTCCGGCCGTCGGATCTGGACGTAAATTCCCACGCGAACAACGTCCAGTACATCAGGTGGGTAATGGATTCTTTACCCCTGGATTTTTTGGTCTCAAAAACTCTCGATAACTTCGATATCAAGTACAGAACGGAATTGAATTCCGGAGACAAGTTGTTCGTCGAGAGAAGCGAGCTGGGTGGCACTATTTCTCATGGAATCGTTCGCGAAGACGCCGGAGAGGTCGTGGCTTTAGCGGAAAGTTCCTGGTCAAGCCGAGACGAGGACTTGCACTGAATGAGTCAAGTCTCCCGGTGATCAAATATCCATCCTCATTCTTTTCATGTACTCGTGAAAACCGAGGGATTTCCACACTTCTATAGCCCCGGGATTATGGGAATGGACGGATAATCTGATCGTGCTGATTTCTTCCTTTTTACAAAACTCCTTGAACCTTTCCGTAGCTTTCCGGGCAAACCCCTGTTGCCGCCATTCCGGTTCCACGTAGATCGTAGCCATTCGCCCTTCCCTGCTCGGCCTTATAAACGGTTTCGTTTCCTCTATAACTCCGACGAAGTAACCGCGGAGTTTCCCCTCTTTCTCGAATACCAGCACCAGGGAGTTCTCCTCCCGGATGGAGTCGATTAACCAGTTTCGGACCTTTGCCTCTTCCAGTTTCGAGGCCGGTTTATAGTAATCATCTAACTTAGAGTGCTGGTCGGACAGCTTTCGGTCCAACCGAAGGATTTCGTCAACATCACTAGTATTTGCCTCTCGTATTTTCGGTTTCATAAAACCTC
>CAZYCI010000093.1:0-5183 GCA_964645955.1 uncultured Thermotogae bacterium
AGCGGGCTGGAGATAATCGGCGAGGCCTCGGACGGCAGAGAAGCTGTTGCCAAAGTGCAAGCCATGGAACCGGATCTCGTTCTCATGGATCTCGTAATGCCAGAAATGAACGGCGTGGAAGCGACGCGCCGGATAACCGAGGAAAGGAGTGATTTAGAAATACTAATCCTGACCAGTTTTTCGGAAGAGGAAAGAATTATCCAGGCAATCAAGGCCGGCGCTTCCGGCTATCTAATTAAGGACGCTTCCCCCGACGAACTCGTAAGTGCCATCAAAGATACTTACCGGGGAGAATCAACCCTGGACCCCAAAGTTGCCGGTACTGTTCTTCGCTCAATGCAGAAAGAGAAAGATCAGCCCGGGGAAGAACTAACCGAAAGGGAGATAGAGGTACTCGAGTTAATCGCCGAAGGATTACCTAACGACGATATTGCTAACGAACTGTACATAAGCGAGCGAACCGTCCGTTCTCACGTAAGCAATATCCTTGGAAAGTTAAACCTTCAAAACAGGACCCAGGCAGCCCTTTACGCCGTACGCCAGGGTATTACAGAACTTTAGTGTGTCGAAAAAAAAGATATCTGCTGGCTATCGGTAGATTTAAAATGTTTTTTAATCCCGGGGATCGAATTAATTTCCCCCGGGGAATGACTTAAGAAGATTTTTTCCTGGTAAATATATTTTGTATTGCTTTTAAAAGTCCTTTTGGCCAGGCGACCATCTTGTGCTCCTTACCTTTAAACATGAGGACAGAAGTGTCGACACGATTAGTTAAGTTGTCCGCTGTTCTACCGAACAGGAACCTGTTGAATACCCATTCTCTACCTGGTCCGATTACTACAATGTCGGCTTCTTCTGACCCAGTCAATAAGCCCTGGAGCACTGAATTGGCGTGAATTATTTTCGTGTTAACGGCCTCAGCTTCCAGCAAACCCTTAACTTCGTTCAAAAGTTCTCCTGCCTTTTCATCCGCATCCTCACCCGAGTCCGGCGTGACCACGTGAATTAAATCTCCTTCTGCCTCAGTCTGTTTGAGCAACCTGTCAATTATGGCAAGCCGGTCTGGTCGAGGGTTGTTCGGTCCTACAGGGATGACAACGTTCTCCACCTCTTCCAGGGTTTCACGGGACTTATATATCCCCACATCACATGGAGCTTTTTGGAGGACCTTATTTACTACGGAACTACGTCTTACCGTAACCGGAGATATCGTTCCAAACCAGCCCATCATTATCATACCCGCTCCGATGTTCTCAGCTGCTTCCACTATTGCACCGGGGATCGAACTGGACGTAGCAGCAAGTGGCTTGGCGGCCCGATCTATTCTCTGAGCATAATGTGTCATGCCCTCAACCAGTTCAGCACCTCTCCGCCACGATTGCTCCCTCTCGGGAAATGAGTCTTCTCGAGTTACATGCATTATGTGAAAAGTCGCACGATGAGTCGTAATTAATTTTGCAATTTTTATTAGTTGCCTCGCGCTATCTGGATTGGCGACGCTGATGATTACGTCCTCATAATCGTGTTTTGCTATTGCCGTCTCCGGTTCCTTTTTATTCATTGCTATTAGAACCTGTAAGTTCCTCAACTTTTAAATTCAGCATCAATACGTTAACCCTTTTCTGGCCATAAAGACCGAGAAATTTGCCCTGGGTGAGATTTTCTATTAACTGTCTCAATTCGTTTTTCGGTATTCCCGTAGCCTTCGAAACCCTAGGGACTTGAAGGTAAGCGGACTGCGGTCTGATATCGGGGTCGAGTGAAGAGCCTGACTCAGTTACAAAACTAACCGGTACGTCCTGCGGCTCAATACCCTGTTGCTTTAGATCATCAAGTAAATCTTTAGCCCTTTCAGTAATTTTATCGTTCGTCGGGGCCAGGTTGGCACTGCCCGAATCCATCCCGTCGTACCCTTTTGAGGAGGGGCGGGGGTGAAAGTATCTTTCCGAGGTGAAATTCTGGCCAATAAGTTTTGAACCTACCACTTTTCCGTCTTGGCGCACGAGGTCACCACCTGCGGCGTTCCCCCAGAATAAGTTACCTAGACCGGTCGTGGCCGCGACATAGAGAACGCTGGTCAACAAAAGAGAAATAATAACCAGCCGAAACCCAGTCGTGATCAATTTTGAAGTATCGACCGTATCAGTTTCGGGCAAAGATTTTTTCTCTTCTGTTGCTTTGTCCTTATCCTCTTCCGGACCATTTTCATTAAACTCCTCATCCGTTCTCTTCTCTTTTTCTTCTTCCACCAAGATTAAAACACCCCCACTGTTACCAGAAGCCAGTCTATCAACTTAATACTCAAGAAAGGAACGACCAAACCGCTGCCTCCATAAATCAACATGTTACGTACCAGCAACCTAGATGCACTAACGGGTTTGTACTCTACACCCCGCATCGCCAGAGGCACGAGAAACGGTATAATCAGACTGTTATAAATCAGTGAAGAAATAACCACGCTCTGCAGGGAATGGAGATTCATCAGGTTCATCTTACCGAGCGCCGGAATGCTTGCGGAAAAAATAGCGGGGACGAGAGCGAAGTACCGAGAAACATCGTTTGCGATACTGAACGTGGTCAGGGACCCCCGCGTCATCAACAACTGCTTGCCGATACCGACAACTTCAATTAGTTTGGTCGGATCGGAATCCATATCCACCATGTTTCCGGCTTCTTTTGCTGCTACAGTACCTGCGTTCATTGCCAGGCCCACGTCCGCCTTTGCAAGTGCCGGGGCATCATTCGTTCCGTCACCCGTCATGCCCACCATTTGCCCCTTCTTCTTTTCTTCCTCTACCAGGCCGATTTTTTCTTCCGGCTGAAATTCGGCGTAATATTCGTCCAGACCGGCTTTTTCGGCTATATAGCGAGCGGTCCGTTCGTTGTCTCCCGTACACATAACTGTCTTTATTCCCATTTTCTGCAGCTCGGCTATCCGTTTATCGATCCCCGTCTTCATCTCATCTTGTAGTTCTATCAGGCCGACAACCTCTTTATCCACCGCAAGGCCAAGGGGAGTCCCGCCCGACTCCGCTATTTCTACCGCTTTATCGTCCAGTTCATCCGGAACTGTGTCCACGTAATCCTTAATCGCATCCACTGACCCCTTTCTAATTTCTGTTCCGTCTTCCAGGTCTATCCCGCTCATTCCCGTCTCGGCGCTAAATTCTATGAAGCCTTCTTCCGGCAATTCCTCTTTGCTTGTCTCCTGACCCTTGTTCTCGGCAAGAGCAACAACGGACCTCCCTTCGGTCGTTTCGTCGTAAAAAGAGGATTTTAAAGCGGCTTCGGTAACATCGTCGTCGCTGGCACCAATGGGTATAAATTCAGTTGCAGCCCTATCACCAGTTGTTATTGTTCCAGTTTTATCGAGGATGAGTACGTCTAAATCCCCTGCTGACTCAACTGCTTTACCGGATTTTGCTATCACGTTATCCCTGGTAACCCTGGTCATTCCAGCTATCCGGATAGCTGACAGCAAAGCTCCTACCGTAGTAGGCATAAGACCAATTAATAGTGCAATCTGATCCGCCACCTCAACGTTTAGACGGACGAAATCGCCAAAAAAGGTCAGTGTCGTAACTACCAGCATGTAGATGAAGGTAAAGCTTGCCAGCAACAACGTCAGAGAGATTTCGTTCGGGGTTTTTTCCCTGCTGGCGTCCTCAACCAGACCGATCATCTCGTCCAGGAAGGACTCGCCGGCAGCAGCGGTTATTTCGATCTTTAACTGGTCACTCAACACTTCCGTACCGCCGGTGACAGAACTCTTATCCCCACCGCTCTGGCGGATCACGGGTTCGGACTCCCCGGTAATGGCCGATTCGTCTATAGAGGCAGAACCCTCAATAATTGTTCCGTCCCGTGGTATCATGTCACCCTCTTCCACGTAAACCAGGTCCTCTTTTTCGATATCCTCCGAGCTTACTTCCTCTATATCATCTTCCGATATTTCGTCCAGAGGCTTGTCATTAGTTAGCCTTTTTCCAGTTACCTCTTCCTTCATGGCTTTGAGGCTTTCAGCGTGTGCCTCCCCCTGTGTCTCCGCCAGCGATTCGGCAAATGTTGCGAAAAGGACTGTAAATACCAGGATTATCGATATTGCCGAGTAGTACCACCTTCCCTGGGTCCCACCAAAGAAATGGGGCACCAATGTTACTGCAATTACCATTATCGTACTGAGTTCCGTCACAAAGATTACCGGGTTCTTGATTAAGTAACTCGGATTAAGTTTTTTTACCGCATCTACAAGTGCCTGTAATATCTGTTCTCTATTCATCTAGATCACCACAAAGAAAGGAGTTCGGCAAGTGGTCCTAGTGCAAGCGCAGGTATAAATACCAGCCCGCCAATAACCACCATAATTACGACCAATAAAACCAGGAAAGGGACGTTCTCCACTTTTAGAGTACCCTCCGTCTCGGGCCTAATCTTCTTCCTGGCCAACTGTCCGGCTATCATCATCTGGAGCACCAGCGGTAAGTACCTTGCGAGGAGTATCACTACCCCCCCGGACAGGTTGTAAAAAACGGTATTATCCTGTAATCCTTCAAACCCTGAGCCGTTGTTCGCAGCAGCGGAAAAGAATTCATATATTACCTGGCTGAACCCGTGAAATCCCGAATTCGAGATTGCTTCCTTACCAAAATCAGTTACCACTGCAATACCTGTCGGGAACAGAACCAGCGTCGGCAGAAGTAGAATTATTATCGCCGCCAGTTTGATCTCGTCGGATTCCAGCTTCTTGCCGAGGTAGCCTGGTGCTCGGCCGATTATCAATGCCCCGATAAAGCTGGCAAGGAAAACATAAGTAAGAAGGTTCAGCACTCCGGTACCTACGCCGGCAAAGAGCGAGTTAAGACTCATTCCTAAAAGTAAGGCAAAACCACCGAGGGCGGAAAAGCTGTCGTGCATGGAGTTAACCCCTCCGTTGGTGGTCGAAGTGGTTGAAACTCCCCAGAGCGCACTCAACATAGCCCCGAACCTAACTTCTTTCCCCTCCATATTCCCCAATGACTGATCAACACCCAGTCCGTCCAGTGCCGGATTTGGGACCATTTCTCCACCAACTGCCATTGCCAAGAATAGTAGTACGATAACCGAGACAGCTCCCACGAGGACAAGACCGTGTTTCCTCTTTTTCACCCAGATTCCAAAGGCGTAGAAATTTGCAATGGTTCCCA
>CAZYCI010000094.1:0-5074 GCA_964645955.1 uncultured Thermotogae bacterium
ACCTAAATCGTGCGATGCCCTCCTTTAAGACCAACCCCTAACCATGTTTGCAAGGAAATTTTACTACTAGCTGAGAAACTTATTTACCATTACCCATTTGGTCATAGCTAAAATGGTAAATCAAAAGTTGCTCTCCCATAACTTTCAACCAGCACCCAGATGAGCTCCGTAACCTGGCTCAAGGTCTTTGACTTTCCTCTGGTAAGGCAGCCTGACCCGTTTACCGGTAGATTATGATTCCAAGTTACATTTCTCATCTGGGTGCTGGACCAACTTTTGCTTGTAAAATAAGTATCATAAGCAACCTTAAACTACCAACAGACCTGATAAAACCGCTAAATTTGGGTCTTACTATTTCGAAGCAGAAATGAACTAATCAAAGACCTTATCAGATCAATAGTTTATAAAAGTAGCAAAGGTACACTTCAATGCAGGTTTATGGTTTGATCTTTTCTGTTACCCGATGAGCTCTTTTCCAGCTAGCCAGAGCTGACCCAGGGCAACTCCACCGTCACCCGGGGGGACTTCCGTATTGGTCACGAAATCCAGGCCCGATCCGGAGACGATCTTTTCTACTCCCCGCGAAATTTCGTCGTTGTAGGCAACTCCACCGGAAAGCCCGACTGTTTTTATGCCCTCGTCTCGGGCAACTTCGACCGCAATTGAAGCCATTCCTCTGGCAATAGCCGATTGGGCAGTAGAGGCCAGGCTCTCGGGACTGGCTGAACCCCGTAATTGAATCAACCTGTAGAGCAACTTTGACTGATCCAGCCGAATTATATCCCCCGATCGGTCGTAAGGGAGATCTATCTCTAGAGGATCGCCACGGCTTGCCGTAGATTCCAGCTTCATCGCCGGCTCTCCCTCGTAGGTTCGTTTGCTACAGGTACCGGTTAAAGCGCTGACGGCGTCGAGGAAACGGCCGGCACTGGTGGTTTCGGGGGTGTTCAATCCTTTTTCAAGCTGCTGGAGGACGACGTCCAGTTCCTCTTCTCCGTTCGGGAAGTCGAGGTCTAGTTCCCGGATGAGGCCGGGGAGGTCGTCAATTTTTCCGGTTTCGGCCAGGGGGTACAGAATTCCCGCGACCATCCTCCCCGGGTGTTTTGTCGCGAGGTCCCCTCCTGGCATGTAAGCTCGGGTTAGAGAACCTTTTCTCTCCATTTCGTCTTCTGTCCCGGTTATTACTTCGCTCCCCCAGACTTTGTCGTTTGACCCGTAGCCAACGCCGTCCATAACCAGCCCGACGATCTCCGTTAGCCCAGTTTCTGCGAGCAGGGAGCCGACGTGAGCCATATGGTGTTGAACGGGGGCACTGTCGCCGTTCATATCCTTCGCCTTCTGGCTGGTTAGAAAGTTAGGGTGCAGGTCGTGTGCTATGAGGTCCGGTTCCTCCGTGCTTGTAAGCTTTAGCAATCTATTCAACGCATCTTCCAAAAAGTCCATGTCCTCCGGGCCTTCCGTGTCGCCCAGGTACTGTGACAGGTAAGCTCTTTGGTTGGTGTAAAGGCCGACGACGTTGTCCTGTTCCGCGCCCAGCGCAAGAATCGGTTCGTCCCCCAGATCGACCTCGATCGGTTCCGGTACCCAGCCCCGGGACCTCCTAATAAACTTACGCCTGTCCCCTGAAAAACGGACCACCGAATCATCAATTCTGGAGACGATTTTCCTGTCGTGGAGCAAGTAAGAGTCGGCAATTCCCTTTAGTTCCTCCCTGATGGAGTCGTTTTCTATCAGCATCGGTTCACCCGGGAGGTTTGCGCTGGTCATCACCAGAGGAAATCCTAGTTCCGAGAACAGCAGGTGATGCAGAGCCGTGTAGGGCAACATGACGCCGACGTTATGCAGGCCGGGGGCAATTCCGCCCGAAATCCAGTCCCGGTTGCCCTTTTCGAGCAGGGTGATCGGACGTCGGGGGCCGGTTAAAACTTCGAACTCCGACCGGGCGTATTTCAGGTTTTTCCGGACCATTTCCTCCGTGGCCATGAGGGCAAACGGCTGGTTTGGTCTACCCAATCTCTTTCTGAGAAGCTCGACCGTTTCGGAGTCGCTCGCGTCACATGCCAGATGCGTTCCACCGAGTCCTTTAATGGCAACTATCTCTCCCCGACCCAACTTCCGGGCGCTAGCTTGTATCGGCGCGTCGGTGGTCCTTTTGCCGGTTCCGGGTTCCTCAAGCCATAGCTTCGGTCCGCACTCCGGGCAGGCTATCGTCTGAGCGTGATAACGGCGATCACCGGGGTCCGTGTATTCGGTGCGACAGTCGTCGCAGGTGGGGAAATCCTCCATGGAAGTCCTGTCCCGGTCGTAAGGTAACTCGCGGATGACCGAAAATCGGGGCCCACAATTGACGCACGAAGTCGCCCAGTAGCCGCTATACCTTGTTTCTCCGAACACGTCCTCGAGACAATCCTCGCAGGTGGCGATATCGGGTGGTATCGTTCCGGAACCGGAAGATCCGGAGCTCGACTTTACTATTTCGAATTCTTCTATTTCCGGATCCGTTTCTACCTTCTCGCTTTTTATTTCCTCGATCCGCGCGAGCGGCGGATTCTTCTCCTTCAAATCCCGTAAGAACTTTTCGATGTCGGTTGATTCGCCCTGGAGAAAAACCTTGACTCCGGCATCGCCGAGGTTCTTTACCCAGCCGATCAGGTCGTTGTCCGTTGCAATACGATAGACGAACGGCCGGAATCCGACTGCCTGCACTACCCCATTTATATTTAACTCGCGAGCGACCGTTTCACTCATTTTCTTCCTCGTCCGCTACGGTAAGGCTTCTGATTGCCAGTTCGTTCCCCTCGACGATGTCCACGGTGCTACCGCATTCGGGGCAGGATAAAACGGGGACGGAGAAATGGAGAGAGAAATCGTCTTCGTAATCTACTTCGCCTTGAAAACCGCAGTCCTCGCACCGGACCAGTATCGGGACGCCTTCGTAACGGAGTTCCGATCCCTCCAGTAGAGTCCCCTCAGTCACGACCTTAAAGGCCTGGGTTAGTGCTTCCCTCGATATTACCTGCAGTTCGCCGATTTCGAGATGGACTACCTCAGTCTTTGATAGCCTGTCCTCGTCGACCTGGTCCAGTAACGTATTTATCAGTTCTTCTGCGATGGAATACTCGTGCATAATGGCTATCGGGGACTAAATCGAATTCAGTTCCAGTGCCTCAACCAGTTCGTCTATCCCCCTGTCCTCAGTTACGGAAGTGAAAATCGCCTGACCGTGTGGATTGATTTCCTCGTAGTCCTTTTTCGGCACCTCGGGGTCGACGCCGATTGCCTCGGCAAGGTCTACCTTGTTTATGAGGACGATGTCGGACTGAGAGAAGATCTTTGGGTGCTTTCTCACCATGTCCTCTCCCTCCGTCACGGATATTACGACGATCTCCCTTTCGGTACCCAGGGGAAAATCGGCCGGACAGACCAGGTTGCCCACGTTCTCGACGAAAAGAAGGTCAAGATCGTCAAGTGGCATGTGCTCCAGCGAGTGGTCGACCAGGTGGGGGTCCAGGTGACAGTCCGAGTGAGTATTTAGGTTATAAGCTTCGATGCCGGCTTTCTGAAACCTGTCGTAATCGTCAGTTCCCGCGACGTCTCCCGCCACGGCACCCATTCTATAATCGCCCTTTATTTTTTCATGAATTGCTACTATCAGCGCAGTTTTCCCACTACCGATCGCTCCCATGACGTTTACCGCAGAAGCTCCGTGTTTCGCCAGCTTATCTTCGTTCTTTTTCGCCAGTTCTTTCTGCTTGGCAAGGATATCTCCGTCTTCCAGGTTGATATCGTGCATACTTACCTCCCATATTGGTGAAATGATATGATGTGGTTCCTCCGTTTCAAGAATTGACTCCTTAGGTGGAAAACCAGAATTACAGAGAGTATAAATTAAATAGATTCTCTTTTAGTAATTACTTTAATTTGGGTCGACTCCTGGAGGTGCGGTTATGTATTTTCGCTCCTATTTAAGTATCCCAATATTGGTTTTACTCTTAATTGGTGCTGGACTTCTGGTAAATAATTTCCTGGGATTTAATATGGCAAGAACTAGTGCAAACCAAACGGAGAGGAGAGATATAGCTATGATAGAAGAAAATTTGGATACCGACCAGCTGGAAGTCGTTACGCTTGCCGGAGGCTGTTTCTGGTGTATGGAGCCTCCTTTCGTAACTCTGGACGGAGTTGAAGAAGTCGTGGCCGGCTATACCGGAGGGGACGTAGAAGATCCAAGCTACGAAGAGGTTTCCACCGGCAATACCGGGCATTACGAAGCGGTGCAGATCTACTACGACCCCGAAGAGATCACTTTAGCGGAGATTTTGGACGTTTACTGGAAGCACATAAATCCAACCGATCCGAACGGCCAATTTGCCGACAGGGGGTCTCAGTACAGAACTGCAATTTTTTACAGAGATGAAAAACAGAAGAGGGTAGCCGAAGAATCGAGACAGCAATTGGAAGATTCGGGAAAGTTCGAGGAGCCGATAGTTACGGAAATCCTTCCTTTTGATGAGTTCTACCTGGCTGAAAGGTACCACCAGGATTATTACGACAAGAATCCGAACAAGTACTCCAGTTACAAGAAAAGATCCGGCAGGGAGGAGTTCATTCTCGGTACATGGAAGGAAGATAGCGAGGAAGAAGAGGAAAAGGGTTACTCGGACTTCGAAAAGCCAGGTCAGGAAGAGTTGAAAGAGCAGCTCACCGATTTACAGTACCGGGTAACGCAGGAAAACGGTACGGAAAGAGCTTTCAACAACAAGTACTGGGACAACAAGAAGGCCGGAATCTACGTCGACGTCGTTTCGGGCGAACCGCTGTTTAGCTCAACTGATAAATTCCAGTCCGGATCGGGATGGCCCAGTTTTACCCGGCCGCTTGAGCCCGATAACATAGTCGAAGTAAAGGATACAAGCGTTGGGATGGACAGGACCGAAGTAAGAAGCGAGAACGCGGATTCCCATCTCGGGCACGTATTTGAAGACGGGCCGGAGCCCACAGGATTAAGGTACTGCATCAACTCGGCGGCGCTGGAATTTATCCCTGCCGACGAACTGGAGGAAAGGGGTTACGG
>CAZYCI010000095.1:0-5073 GCA_964645955.1 uncultured Thermotogae bacterium
AAAGTTAAGATCCGGGATGCCTACGGGGAAGTTTTACCAGAGCTCGGCGCTGAGGACGACGATATTGTCGTTTTAACGGCCGATCTCGCCGGGTCGACCCGGACAAAATATTTCGGTCAAGAGCATCCCGATCGGTTCTTCAACGTCGGAATCACGGAAGCAAACATGATGGGGATGTCTGCCGGGCTGGCCATGGAGGGAAAGAAACCCTTTGCCAGCACCTTTGCCGTATTTGCCACGGGGAAACCCTGGGAACAGATCAGGCAGACGATCGCGTACCAATCGGCTCCGGTCAGGATCGTGGCGACTCATGCCGGCATCACGGTCGGGGAAGACGGCGCCTCGCACCAGATAATTGAGGACGTCTCCAACATGCGGGTTTTGCCCAACATGAAAGTGGTAGTCCCGGCTGATGCCACGCAGACAAGGGAAGTAATAAAGCGGGTTAGCGAGGACATGGACGGTCCCGTCTACGTCAGGCTGGCCCGGGCGGCTTTTCCGGTAGTTTACGAGGAGTGCGATTTCGAGCTCGGTGAAGCCGAGGTGCTCAGGCAAGGAGAAGACGTGACGATCTTTGCAATGGGCTTGATGGTGGCCAATTCTCTGGATGCCGCCGAACTACTCGAGGAACGTGGAATCTCTGCCGAAGTTATAAACGTATCAACCGTGAAGCCGCTGGACGAGGAAACGGTGCTGAGTTCCGTCGAAAAAACGGGCGCTGCGGTTACTGCCGAAGAACACAACGTGATTGGCGGGCTCGGCTCGGCGATCTCGGAGGTAGTGAGCGAAAAACATCCGGTACCGGTTAAGAAGATCGGGATCCAGGACAGGTTTGGCGAATCCGGTTCCGCCTATGAACTCGTCGAACACTTCGGTCTTACTGCCAGGGATATCGCCGACAGGACTGAAACCCTGCTGGCGAGCGAATAGATAATGAATTCGGGAGGAAATATGGAAACAAGTGAACTGAAAGAGAAAGCAAATCAACTCCGCGCTGACGTCCTGAAGACGGTCACTAATGCAAATTCCGGACATCCGGGTGGCGCACTCGGAATGGCCGACACCTGGACCGTGCTGCACTACGAATTCTTAAACGATAAACCGGATGAACCGAACTGGGAGGATAGGGATCGTTTCATCCTCTCTAACGGACATACCTGTCCGTTGCTTTACTCGGTTCTGGCGGATAAAGGCTACTATCCCAAGGAAGAACTGGATCACTTCCGTGAGCTCGGTGGTCTGCTGCAGGGCCACCCTTCCACTGCAAAGGGAATACCGGGGGTGGAGTTTTCTTCCGGTTCCCTCGGCCACGGGCTCTCCTTTGCTACGGGTGTCGCCCTTTCGGGCAGGCTGGACGACCGGGACTACAAAACTTACGTCTCGATCTCCGACGCCGAGTGTCAGGAAGGCCAGACCTGGGAGGCAGCAGCAGTGGCTCGCGATAAGGAGCTTGGCAATTTATGTGCGGTTCTGGACTACAACGACAGCCAGATAGACGGCAAGGTAAGCGAAATTATGGACGTGGCGCCCCTTGCGGAAAAATGGAAGAGTTTTGGCTGGCGAGTAATTGAAATAGACGGCCACGATTACGATCAGATAAGTGAGGCGTATCAAACCTTTGTCGAGGAGAGTTCTCCGAAGGGTAAACCGACAGTTATCGTATCGAACAACGTACTCGGAAAAGGCGTCTCCTTTATGGAAGGGGATCCGGGCTGGCACCATGGGGTGCTGAATGAGGAACAGATGAAACAGGCCTTAGAAGAACTGGGAGTAGGAGGATAAGCCGTTTTTCCGAGCTTTTTCTTGAAAGGTTATTGAAAAGGGCCAACCCGGACAGGTTGGCCCTTTTTCTTTTTTGTAAAATTCTTTTGCCCTAGCTCGAATTCTCGTTTTCTATCTCGAACTGGATCGGTGGCTGGCCTGGAGCCTCGTAAATCAGGTGATAGTACTCCGAAGATTTCCTCGCCTCAAAGGCTATCTTACCGCGAGATATCTCGCCCTGATTCAGAACGTTGCTCTGGAAGTATCCGTCCAGTGCCGAAGTAGCCAGGCTGACCGTCTGGGTTCTCCCGTTGCTTTCCTCCAGCTTGAAGTTTAGTGATTTGGACGGGTACTGATCGTCCTCCAGAGCCCTTACGGTCACGGTAACTACAACGAACTGCCTTCCCGCCTCGGATTGCCAGTCTCCAATTGACTCGGTCATATTGGCTTCCTGAAGAGTTAACCTGACGGAACCGTTTCCGGCTGATTCCCCGACGTAATAGGTGGCCGGGTTTACGGTGATCGATGTTTCTGCGGTGGCTTTGCCATCCCTGTCGTCGGTAACCGTAAGTCTGACCGTGTAATCCCCCGCGCTTTCAAATCTATGGCTGACATTAGATCCTGAACTAGTGCTCCCGTCACCAAATTCCCACTGATAGGCTTGAATCTGCCCGTCGGGGTCGCTTGATTCTTCGGCGGAAAACTCGACCGTCAGCGGGGCCGTTCCCGACTGCGTACTGGCGGATATTGCGGCGGAGGGATTCTCGTTCTCTGGAGGAGGTTCTTTGGCATTTATCGTCATCGTGTCGGTTGAGGTTAAACCGTCCCCGTCGACGACCTCGAGTTCGGGATTGTATTCCCCGGCCTCCTCGTAAGTATGTTCTATTACGTTTAGCAGGTCGGTACCTGAAGTAGCATTGCCGTCGCCAAACTGAAGGTTGTATTCTTCAATTACCCCGTCGGGGTCCTCCGAACCGGAGAGGTCAAAAGAGACCGTGAGAGGGGCTTCACCTTCCTGTGTATCCACTGCGAGGTTGGCCGTCGGACCGCTGGGTTCCACGGATACGGATCCAGTTGTTGTAGCGGTCGAACCATCGTTATCGGTTACCGTCAGAGTTATCGTGTATTCTCCGGTGTTTTCGTAAGTATGGTCGATCGCGCTGCCGTTTCCCGTCGTTCCGTCCCCGAATTCCCACTCGAATTCGTCGATTATCCCGTCAGGGTCCTCAGAGTTTCCTGCATCAAAACTGACCTGCAGAGGAGCTCCCCCCGTACTCGGGTTTGCAGAAAAGGATGCTGTAGGAGCTTTGTTGGAATTACAACCGTTTAAGCTAAAAATCAACAGAGAAAACAATAAAACCAGACTGGCATATTTTCCAAATTTTCTCATGGGTACCTCCTGGATTGGTGGGCCCTTGGTTTAATCTCGTTCCACTCGGTAATTATCATTATAAGTCATTTATCTTAGGATAACATACTAAGGATTAGATATTCAAATGGCTACTTAAAAAGAGCTCCTTTTCCTCGTCCATTCTCCCTTTGAGAACTGAATTAAATATACCAATAGCGAAATTTCCCTTGAGAGCTCATACAGAAGGCATTACCTGAACTGGTTGTGGCGCGGTTTTTGTGGTGATAAAGCCGGAATAGCTGGGTTTCAGCGGGCTTTTGAAGGGTTTGCCCGCCAAAATCTGGCAATAACTCGGCGCTAGTCCTGCCACCCGTTTTCGCCGATCAGGGGGAGGAAACTACAGTAAGAGCTTTCTTGCCTCGTTATTTCGCCCTCCGTTTTCTTTAACAGCGTCAACCTTTGTTGTCTGCGGCCGCCGACCGGTAAAACCATCCTGCCTCCGTCGTCGAGCTGATCGATGAACGGACCGGGGATCTCCGGCACCGAACCCGTACCCAGTATCCTGTCAAATGGGGAATACTCTTCCCAGCCCTTCGTCCCGTCGCCTTTCCGGTAACGAATGTTCTTTAGCCCCAGTTTTCCGTGGACCTCCTTCGCTTTTTCAAGCAAAACCTCTTTTCTTTCGACCGTAAACACTTGACCGGCCAGGCTGGCGAGGATCGCTGTCTGGAAACCGGAACCGGTCCCTATTTCTAGTACCGAGTCATCCGAGGAAGGGGCTAAAGCCTCCGTCATCAGCGCAACTATGTACGGTTGCGAGATCGTTTGACCACTTTCTATCGGTAACGGTCTGTCCGCGTAGGCTTCCTCTCTACTTTTTCCCGGTACAAAGAAGTGGCGGGGGTTTGAGCGGAAAGCTTCAATAATTCTATCGTCCGTTATCCCTCTATCAATCAGCTGGTCCGATATCATCTCTTCCAGAAGCGGTTGGTAGCTATTTACGTTCATCGTCCCCTTCCGATTCGTCCGGAGAGAAGTAACTTCTGACCAGATCGACGGCCTGTTCCTCGTCCTCTTCCGGGACCATGACGCGAATTTCACCCAGACCGTCGACGGGAATAGGGTAAACCGAGTGCGTTATGTGAGACGAGAGATAACAGCTTATTCCGTAGTCTCCGAGCAGGGATTTAATCAACTCGGCTTTCTGTTCGTCCCACGTTTTGTGAATCTCTACTAACTCCACGTCAACTTTCCTCCTCGCGCTGGGCGATGGCCTCCTCCTTGTATTCCATCAGTGCTTTCCATTCTTCTGGAGTAACCTGTTCGAATTCTTCGGAGGATAGGTCCCCGACTTCGATTGGTCCGATCGCCAGCCGTCTCAACCTGACTATCGTCAGGTCAACTGCCTTGAATAACCTCTTAATTTCGTTTTTCTTCCCCTCGGTCAGAATGAGTTCGAACTCGGTATGCTCTTCTCCTCTGTTGATGACGTTACCTTCCTTGATCTGGAGCAGGTCCCCGTCGTCTTCAATTCCTTTCATGAACCTGTCGATAATGCCGCCAATTTCGCCGTGCCCAAGTCGCCCCGATATCCAAAGGTGATACTTTTTTTCAACTTCGTACCTCGGATGGGTCAGGGCGTGGACGAGCTGTCCGTCGTTACTTAGCAATAGCAAGCCTTCGGCATCCTGGTCTAGCCTGCCGGCCCAGCGGAAACCGATGAAGCCCTCGGACCTGAGTTTGCGTCCCAGGGTTCTCCCGTAATGCGGGTCGTCGTGACTGCACAACATCCCCTGCGGCTTGAAGAACTTGTAGGCCCTCTTTTTTGCCGGGTAGGTCGGTAACGGATGACCCCTTAGGTAAAGTCTATCTATTTCTTCCAGGCTGTAATCCGCGAATGGGTTGGTTTCGGTTTCTTCGTTTAGAATGACCTCACCGGTCTCGATCAGGTCCCTCGACTT
>CAZYCI010000096.1:0-4941 GCA_964645955.1 uncultured Thermotogae bacterium
AAAGACAGTCATCTCGTAAAGGGCGACCGTAAAAGTTAATAGATTAGTGACACTATTAATACCCAGTCCTATATTGTTTGACAAAACAGAAATCGAACAATAATATTTTTATGAAAAGGTTTTCATAAGGATTAAAAATGGAAAACGAAGTCACGATAATGGACGTTGCGGAAAAGGCCGGAGTTTCGCCCTCCACTGTATCCCGAGTGGTTAACGATAGTGCGCCCGTAGCCGACTCCACCAAATCGCGGGTAATAAAAGCCGTCGAATCACTTGATTACAGGCCAAACAAATTTGCTCACGCTTTGAGGAAGCAATCTTCGGGGGTATGTGGTGTAATCGTACCCGACATATCGAATCCTTTTTTCTCTACCCTGATCAGAGGAGTAGAGGATAGACTGCACGAGAAGGACCTATCGGTGATTATCTCTGATACCGAAGGGGAGAGGGAGAAAGAAGAACGGAACGTGGAGATGTTAATCAAGGAGAGGGTGGATGGCGTAATTGTGACCAGCGCTGAAGGCGGAGTAAACGGTATTAATAGGCTTTTCGAAGAAGGAATTCCGGTGATTGCGGCCGACAGGAAGCCCACTGATAGAGATATTACCGCTGTACTTTCGGATGACCTGGGTGCAGGTATCCAGGCAACTGAACATCTTATAGAGAAAACTTGTAAAGATGTCGGTTTCATCAGGGGTCCTAGCGGTGTTTCAACGGCAGAAGGCAGGTTCCGGGGGTATAAGAAAACCTTGAAAAAGACGGATTCGAGATTCCGGGAGGACTTTGTAGCCCAGGGTGACTTTACTTTTGAAAGTGGTAAAAAAGCACTTGACAAAATAATCGACACTGCAGGCCGAAACGAACTTCCGGATGGCCTCGTCGTCGCCAATGACTTAATGGCCGTAGGCGTAATAAGGAGGGCAGAAGAACTTGGAATTGTGGTACCGGCCGAACTGGCTATTGTTGGTTTTGACGATATTCTTCTATCTCGTTTGATCAATCCGACGCTAACGACTGTTTCCGTCCCTACTTATCGGATGGGTAAAATAGCAGTTGATTACCTCTTGAAAAAAATAAAAAAAACAGACGAGGCACCCGAAGTACACGAAAAGACGCTAAAAACCAGGCTCGTTGAGAGGGAGTCGTCACAATTCGGTGGTAAAAATGGATAAGAAAATCTCAGTCCTTGGTAGCCTTAACATGGACCAGGTCGTTAAGGTTGATCGGTTTCCGGAGCCCGGGGAAACGATTCAAGGGGATGATTATTTTAAGGCACCGGGAGGAAAGGGAGCGAATCAGGCCGTTGCCGCCTCTCGACTCGGAGGGGAAGTTTCCATGTTTGGTTTAATTGGAGAAGACGTTTTTGGAAAAGAGCTAATATCGGAGCTCGAGGACGACGAAGTAGATACCGGGTTCGTCGAGCAAAGGTCAGGCTCCACCGGCCTGGCAATGATTCAGGTTGACGAATCCGGAGAAAACCAGATTGTCATTATACCGGGAGCGAACGGAAAAGTAGACGCAAGCTACGTCGACAGAAGACTGGAAGACGTTCTCGATAGTGAAGTATTGCTTCTACAGCTTGAAATACCCGTAAAAACCATATCTTACCTCCTGGACAGGTTGAGCGAGCAAAGAGAAAAAGCCCCCGCCGTAGTTCTTGATCCGGCCCCCGCCCGGAAACTTGATGAGTTGAATATGGACCCGGTGGATTATTTAACTCCCAACGAGGGTGAGTTAGAAGGTCTTACTGAACATAAGGAAAGAGGTGAACTAAGATCAGGTTTGCTTGAACGAGGGGTAGGAGCCATCATCGTGACTCAAGGCAGCGAGGGCGTCAGTTACTTTTCAAGGGGAGAGCATTTTTCGGCTCCCGGTTTTTCCGTCGAAGTCGAGGACACTACTGCCGCAGGAGATGCGTTTGCAGGTGCACTGGCAGTGGGAATTGCCGAAGGGAAGAGTCGCCGCGAAACTCTGGAGTTTGCGAATGCCGCAGGTGGGTTGGCAACAACGAGATCCGGTGCTCAACCGTCTTTGCCCTCCAGAAGTAGCGTGGATCGGTTTTTGCAAAGTAGAGGTGGGTGTTGATGTCCCAGGCCACGGTTAGAAGTGAGGATGGTTCAGGAGCCGGTACCGGCGAAAACCGCCCCCTTGTAAGGATGGACGGTATAACAAAGCGTTTTGGTGGTTTGACTGCCCTGAACGACGTAACTCTGGAAGTAAGGGGTTCCGAAGTAGTGGGGCTGGTTGGTGATAATGGAGCGGGTAAATCTACGCTGATCAATGTCCTGGCTGGCGCGTTAAATCAAACGAGCGGGGATATTTTTTATAAAGGTGAAAAGGTCGATATCAAAGTCCCGGAGGACGCCAAAGCACTTGGAATAGAAACAGTTTACCAGGATCTCGCCCTGGCCGATAACTTGGACGTGGCCGGAAACCTTTTTCTCGGTAGAGAAATATCGAGATACTCCTTTGGGCCTCTAAAGTTCCTTGCAAAACAGAAAATGAATCACAAGGCGGAAGAAATACTTGAAGTTTTAAACATCAATTTTGACACGATGCAGGCTAAAGTACGGAACTTATCTGGTGGGCAAAGGCAGGCAATAGCGGTGGCCAGGTCGATATATACCGACCCGGATTTGGTTATCCTGGACGAGCCCACGGCAGCTCTTGCAGTTGAAGAATCTGAGCGAGTTCTCGAATTGATTAACGATCTCAGGAAGCAGGGTATAGCCGTAATCTTTATTAGTCATACTCTCCAGGAAGTATTCAAAGTAGCGGATAGAATTGTCATTTTGAATCAGGGTAACAAAGTGGGGGACATGAAACCGAAAGAAACGGACGTCGATGAGGTAGTTAAGCTGATGATCGGGGGAAGGTACGAAAACGATGAGACGAACTAGTGGCTGGAGAGAAGTTATAGCTGATTACGGGATATATATAGGTTTCATCGGGCTGATCGTGGCTCTCAGTCTGATCACGGACCGTTTCCTTACTGTACGCAATCTGCTGAACGTCGCCGAACAGGCATCCTTGATATCGATAGTGGGTATTGGTATGACCTCCGTCATTTTGATGGGTGAGATTGACCTATCCGTTGGTTCGATAGTAGCTCTATCCGGTGTCGTGACGGCAGGTAGCTTGACGGGAGGTTTGGGTCTACCGCTTTCCATCTTAATTGGTCTCGGAGCTGGGGCGGCTCTTGGGGTTGTAAACGGATTTATAACTGTTTACGGCGAAATACCATCCTTCATCGTTACACTGGGAATGTTGTCCGTGGCCAAGGGTTTGACTCTCCTATATACTGGCGGTGAGCCGATCTGGGGTTTCGGGGAAGCCTTTAAGTTCATCGGTGGCGGTAAGGTTTTAATGATACCCCTGCCGGTTATTATCGCGGCCGGGCTTTACGGTCTGGGGTTAGTGGTGCTCAACTGGACACAGATAGGTCGATATATTTACGCGATAGGTGGAAACCAGAGGGCGGTAAGGCTTGCCGGAGTAAAAGTAGAAAGGTTAAAAACTGCAGTATTTGGAGTATCCGGTTTCTTTGCAGCTGCGAGCGGAATAATACTTGCCTCCAGGCTCGCTTCTGCCCAGCCTACTGCTGGTTCCGGCTGGGAACTTGATGCCATTGCCGCGGTAGTTCTTGGAGGTACGAGTTTATATGGAGGTGAAGGCGGGCTGGCCGGGACGCTGATCGGGGCGTTGATATTTTCCGTAATAAATAACGGAATGATTTTAACCGGAATTCCCACATTTTTTCAGTACGTAGTGAAGGGTGGAATAATTATTCTTGCTCTTTTGTTGGACAAGAAGCTCAGGCAGTCGTAGGGACTGCCAGCTTAACCACAAATCAATTTACCATAGGGGGTGACCTCCGGTGAAAACAGGAGGTTCAAAATTAGTCCTTAGTATTCTGATGGCAGTACTTTTAGTTGGTGGAACGATGGCGCTGGCCAGTGCTCAGGAATACACACTTGGTTTGTCAATTTCGACGCTAAATAACCCGTTTTTTGTTAGCCTAAGGGACGGAGCAAAGGAAGCAGCGGGGGAACACGACGTAAATCTGGTAGTTGCTGACGGTCAGGATAGCGTTTCAAAGCAGATGTCCGATATAGAGAACCTGGTTTCTCGCGGTGTCGACGCGATTTTGATCAACGCGACCGACGGTGAGGCAGTCGTTCCTGCAGTCGAAGAGGCTAACGAAGCAGGTATTCCCGTCCTCGCCATTGACAGAGGGATAAGTGGCGGAGAAGTCGCTTTATACGTAGCCTCCAATAACGTTACCGGTGGAAAGATGGCAGCCCACTATACTGCTGCAAAGATGGCTCTTCAGGGAAAAATTGTCATGCTCGAAGGAATTCCGGGGACTTCCGCCGCCAGGGAAAGAGGTCAAGGTTTTACGGAAGTAATCAATTCCCTTCCCGACCTGGAGATAATTGCTTCGGAACCTGCGGGGTTTGCCCAGAACGACGGCTACGAAGTAATGCAGAATATTTTAACCGCTCAATCGGAAATAGACGCGGTCTTTGCTCAAAACGATTTGATGGCTCTTGGCGCGCTTCAGGCCATAGAAGCCGCAGACAGGGAAGATGAGATGTTCGTAGTAGGGTTCGATGCAATTGACCCAGCAATTCAAGCAATAGAAAACGGAAGACTGTCCGCAACCATAATGCAGCAGCCGGCATTGATGGGGCGGATGGGCGTAGAAAACGCAGTGAAACTACTTGAGGGAGAAATTGAAGCTCCGGAAGGAGAAACTAAATTCGTTCCGGTACCGCTCAAACTGATAACTCAAGACAATCTTAGTATGGCCAAATAGCATTAAGTGGGAGGGGCGCTTAACTCGCCCCTCCTTTTTTCTACAAACCCCCCATTTTTCCGCCAAACTTTGAATTTTCCCACCCTTTCAACTAACATCATCCGAAATGTCGTCAATAACTG
>CAZYCI010000097.1:0-4933 GCA_964645955.1 uncultured Thermotogae bacterium
TGAGAAAAGAACTGGAGGAATGGCTGGGGCGATCGGTTGGCCTTAAAATTTCCTATATGCGGGCCGTTTCAGGGTAGTTTCTCCATTCCTCCAGGGCTTTGCCGAACTTGGGAAGTTCATAAACCAATCACCCCGCCTTTGCCGTTTATGTATTACCCCAGGAAGTACTTCAACGCGGGATACTTCTGTTCGAGCGGTCGAGCGATAAAGCTGTCCAAGCCTGCGATCTTTCCTGCTTCCCCAACTGCAAGAATACCAAAGGTAATCAGGTAGATGATTTGCTGGCTAATGATCACGGATCCCGGCGGGATAACGGCCAGATAGAACATAAGCATAATTATCATCCCACCATAAGAGGCTAACCTCACAGCCACTCCCAGGACCAGGGCGACGCCAATCAAAACCGCGGACCAAATAAGTAATTGAATTACAAATTGATTTCCCCAGAAATTGAGAAGTATATTACCGATTGGACCCCGGGGATATGTGGTGGGTAAAACGACCCCGATTTGATTCCACGCTCCCCAGCCGCCACCGACAAAAAGCCTCAACCCAAGGCCAATCATGCTGGCACCCATGGCCAACCTCGCCAGGAAAAGTGACAAATTGAGTCCTCGTGAGCTCGAAGTTCTACTCCCGGAATTTTCGTTCATTTCAAACCTCCTCTACTAATGATTAACTTGTTCTTGGCTAACTTGTTCTCTCTTCACTTATCAAGCTTCCTTTCCGCATAACAATTGTAATAAGTCCGATTAAAATTACCAGGTTAAAACCCCAGTGCCTCTCGTTTTAGCGCGTCAATTATCCCTACTGTATCAATGTCCTTCGGGCAAGCCTCTTCACAATTAAAAACTTTGTTGCAGCCCCAGACACCGCCTCGCTTGTCGTCCAGCGTGTCCATCCTTTCACCTTCATCTTCGTCTCGACTGTCCTCGCTCCACCGGAAAGCTCTAACGAAAGCCGCCGGCCCCAGGTACTTCTTATTGTCCCAATAGGTCGGACAGGAAGAAGTACAGGCTCCACACATGATACATTTTGTTGCTTCCTGAATCCGCTCCAGTTCATCCGGAGTCTGAAGATTTTCTCCTTCAGACTCCGGCCCGTCGTTTGCAATCATATACGGTTTCACCTTTTCACCCTGCGAAAAAAAGGATTCCAGATCAACGACCAGGTCTTTTACAACTGTAAAACCCGGTAACGGGGAAATTTTTATCCTGGGCTCTCCCTCGGAAACCACATCAGACAAGTGAGTTTTACAGGCCAATCGGTTCTCTCCATCGATCAACATGGCACAGGAACCACAGGACCCGTGACCGCAGGAATGGCGAAACGTCAGCCCCCCGTCTTCTTCCTCTTTCAGCTTGATAAGGCAATCGAGTACGGTCAATTCATCCAGCCTTTCTTGTTCTACGGTGCAGGAGAACTCCTGATAGAAGCTGCCTTCTTCGTTTTCCTGATTGTATCTATTGATTTCGAGAATTAACTCCACGGTTGTCGCCTCTTTTTTCATTCAGCTCCCAACCTCCCTGTACTGGTGCTCTATTTCTCCGTTTTTCCCCCTGTACGAGAACGAATGCGTCAACCAATCCGAATCATTTCTTTCCGGAAAATCAGTTCTAAAGTGCGCTCCCCGGCTTTCTTCCCTGGCGAGCGCTGCTTTAACTATAATTTCCGAGTAATCCAGGGTGTTCCTCAGTTCCAGAGCTTTTCTTAGTTCGGTATTAAATTTCTGACTCGAGTCTTCTAGGGTAAGTTTTTCGTGATAATCCTCCTGTATCGAATGAATTTCGTCAAGCGCCTCCTTCAGATCGTCACGGGACCGAAACACTCCACATTTCTCCGTCATCGTTTTTCTCAAACGATGGCGTAATTTGGAGCCTTTAACCGACCCCTCTCCATTCAGCAAAGACTCGAATCTTGACTCGTACTTGCGTACAGTTGCCTCGTCCACTTCCAACCGGTCCCGGTTATTTGCCCGCCGGGCTGCAAATCGGCCGGCTCTTTTGCCAAATGTCACCGCTTCCAGCAGTGAGTTTGTTCCCAATCTATTTGCCCCGTGGACGCTGACACAGGCAGTTTCACCCGCCGCAAATAGATTATCCCAGGTGGTTCCTCTGTCCTTGCTCTGGACCCGAGCTTCGGTGTCGGTCGGGATTCCCCCCATGGAGTAGTGCGCCATGGGCTGTACCGGTATTGGCTCCTCTACCGGATCGACCTTGGCAAAGTCCCGGGCAAGCTCTCTAACCGTCGGTAATTTTCTTTCTATTTTTTCACCGGAAAGGTGAGTGAGATCCAGATGGAGATAGTTTTCTCCGTTTATCCCTCTCCCCTCGTTAATTTCCCGCTGCATCCCTCTTACTACACGATCCCGCGGTGCCAGCTCCATCTCTTCAGGCTCGTACTTTTTCATAAACCTTTCACCGCGGTCGTTTTTGAGATGGCCCCCTTCGCCACGAGCTGCTTCGGTAATCAAAATCCCCTTATCCTTCAAGCCGGTCGGGTGAAACTGGATAAACTCCATATCTTCCAGGGGGATTCCATTTCTGAGGGCTATAGCCAACCCGTCCCCGGTGCTTGCCGCTCCGCTGCTGGTTAGTTCGTAAGCCTGGCTAGGTCCTCCGGTGGCAAGGATGATCGCCTTTGCCCGAAAAATAACCAGTTCGCCGGCTTTGAGGTCATAAGCCATCAGGCCCGAGACGGATTTCTCTTCAGTTAGCAAGTCCAGGACAAAGAATTCGTCGTAAAACGAAGTTCCTCGTCTGACGTTTTCACCGTAAAGGGCATACACGATTGCATGTCCGGTTCGGTCCGCAGCATAAAGCGCTCTCGGAGGACTGTGACCGCCAAAAGGTCTCTGATCAAGCGTTCCTTCATCCGTTCTGCTAAACGGAACCCCCATATGTTCTAGCTCAATTACGTTCTCAACGGCATTCCGAGTCAGGACTTCACCGGCCTCCCTATCGACTAGGCCATCACCGCCTTCAACGGTATCCTCCAAGTGTTTCTTCCAGTTATCGTCCCTGTTCTCCGCTGTATTTCCCAGCGAAGCAGCTATCCCACCCTGCGCGGAGACCGAGTGAGACCGCAGTGTTCTAACCTTGGAAATAACTCCGAGGTCATCCACGTGCTTATCCGCTTCAATCGCGGCTCGGAGACCGGCCGCCCCGCCACCTACAATCAATAACTTATGTTCTATTGTCTTCATCTCAACTCCTTTTTGTACCTTTCTTTCTTAAATTTCCGATCAGCCGGTGGATTTAAGTGTTTCCTCTTCTGCGATTTCACCCGCAACCATATAATAATCTCGTTGCGCCAATTCTGCCGCCAGCTGGAAGTTTTGTTCTACAAATAATACCGAAACGCCCGAATCGTATATCTTCTTCACCTTACCGGAAAATTCTATTGCGACTTCCTGGGCCAAACCGAGGGAGAACTCGTCCAGCAATAAAAGTTCCGGATTGGTCATTAACGACTTTCCCAGAGCCAGCATGTGCCTCTCGCCCCCGCTCAACGTGGTAGCTTTTTGCCCGCTTTTCTTCTTCAGTTTGGGAAAAAGCTCAAAGGCAACTGTAAACCCCTCTTCAAGCTGATCCGGATACAGGTACTTTCCCAGTTCAAGGTTCTCTCGTACGCTCATCTGGGGGAAAATCTGGGACTCCGAGGGGCAATAGCTTAAACCAAGTTCTACTCGCTGGTGGGGAGGCAGTTCGGCTAAATTCGTGTCCTTAAAACTCATCCTTTCGGCCACGGGGTCTTCCAGACCCGCTAAAGAGCGGAGAGTCATGGTTTTACCGGACCCGTTTTCCCCCACCAGCGCGACGATCTCTTTTTCAGAAACCTTAATATTTATATCAGTTAGTATTTGGTTATTATCGATTATGAGCCCCAGACCCTCGACTTCGAGTAGTTCATCCATTGGGGATACTCACCTTCCCGGACTCCATATATACCAACCGATTGGCGACGTTTACCACGGAAGCGATATTATGCTCTACGAGAACTACTGTAAGGCCTTCGGAATTTAAATACTTTAACAATTCGGCCAGCTCCCGGAGATCATAAGAGTGGGTACCGCTAAAAGGCTCGTCCAGCAATAATAGCTTGGGGTTAGTGGCAATAGCTATTGCCAGTTCCAGCCGACGGCTGTAACCATAAGAGAGGTTTTGTGCTAGAAAATCCGAATATTCCTGTAATTTTGCCACTCCTAACACCCAATCTACAGGTGATACCTCTTCCTCGTTCGATTCTTTCTCATCTTCTCTAAAGGCCGCAAGAGTCCTCCTGTCGTCGGAGGAATAAGTGGCGGTAATTACGTTCTCCCGGACTGTCAATCCGGGAAAAACTCTGCTCCCCTGAAAGGTCCTGGTAATTCCTGCTTTTACTCGTTTGTGCACCGGCCAACCGGAAATATTTTTCCCTTCAAGGTAAATTTCGCCCGAAGTCGGCGATAAAAAACCGCTTATCAAATTGAAAAGAGTGGTTTTTCCCGCTCCGTTAGGGCCGACCAGACCGACGATATCCCCGTTTTCTATTGTCAAATTTACCCGGTCTACGGCCCTCAAACCCCCAAAGTCCCGCGTTAAATTATCCGTACGCAACAATTCTGCCATGGTGGATCAAACCCTTTTCTCCATTTCTCCTTCATTATCTCTTATTTCTTGTTTAACTTCTCCCACTTCCACGTATCTTTTGGGCAGCACCTTTGCAAGGACTCTCTTCCCCAGTCCAATCAACCCACCGGGGGTATAAATCAAGGAGACTATCAATATTCCGCTAAAGACGACCTGAGACAGGTAAGAACTCAAGTAATGAGTTACCTCTTCCACGCCATTTAAAACGGTCGCCCCGAGTACGGGACCAAAAAGGCTTCCCAGGCCACCGATCCTATTCATCATAAGAAACCGGAAGGAAGTTACAAAATTAAACAGGTCCG
>CAZYCI010000098.1:0-4847 GCA_964645955.1 uncultured Thermotogae bacterium
ATCCCTATTTCATCCCTGACGACCCGCTTTGCGGTAAAAATGATCTCGAGCCTTTCGGACTCGGTGCGAAAAAAGAAACCGGAACAAAGGAATTCCTCTTTTGTTTTTCCGTATTCCGGCAAAAGCGTTAAAGAGGTTTCCTGTTCAAAATTATTGATAACGTCTTTTTTAAAGAGAGATTTCAGTTCTGCGAAAGTTGAATCGATCACTTCCAATGAGTTCAGTCCGGATCGATCCGCCATTTTCAACACCTCCCTTTACTGACCGTAACTAAGCGAAACTAGCTTTTACGGCCGACTCTTAACTGATTAACGGCAAAGATACTAACCGAATCCGCCTCGGCAAATTGTTCTTCACAAAAAGACCTACCGCTCAATAACACTATACACAATTTCTTCTCACAAAACATTAATTCGTTGATTCCGTCAATAATGGGTTTTACCCACTATTTTCCAGTTATTTTATTGGAATGTAAAGGTCGGTCTTTTACAATGATTGAAACAAACTGTAGCGAATTAAAAAAGAAATCTTCTTACCAAATTCCGTATTTTTAAATTTAATCACACAGAGGTGGCAGAGTTGAGTAGAAAAGAGAGGGAGGAAAAGTACGAAGAGTTAAGCCCGTTTGAACTCAAGGACAAGTTAATTTCCATGGCTGGCAGCCAGAGCGAAAAAATGATGCTCAATGCGGGACGTGGGAACCCAAACTGGGTAGCTACAAGACCGCGTCAGGCGTTTTTCCTCCTCGGTAATTTTGCAATCGAGGAAGGGCAGCGGATAATGGACCGTTACGGTCTTGCCGGAGCACCGGAAGAGGGTGGGATGGGAGATAGGTTCCGCGAGTTCTGTAAGACCCATGCGGAGCACGTCGGCTCTGAATTTCTTGAGAACTCTTACAGGTACGTCACGGAAGAGCTCGGACTCGACGGCGACGAGTTCATCGGTGAAATGGTGGACGCGGTCCTGGGTGATCACTACCCGACCCCGGATCGAGTTCTCCCGAATACCCAGAAGATCATCCGGCGTTATCTGGACCTGACTACCTGCAACGACGACCCGCCAGAAGGGGAGATGGATCTTTTCCTGACCGAAGGCGGTACCGCGGCAATGACCTACGTCTTTAATTCGCTCAAGGAAAACCACCTCTTAAACCCCGGCGATAAAATTGCCCTGGGAACTCCGATATTCACTCCTTATCTGGAAATTCCGCCCCTGAACGATTACCAGCTAGATGTAGTGGAAATACAGCAGGACGAGGACAACGACTGGAGGTACCCGAAGGAGGAACTGGAGAAGCTAAAGGATCCCTCGATAAAGGCGTTCTTCGTAGTTAATCCCTCTAACCCTTCTTCGGTCAGCATGTCGGACGAAACCCTCGACTATATCGGTGACCTGGTGGAAAACGAACGCCAGGACCTGATTCTGCTGACCGACGACGTTTACGGAACTTTCGTCGACGATTTCCGCTCGCTCGCCGCGATAGCTCCCCGTAACACGATTCTGGTTTATTCCTATTCGAAGTACTTCGGCTCCACCGGCTGGCGGCTGGGCGCGATCGGGATCCATCAGAACAACGTCATGGACGAGATGATTGCCGATTTACCGGAGGAAAAAAGACGAGGTCTGCACAACCGTTACGAGGCGATATCGACGAACCCCGGCGAATTGAAGCTGATCGATCGCCTGGTTGCTGACAGTCGTGCGGTAGCGCTTAACCACACGGCCGGGCTTTCGACGCCGCAGCAGGTCATGATGGTCCTCTTCTCCCTGCAGGAGCTGCTTGACTCGGACAGCCGGCTTTACCAGAAGGAAATAAAGGATCTGGTTGAAGAACGTTACCAGGCGCTCTATGAGGCCCTGGGTGCTTCCGCCCCGGATGGCCCGAAACACGCCAACTATTACACAACCATCGACATTCCCAGTCTGGCAGAGAATAGGCACAGTAAAGACTTTGCTGATTGGCTGGAAGAAAAACACGAACCGATAGATTTCGTCTGGCGGATGGCGGACGAAAAGGACGTGGTGGTGCTCGACGGTGGCGGTTTCGATGCCCCGGAGATGTCCGTCCGCGTTTCTCTGGCAAATCTGTACGAGGACGATTACCGGGAGATAGGTGCCGCCATAAGCGATCTCCTGGAAGAGTACAGAAATGAGTGGAAAGAGGGCAAATAACGGGGAGCAGAGGGGGTAACAATGAAAGTCGTTCTTGACTTCCTGAGGAGCAATCCGTCACTTTTACTCTTTGCTTCGCTTGCTGGAGGTTACGCCCTTGGCAAAGTAAAAGTAAAAGGTTTCTCGCTTGGTTCCACTACTAGTGTCCTCCTGGTCGGTATTGCCGTCGGTTCCATCGTCATCGAGCCGAGCACGAACTTCGACCTGGGTATTCTCAAGACGGTTTCGTTCGGCCTGTTTATCTTCGGAGTCGGCTATAAGGTGGGGCCCGACTTCATCGACGGCCTGAAACGCGGTGGATTCAAGTTCGTGGGTGTTGCCGTTTTCTTTGGAATCGTAGCTCTCGTTTCTGCGATCGTTCTCGGGCACCTATTCGGGCTGAACCAGGGGTACATCGCCGGAATGCTGGGCGGCGCCATGACCCAATCGGCGGTGATTGGTACGGCGGATACGGCGCTGAAGCACCTCTCCGGGGTTACACCCTCGGCCGAAATAAACCTGCAGGCGGAGGTAGCGGTAGCTTACGCGATAACCTACATCTTCGGAACTGCCGGACTGATAATTCTGCTGAAGTTGCTTGCCGGCCTGTTCGGGATCGACCTGAAAGAGTCCGCGCGTGACGTCAAAAAGGACATGGGGCGAACGGGCGGAGAGGAGTCGTTAGAAAACTTCCACTGGAATAACCTGGTTTATCCAAGGGCTTATTCGGCGGAAAAGGATGAAGTGGTTGGAAAGGAGTTGGGGGAAATAGAGGATTCGATCTTCCCGGGGAGGGTTTCGATCGATAAAATCCAGCGGAACGGCGAAGTTACTGGGGACCTTAGCCCTGAGATACAGGTAAAAAGAGGAGATAAACTACTACTTCTGGGTACGGAAACGGCACTAATTGAAGCCGGTAAGAAGGTCGGACGGGAAGTCGAGGTCGAAGAGCTCCAGGATATGGTGGGGGAGATTCTCGACGTCTGCCTGACGAACGAGAAACTCGACGGTAAAACTCTTAAAGATGTTGTAGATAACCACACCAGGGGTTGTTTCGTTCGGAAAGTAGAGCGCCAGGGTCAGGAACTACCGTTCGAAAGGGATCTAAAATTACGTAAAGGTGATACGTTGCAGGTTATGGGTGATAAAGAGAGAGTTGATAACTTTGTCGATACGATCGGTTATCCCGAGCGCTCCTCCAACGTCACCGATATAGTAACGGTCGCGGGCGGAATTGTTTTTGGCACACTTCTCGGGTTGATAGCCGTGCCTGTGGCGGGAATTCCTTTAACTCTCGGTGTCGGTGGTGGCGTTCTCGTCTCCGGCCTCTTCTTTGGCTGGTTGCGGTCCCTGCGACCGACCTGGGGCAAGATACCCTCTTCCGCCATGTGGATTTTTACGGACCTGGGCCTGAACCTGTTTATTGCCTGCGTTGGATTATCTGCCGGGCCAAAAGCGATTCAGGCGCTGCAGAAGTCAGGGGTCAAAATCTTTGCCGCGGGGGTACTGTTGACTATAATCCCGCACCTGCTAACCTGGTTCTTTGGTAAATACGCTCTGAAGCTGAATCCGGTTTTGCTGATGGGTGCAATGACCGGAGCGGGCACTTGTACCGCTGCAATGAACTCCGTCAAGGAGGACTCGGACAGCACTATTCCGGTAATAGGGTACACGGTTCCCTATGCCGTGGGTAACATTCTGCTTACCATCTGGGGTGCGCTGATCGTGCACCTTGTTTGAAGGGGTTCTCAAATTGAGGTTTTAGCGGTGCCGGCAGGATTGGTTTCCCTATAGATAGGCGTCCCACCAATTCGACAGGGTGTAGGGGTTACGAGGTTCCGGTTGCTCGCTACAATACTTCGAAATATAATTCAAGAGATTAAGGTCTAATTTTTGAGGAGAAGAGAATTGAACTTACCGACATTGCAACTTTTTCTTTCGGAGAAACCGAGCCCGGCGACGCTCTTTTCAACCGGCCGGCACCTCTTTTTTCCTAACTCCCAAACCCGCGAAAGAAGAGGGATCAGCTACGGCAGGGAGGAGAGGCAGAAGCTGGATATATACGAGCCGGATGAGATTTCCGCGGACGCGGACATGATAGTCTTCTTTTACGGGGGAGGCTGGATAACGGGCAATAAGGACATCCACAGGTTTATCGGCCGTTCCTGGGCAAAACGGGGTTACGTAGTGGCGCTGCCGAATTACCGGCTGGCCCCGGAAGTAAGGTATCCGGATCAGGTAGAGGACGTCGCCCGATCGCTCAAATGGATCCGAAATAAGTACGAGAACTACCCCGGAAATATCTATCTCGCCGGTCATTCCGCCGGTGCCCATCTGGCGGCGCTCGTCGGTTTCTCTAAGAAATGGCGGGAAATCGCCGGACTGGATTCGGAAGCCGTCGAAGGGTTTATACTTCTATCCGGTGTCTACCAGTTTTACCCCTATGAGAAGGCGGATTACCGGGTAAGACAGTTTCTTGGCGAGAAAAGATACTGGCAGGAAGCCCAGCCGTTTAACCAGGTTAGTGCTTCGCTTCCGCCTGTCTTCCTGGCCCACGGCAAAGCGGATACGGAAGTTTTGCCGGAACAGTCGATTCAGTTAAAGGATAAACTGGAAAAACTAGGTGTGAGGACGGAATTATCGTTGGAGAGCGGACGTGGTCACATAGAGCTTTTGCTGGAGACAACCAGGAGCGG
>CAZYCI010000099.1:0-2079 GCA_964645955.1 uncultured Thermotogae bacterium
TGAATAACTTAAAATAGGGAAAAAGGAGGAAGGGATGGATGAGAAATACGCTCTAGGCGTCGATATCGGTGCGACCTGGGTAAGAGCAGCGCTTGCGGATAGGAAAGGAGATATACTGGCCAGGAAGAGGGAAGCAATCCAAACCTCGGAAGAGTTGATGGTCAGCAGGCAGATTGCTCGACTTGGCCACGGCTTATTTGAAGAAACTGGTTTCAGGGAAGAGGACTTGATCGGCCTTGGCATTGCTTCTGCCGGACCCATGAACAGAGAGGAAGGCAAGCTAACCAGCCCTTCAAATATTCCACTGGAGGTAGTCCCGCTCGCGGAACCACTGGAAGAGGAATTCGATACGAAAGTCGGCCTGATAAACGACGGCGTGTCAGCGGTCCTTGCGGAAAGTAAATACGGCGCCGGCCAGGATTACGAAAACATAGTCTACATCACGATCAGTACGGGCATCGGTGGCGGAGTCATTATGGACGGCAACTTGCTGATCGGAAAAAACGGGAACGCGGCGGAGGTTGGCCACTTTACGATCGACGAGGAGGAGAAACTCAAATGTGGCTGCGGCCGTCGGGGTCACTGGGAAGCCTACTGTTCGGGCTCGAACATTCCCGATTTCGTGGAAATGAAGCTCAGTCACCGGAACCTCGAAGACGACGGAAGCAAACTCGCCGAAGCGAAGCGCCGGGGTTTCGAGGACTTCAGACCACGGGACCTGTTCGACCTCGCAAAAGAGGGAGACGAAGTCGCACTGGAGCTCGTTCAGGAAATGGGACGGTTAAACGCCATCGGGTTCGCTACGGTGACCGAGGCCTACGACCCGGAATTGATCACGATCGGTGGCGGGGTAGCGCTGAACAACCCCGAGCTTATCACAAACCCGATCCGGGACAAGATCAGCAACTATACTCAGAACGAAGTGCCGAAAATCATGATAACACCGCTGGAAGGAAGCAACGTCCTGATGGGAGCAATTGCCTGGGCCTTAACTCTCGGGTAACCCGAGGTACCCCCGGGCCAGAATTTCCACCAAACTGTGAGAAAAGCTTATTTCCTCAATACCCTTGTCATCCAGTACCAGTTCAACAAAAGTTGTTTCCGGGCCACCGATACTCTTTCTGTCACCACCGGCCGCAAATTCGAGGTTCAACGCTCCCGTTCCGGGGATCATTCCTTCTTCCGCCATTGCGACTACCGCCGCGACGGTGCCGGAGCCGCAGGTCTGTTCCACCAGACCCTCCGACAGGTTGTGGGGAAAGATCAACTGGCCGTCCTTTCCCGATCCTTCGGTTTGACCGACGACGACAAAGTCCCGGTTGACCCCGTCAGCGTCAAAAACCACCGGAAACCTTTCCTGTAACTTGATCAACAGTTCTGCGGTCGCCTGATCAATCGGATCGAAGCTCGCCTCTGGATACTCTTTCAGCACATCTTCAACAAAAGTTACCAGAAAATGGCCGACCCGGTAACTACGCACCCCGGCGAGCTCTCCCACCTCGACCCCTTCTTCGTAAACGGAGTCCAGAAAGGAATCCATTACGGAAACCACCCCGCAATCGGTAACACCTCGATCGACGAAAACCGGAAATTCGCCGGCCTCCATGCCGAGATCGACCCTTTCAAATTCCCCCGGTAAGTTGAGACCAAGCAATTCTCCTGAAGCTAACTCCTCATAAGCACGGCCAAATACCTGCGTCAAACCGCCACAGACGGGGAGGTAGTCCCGCGAGTTTATGTCGACGATTTTTACCCCTAACTTATTTTCTCCATCGCTATCGTAAAGGAGTCCAAGCTGGTCTCCTCTTATATGAGGCGGACTCAGCAGACCAAGTCCGCTCTCCAGCTCTCGCTCCCTGGGGAGGTCGGCCCGATTGAGGAGAATTATTTCGTTACCTCCCATATGACCCTTGATAAAAGGAATATCACAGCTCATTGCTTAATCACCGTTCGAAGAAAAAACCAAAAAGCCAATTTTCAGTATAATTCAAAAGCCGGGATAACTCCAGCGGAAAGCCACGTAACGAGTAATTTATCCGTTCCCGAGGTTCCTTAGATTGTTCTAAAACGAAAAGGTGA
>CAZYCI010000099.1:2179-4843 GCA_964645955.1 uncultured Thermotogae bacterium
GTCAGGGAATTTTTGTCGACTCGTTCGATCGCCGACTGCTCGATCGTCGTTTCCGTTTCCGGGGGAGTCGATTCGATAACCCTACTTCGCCTGCTTTACGAATTAAAGGACGAACAGGACCTGGAGCTATCCGTAGCCCACCTCGATCACGGTATTCGGGGCGTGGCGTCGGAAGAAGACGCCGAATTCGTTCGTGAGGTAGCTGGAAAACTGGGGCTTCCTTCTACCGTCGAAAAACGCGACGTAAAAGATTTATCCGACACCGCCTTCTCGCTCGAGGAAGCGGCCAGAAGGGTCAGGTACGACTTCCTTGAGGAAGTAAAGAAAAAAGAAGCTGCTGATTACGTAGCGCTGGGGCACAACAGGGACGACCAGGTCGAGACCGTCCTGATGCACCTGATTCAGGGAACGGGGTTGCGCGGTCTCGGCGGAATGGACCCGGTAAGGGACTTCTACGTCAGACCGCTCCTAAATACCTCGAGACGAGAAATTAGGGACTACGCCGAAACAAATGGTTTGAACTACAGACAGGACGAGACGAACAGGGATACCGACCACCTGCGCAACCGAATCCGGCACGAGCTATTGCCGGAGCTGGAGGAAAACTACAACCCTCAAATCAGGAAGAAAGTTAAAGAACTCAGCTCCCTTGCGGATGAAGCTCGCTCCTTTATTCAGGAGAAGGTAACGAAAGAGATTGAAGAACTCGACGTCGAACGAGAAGACGACCAAATCCGTTTTCAAAGAGAAGGTATTCAAAAATTACACCCTTACCTGAAGAAAGCGGTCCTCAGACGACTGATTCTGAAAGTTCGCGGTAGCCTGAAGGACGTAACTTCCAGCCACGTGCGGAAGGTAATCGACCAGTTAGAAAAGAATCCGACCGTGGCGCAACTCGACCTTCCCGGAGTCAGGTTTATCCTGCGAAACGGCACCGCTCGCTTCCTGGAAGCACGAAAGAAGGTTTCTGAAAATACAAGGGTAGAGTTCGATTACGAGATCGAACTCGGCGAGGCGCTAGTGCTGGAAGAAGCCGGGATGGAACTGACCCTGCAACGGACGCCCGGGCAGGATATCCCTGACCCGGGGGACTTTTCGGCGGATAGTTTGACCGAAGTGGTAGATTGGAGTAAAGTTGAACAGCCAATCCACGTCCGGAACAGGAAACCGGGCGATCGATTCGTACCGCTCGGCATGGACGGGGAGAAGAAGTTGAAGGATTTTTTTATTGACGAAAAAGTCCCACGCGAGGAGCGGAATTACGTCCCCCTGGTTTGTGATCGAAATGGGGTAATCTGGGTAGTCGGCTACAGAATAGACGAGAGGTATAAAATCAAACACACAACGGAAAAAGGGTTGATAATGAAGGCGAGCACACTATGACAACGGTATTGATTTTTCTCGCGGTACTATCGTTTTTGATTGCCATTCACGAAGGTGGCCACCTGATATCTGCCAAGTTATCGGGGGTCTGGGTACACGAGTACTCAATTGGTTTCGGCCCATCCCTGGTTAGCAAGAAGATCAGGGAGACGACCTACGCCATAAAACCGATCCCGTTCGGCGGTTACGTCAAAATGGCCGGGGAAGACGTCGGCGAGGAAGCTGACCAGGACGAAAAAGTGCCGGAAGACCGCAAGTTTTATTCACAGCATCCTCTGACAAAGATGTTGATTTCCGTCTCCGGCCCGGCGATGAACGTGATAGCTGCGCTGTTGATCATGATTCTGGTCATCGGCGCAACCGGTACACCGAGGGTATCCATTTACGGATTCATGGAGAATTCGCCCTCCCGGGGAATCATTGAAACGGGAGACCAGATCCTGAGTATCGATGGTAGAGACGTATTCGATAGCAACCAGATCAGTACGGCAATTGACGGTGAGCCGGAGCCCATTCCGATAGAACTGCTCAGGGACGGTAGAGAGATCCAGGTTTCCGTCACCCCGAGGTACTACGAGGACCAGGGCCAGTACATGCTGGGCGTAAAGCTGGGTACGGCGATGACCAACGAAGTTACGGGGGTGCAAGACGAATCCCTGGCCGCGGAAATGGGAATTAAACCGGGAGATAAAATAGTTGAGGTAAACGGGACGCAAATCAAGGATACTGCTTCGATAGTTAACGCACTGGAGGGTCTGCAGGACGGCGCCGAAGTCACTATGGCAGTAAGGCGGGACGGAGAACGGCTAAATTTGACCGCCGATCCGGAAAAGCCCGAGGACGTTTTTGCCGGTATTTCACTCAAAACCATCCGTGATCCGGTTGGACCGCTTACGGCAATAAAGAGAGGCACGGGTCAAATCAAGACGATAGTAGTTCTAACCTATCAGGGTATTAGAATGATAATAGGCGGAGAAGTCCCCGCCGGCCAGGCCGTGACCGGGCCAGTCGGTATAGCCAACTTACTAGGTGAAAGCGCAAGCCAGGGTATGTACTCCCTCTTTTTCATGATTGCGCTGATTAGTCTTAATCTCGGTTTGATCAACCTGGTTCCTTTCCCGGCGCTGGACGGCAGCCGGATTGGGTACGCAACGTACGAGCTAGTAAGGGGGAAACCGATACCTCCGGAGAAAGAAGGCCTAATAAACACTGTGGGGTTCTTTATCCTGATCGGTTTGATGATCTTCATAACCTACAGGGACATAATCAGGTTTTTCACTT